>DAIQNY010000018.1:0-23108 GCA_036788155.1 Actinomycetota bacterium | reverse complement strand
GTCGGCATCACGCCGTGGAACTACCCGATGCTCATGGCGGCGTGGAAGGCCGGACCGTCCCTGGCCGCCGGCAACGTCATGATCCTGAAGCCGGCCACCGTCAGCCCTCTGACCAACCTCGAGCTGGCGCGCATCTTCGAGGAGGCCGGCCTCCCCAAGGGCGTGTTCCAGGTGGTGACGGGGCCCGGCGGCGAGATCGGCGACCACCTCGCCGGTCACCAGGATGTGGACATGGTGGCCTTCACGGGCTCAGTGGAGGTCGGCAAGCACATCATGCGCAGGGCGGCGGAGAACGTGAAGAAGATCGGACTCGAGCTGGGCGGCAAGAGTCCCAACATCGTGTTCGCCGACGCCGATTTCGAGGCGGCCATCGACGGTGCGCTCATCGGCATCTTCGCCGGCACCGGTGAGGTCTGCTCGGCCGGCTCCCGGCTGCTCGTCGAGCGATCCATCCACGACCGCTTCGTGGGTGAGCTCGTCAGCCGCGCCATGGCGATCAAGGTGGGCGATCCGCTCGACGGAGAGACGGAGATGGGTCCGCTGGTCAGCGAGCAGCAGCTCCAGACCGTGGAGCGGTACGTGGCCATCGGTCAGGAGGAGGGCGCCACCCTCGCCACCGGCGGTCACAAGCTCAGCGGAGCGGGCTACTACTACGAGCCGACCATCTTCGTGAACGTGGACAACTCCATGCGCATCGCGCAGGAGGAGATCTTCGGCCCGGTGCTCGTGGTCATCCCGTTCGACACCGAGGAAGAGGCGATACGGATCGCCAACGACACCATCTACGGGCTCGCGGGCGCCGTGTGGACCAAGGACGTCACCCGGGCCATGCGTGTCATCAAGGCGCTGCGTGCCGGCATCACGTGGGTCAACACCTACCACCCGACCTACAGCGAGGCTCCGTGGGGCGGCTACAAGCAGAGCGGCATCGGCCGTGAGCTGGGCAGCTACGGCCTCGACGAGTACACCGAAGTCAAGCAGATCAACATCGACCTCACCGATGAACCCATGGGCGTGTACCAGCGCGGCAAGCAGGGCGCGGGCTCCATGGGGGCTGGGATGACCGGAGAGCGCGGGCCCGGCGGCAACGGACACGGTGGTGTCGTGCCGCTCAGTGACCGGCGGCCGTTCCGCGGAGAGGCGAGCAAGGACGAGGCCTGGGTCGAGTTCTGCGAGAACTGCAGGCCGTGACAGGAGGCGAGTAGGGCGGGGCGGCCGCGGATAGGGCGCCGACGGCCCCCGCCGGCGCATGAGCCGCCGCTCCGCCTGTGAAGGGAACCGGCCGGCCGGCCGGCGCCGCCAGCGGCGGCGCGTGAGCCGGCCGGCCCGGCCGGGAAAGCACGCCGCAGAGAAGCCACCAGCAGCCGTCGGCAGAGCCGGCGGAGGGGAGGATCGGTATGAGCACCACCGCGAAGGACGCGGCGGGGATCCGGGTCAGCGACCGTGTCGCTCCGGACCTCGTCATCACGGGGCCATACGGGAACGGAGAGGTGATGACGCTGCAGGCGCCGTGGGACGGCGCCGAGCTGGCGCGCATCCCGACGACGACGCCCGAGGACCTTGACGTGGTGCTCGACCGGGCGCGGGTCGCGGCGGAGGCGTTCAAGTGGACGCCGGCGTGGCGACGCTCGGCCATCCTGGAGCGCACGTCGCATCTCATCGAGGAGAACGCCGAGCAGATCGCGCGTCTCATCGCGGCCGAGGGCGGCAAGCCGCTCAAGGACGCGCGCGTGGAGGCGAAGCGTGGTGCCAGCACGTTCCGATGGGCCTCCGAGGAGGCCAAACGCACCGCGGGCGACCTCGTCGAGATGGACGCCGACCCGAGCGGCGAGCACCGCTTCGGCTGGACCATCCGCGAGCCGCGCGGCGTCGTCGCCGCCATCTCGCCGTTCAACTTCCCCCTCAACCTGGCGTCGCACAAGGTGGCGCCGGCGCTGGCCGGCGGCAACGCGGTGGTGCTCAAGCCGGCCTCCTCCACGCCCCTCACCGCCCTGCGCCTGGCGGAGCTGCTGGCCGAGGCCGGCCTCCCCGAAGGCACGCTGCAGGTGGTCGTCGGCTCGGGCGGCAGCATCGGCACGAAGCTGGTGACGGACGAGCGCACCAACATGGTGAGCTTCACCGGCAGCCCTCCCGTGGGACGCCGGATCGCGAGTGACGCCGGCATGAAGATGATCACGCTGGAACTCGGCAACAACTCGGCGACCATCGTCGACGAGGACGCGAACCTGGACCTCGCGGTGCAGCGTGTGGTGGCCGGCGGCTTCGCCAACTCCGGCCAGATCTGCATCTCGGTGCAGCGCGTCGTGGTGCACGAGGCGGTCTACGACGCATTCCTGGAGAAGCTCGTACCGGCGGTCGACGCGCTCAAGGTAGGAGACCCGCTGGACGAGACCACCGACGTCGCCTCGCTCATCAGCGAGGACGAGGACCAGCGCGTCAAGAGCTGGATCCAGGAGGCTGTAGACCAGGGGGCGACATTGGCGGCCGGGGGCGTGGACGCGGACGGCCGCCTGCGGCCGACGGTGCTCACGGAGGTCACGCGCGAGATGAAGGTGTGCGCCCGGGAGGTGTTCGGCCCGGTGCTCAGCATCCTCAAGGCCCGCGACCTGTGCGAGGCCATCGAGATCAGCAACGACAGCGACATGGGTCTCCAGGCGGGTGTGTTCACGAACGACCTGAACAAGGCGCTGTACGCGGCTCGCAGGCTCGAGGTCGGCGGGGTTATGATCAACGAGGTGCCGACGTTCAGGGTCGATCACATGCCCTACGGCGGCGTCAAGGGCTCCGGCATTGGCCGCGAGGGGTTGAAATACGCCATTCGGGAAATGACGGAGCTGAAGATGGTGGCCATCCGTGAGATGGACTGGCAGACCGGCGGACCGCCGACCGACGCCTGCCTGCGCGAGCCGCTCGGACCTTGAGGGGCTCGGACGGGCAGGCGGCCGGGGGGCCTCGTGGCTTCGTCAGCACGGGGCGGGACCGGCCGGGAGCCACGAGGAAAGGAGGTCCACGACACATGAGTGACTTGCGAGGTGCGGCGCGCTAGAGCGCCGCGAAAGCGGCTGCTCTGCGCGCCGCACCACAGCTTGGGCGGCGGGCCCTCGGGCCCGCCGCCCTTTTTCTGCGGCTCGTGAGCGACGGTGCGTCTACTACTTTGGTGTTCCTAAGCGGGTGGCGGCGGGTAGGGGACCCCTGAGGACGCCGGCGCGTCGGGCCGTCGGCGGCAGCGACCAGGAGGCAATCATGACGCTCAGCGCGCGGAATCAGCTCCCGGGCACGATCAAGAGCGTGGTGCTCGGCTCGGTGATGGCCGAGATCGTGGTGGACGTGGCCGGCCACGAGGTAGCGGCGGCCGTCACCCGCCGCTCGGCGGAGTCGCTCGGCCTCGCCGCCGGAGACGACGTGAGAGTCGTGATCAAGGCCACCGAGGTGATGATCGACAAGTGACCGGAGTAGGACGGCCCGGCGCCGTCCGTCCCGCGCCGTGAGAGGGCCGGGGGCGTGGGCAGGACAAGCTGTCCACGCCCCCGGCCCTCGCTTCATCCACGCAGTCGTTGCCCCCTGCTAAGGCTTTGCTTAGAATGGCGCTGCTTCTCCGAGCGTCGGCCTCCTACGGGCACAGCCTACGGGGCCGGATGCCGGCAGGGTACAGCGGGAAACCGCCGTGTCTCCCAGAGCGGAAAGGAGAAGGCGAACGTCAGGGCCTTTCCGCGTGCGGGTGGCCCTTTTCCATGCCTCCCCTGCGCGGCGCCAAGCGTGGCGGGCCTCCGCGCTCTCCTCTCGCGCTCCGGCCGTCGCGGCACCTGCCCCTTCCTCTCGGAGCGGCGCGACAGGTATCCGGGGGAGGAGGACCATGAAGACCAGACTGGCCCTGATCACGGCCGGCGTGGTCGTGCTGCTGCTGGCCGCGGCCGCACCTGCGCTGGCCATGCGTTCGGGCGATGCCGGAGCGCCGTACGGCTGGCTCCTGCAGCTGCGCGGCAAGAAGTGGATGGCGTACACGCACAGTGCGTATCAAGCCTGGCAGGCCAAGAAGGGCGTCAAGGCGACCGTCATGGTCGACGAGGCCAAGACGCCCGACAACGCGAGCGACGACGTTGCCTACACGGGCATCGGCCTGTGGCGCCTCGTCGGCCGCATCGACGACAAGCGCCCCGGCAGCTTCAACGTGAAGCTCGCCACCAGGCCACCGGGCTACAACGTCGTCGTCCACGGCATGGACGGCTTCAGTGCCACCTACACCAGCACCGAGATCGCGGCGCTCAAGGACGCCCTGGTGCTCGCCGATCGCGCCGGCAGCGCCAGGCTCACGCTGGGCACGGCCTCCATCAAGGACGACGTGGCCTCGTGGAAGCCCAACTGGCCGCTCAAGCTGGTCTCCAGCGACCCGAACGTCTTCGGCAATCGCAAGCCGGCCGGCGTAGTGCGCGTGGAGATCGTGCCGGCCGCACCGGCCTCCCCGGCTCCGGTGCCCTACGGTTGGCTGCTGCAGTTGCGCGGCAAGAAGAACATGCCGGTGACCAGCCTCGCCTTCCACGCCTGGCAGGCCAAGAAGGGCGTCAAGGCGACCGTCATGGTCGACGAGGCCAAGACGCCCGACAACGCGAGCGACGACGTTGCCTACACGGGCATCGGCCTGTGGCGCCTCGTCGGCCGCATCGACGACAAGCGCCCCGGCAGCTTCAACGTGAAGCTCGCCACCAGGGCGCCAGGCTACAACGTTGAGGTCATGGGGCTGGACGGCTTCACCGCCACGTACACCAGCGCCGAGATCGCGGCGCTCAAGGACGCTCTCGTCGTCGCCGACCGGGCAGACGGCGAGACGCTCTTCCTGGGCACGGCCTCCATCAAGGACGACGTAGCCTCGTGGAAGCCCAACTGGCCGCTCAAGCTGGTCTCCAGCGACCCGAACATCTTCGGCAACCGCAAGCCCGGCGGCGTGGCTCGCATCAGGATCGTCCCGGCGACCTCCGGAGCATTCCCTTTTGAACAGGGGGTCAGCGCGGAGACGCCTGCTCCGGCGGCAACCGCGGATCCTGACGATCCGCCGCCGGGCGGCTGGACGCTGACCCTCAAGGGCCGCCGCACCGTCGTGCTGCCCATCGACAAGGTCCCGGCCAAGGTCGTCTGGGACGGCACCAAGGCGGGCGACATCAACCCGTCGCTCCAGTGCGTCTACAAGGGTCAGTCGCTGTACAAGCTGATCGCCAAGGTGGACGACAAGAAGCCGGGATCGTTCAACCGCGCCCGCGCCAAGAAGGGCTACATCATCCAGTTCATCTGCCGCGACGGGTACAAGCCCAGGATCTCCAGCAAGCTTCTCCTGAGGAAGGGCAAGCCGCGCAAGCGCTGGATCGTCGCCAAGATGAAGGACGGCGAGCTGCTGGAGGGCGGCGAGGCTCCGTTCCGCTTCGTCGGGGGCCCGCCCATCACCCAGCCGTTCAACAACAAGCTGTCCGCGTATGGAGTCATCAGGATCAGGCTCAGGTTCTGAGCCGCAGTCGACCCGGCACCAACGGCGCGGCGGGGGTTTCTCGCCCATTCTCCCCGCCGCGCCGCCGCCGGGCGTTCAAGCTGTGAGGGAGTGAACATGAGGATCCGCAAGACCATCGTGGCGGCGGCGCTCCTGGCGCTGCTCGCCGTGGCCGCCGTCGTGGCGGCGGGGGCCGTCGCACCCGGCACGCCGCAGGCCAGGGGCGCCGACCCGGTCGTGCTCACCGTGACGGGCAACGGCCAGACCAGGAGCTTCACCATGAGCGAGCTGCAGGCGCTGCCCGTATACAGCGGCTACTTCGGCTTCGTGAACAGTGCCGGCACCGTCTATCCGCCGGAGCCGGTGGTCGGCGTCAAGCTCGAGAGCGTTCTGGCCGAGATCGGCGGCATGACGACGCTCAACGCGTGCGACGTCACGGCGACCGACAACTACGGCATGACGTTCACCTACAACCAGATCGTGAACAAGAACGGCGTGCAGTTCTACAACATCGACGGCAAGACCGAGGAGAGTCCCAAGTCCCCGTGGACCTTCGCCATCATCTGGGAGCAGGACGGTCAGCCGCTGCCCAACGATGTCGGTCCTCTGCGGCTCGTTGCGGCGCAGGACGGCGACGTCCAGCAGGTCGCCGACGGACACTACATGGTCAAGTGGGTCAACCGGGTCACGTTGCGCGGTTCCGTGGCCGAGTGGCGGGTCAAGATGTACGGTCTCAAGAAGAAGGGCAAGCGCCAGAGGTACACGCTCGACCGCGGCTCCTACGATTCGTGCGCGACGCCCAACTGCCACGGCTTCTCCTGGGTCAATCCCAAGAACAAGAAGACCTGGAGCGGTGTCCCGCTGTTCCTGTGCATCGGCAAGGTCGACGGCGGTCGCGGCCACGACAGCTACGGCGCCTACAACGAGAAGCTGGCGCTCAAGGGGTATCGCATCAAGATCGTGGGCGCGAACAAGAAGTCCGTGATCATCGGTTCGCGCGCCGTCCGCAACAGGACCAACATCCTGCTGGCCAACAGGTTGATGGGCTCGGAGCTCACCGCGAAGTACTACCCACTGCGGCTTGTGGGGCCGGCGAAGCGCGTGCCGTCCCGCAAGTCCATCGGCCGCATCACCAAGATCTACCTGCTGCCCAAGTGAGCCGGCCGGACCTCGACGCAAGGGACCGGGCGTGAGGCGATACGGCCGGCGCCGCGCACAGCGGGGCGCCGGCCTGCTCGTCCTGCTCACCGCGGCGGTGTTGGGCCTGGTCGCGCTGGCCGGCGCCTGCGGCGACGGCTCCGGCGACCAGGCCGACTCGCCGTCGCCCGTCGCCACGGGGCCCGTGGTGCTCACGGTCAGGGGCGACGACGCCACGAAGACGTTCACGATGGCGCAGCTCAGGGCGCTGCCGGCCTACGAAGGCTACGCCGGCAGCAAGAGCAGCACCGGCGTCATCACACCGCCCTCCAGGTACAAGGGAGTGCCGCTCACCGCCCTCGCCGACCTCGTCGGGGGTATCAGCGAGGCCAACGGCATCACTATCGTCGCCAAGGACGGGTACGGCATGACCTTCTCCTACCGGCAGATCACCGGCGACGGGTTCACGACCTTCGACCCCGCCACAGGGGAGGAGGAGCCGGCCGACGGCGAGCTCACCGTGATCGTCGCCTACGAGCACGAGGGCGAGTCCATTCCGGAGGACGACGGTCCCCTCAAGCTCGCCATCGCCCAAGCCACGCCCGCCCAGGTCACGGAGGGACACTGGGCCATCAAGTGGCTGGCGGAGGTCTCGGTGACCCAGGCCTCCGCGGCATGGAAGCTGCAACTCGAGGGCGCGGTGCCGGGCAAGATCGACCGCGCCTCTTACGTGAACTGCGCCTCCCCCGGTTGCCACGGCTCGGGCTGGGTCGACGGCGAGGGCCGGCGCTGGGAGGGTATCCCGCTCTATCTGGTCGCCGGCATGGTCGACGACCAGAAGAAGCACGACGCCGGAGCCTACAACGCCAAGCTGGCGAAGCAGGGCTACGACATCCAGATCGAGACGATCCGCGGGGATGTCGTCACCATCGACTCCCGGGACGTCGCCGGCAAGGACTCCATCGTGCTGTCGTCCAAGGTGGACGGCGGCGAGCTGCCCGACGAGTACTTTCCCGTTCGGCTCGTCGGCCCCGGTCTGAGCGACGCCCAGATGCCGGGTGGAATCGCACGCATCGTCGTGCGGGTGAGGTGAGGAGGCGGCGGTGAGGTGGTGGTCGCGCCTCCGGACGAGGTCTCGCGCGGCCACGATGCTCGCCGCCGCGCTCGCCGCCGTCCTCACGCTCGCCGCCTTCGGTCCCGGCTGCGGGTCGGACGAGCGGCAAGTCCGGCTCATCTACGCCGGCAGCCTCATCGTGCCGTTCGAGAAGGTCGCGGCGGCGTTCGAACGGGAGCGTCCGGGCGTGGATGTGGTGACGGAGGCGCACGGCAGTGTCCAGGTGCTGCGCCACGTCACTGAGCTGGGCGACCGCATGGACCTCGTCGCCAGCGCCGATCAGCAGTTGATCCCGCCGCTCATGTACGAGAGGGACGACCCCCAGACCGGCGCGCCGTGGGCGGACTGGTACTGCAGCTTCGCCACCAACCGGGTGGTGCTCGCGGTATCGCCCCGGAGCCCGCTGGCCGGCGAGCTCACGGCGGAGACGTGGCATCGCCGGCTCATCGAGGACGACGTCCGCTTCGGCCTCGCCGACCCGCGCTTCGACGCGGCCGGCTACCGGGCGCTCATGGTGCTGCAGCTCGCGGAACGTGAGTACGGCGAGCCGTTCCTGCTCGAGGACATGCTCATGGGCCGCTTCACCACGCCCATCACGGTCGAGCACCGGGAGGGCGCGGACGTGATCGAGGTGCCGGAGATCCTGGAGACGAGCGCCGGCTCCAGCATCGTCCTGCGCGGCGCCAGCATCCAGCTGGTCGCGCTGCTCGAGTCGGGCGATCTGGACTGCGCCTTCGAGTACGAGAGCGTCGCCCGGCAGCACGGGCTGCAGTACGTCGAGCTTCCGCCGTCGATCGACCTGGGGGACCCGGCCCGTCGTGAGGAGTACGGTACGGTGCGCGTCAAGCTTGACTTCCAGCGTTTCGCCAGCGTGCGGCCCGAGTTCACGGGCGACCTGATCAGGTACGCGTTCACGATTCCCGCGAACGCGCCGGACCCCGAGCTCGCGCGGGAGTTCGTAGCGTTCCTGCTCGGGCCGGAGGGGCGGCGGATCCTCACGGCGGACCATCAGCCGCTGCTCACGCCGCCGGAACTGGACGATGCTTCGGCCGCGCCGGAGGAGGTGAGGCGGGCGTGCGCCGGCTCCAGGTGAGCCGCTCGCCCCGCTCCGGCTGATGCGCCGCCGGCCCTTCTCCCTCTTCTGGGCGCTCTGCGCCACCGCGGGCGTCGTCCTGCTCGCCTTCGTCGTGCTCCCGGCGGCGAGCATGATCGTGGAGGCCGGCGCCGGCCTCCTGGGAGAGGCGCTGCGCCAGGACGACGTGCGCCGCTCGCTGGTCCTCACCGTCTCGGCGGCGCTCATCGCTACCGTGATCGGCTTCGTCGTCGGCGTGCCGCTCGCGTACCTGCTGGCGCGCAAGGAGTTCCCGGGCAAGCGCGCCGTGGAGGGCGTCATCGACCTGCCGATCGTGTTCCCGCACACGGCGGCCGGTGTCGCCCTGCTCACCGTCTACGGACGGCAGGGCATCGTCGGCCGCCTGCTCGCTCCGCTCGGCATCGAGTTCACCGAGACGGTGGCCGGGATCGTGCTGGCGATGCTGTTCGTGAGCCTCCCGTTCCTCGTCGACGGCGCCCGCGAGGCGTTCGCGCTCGTGGACGAGCGCTACGAGCACGTGGCGCGCACGCTGGGCTCCTCGCGGTTCGGAGCCTTCGCCCGGGTCACGTTCCCGCAGGCCTGGCGCGGCGTGCTGGCGGGGGCGGTGCTCATGTGGGGCCGTGGGATCAGCGAGTTCGGCGCGGTCGTGATCCTCGCGTACAACCCCAAGGTCATCTCGGTGCTCACCTTCGAGCGGTTCGAGGGGTTCGGGCTCCGTGCGGCGCAGCCGCCCGCGGTGCTGATCGTGCTCGTCGCCTTCATCGTGTTCCTGCTGCTGCGCACGTTCCTGGTCCCACGGCGCCGGCGGGCGGGGAAGGGCGAGCGATGATCGAGCTGCTGGATCTGGAGGTGGAGGCCGGCGGCTTCCGCGTGGGGCCCGTCGACCTGCGTGCCGGCGACGGGCGCTACGTGGTGCTGCTCGGGCCGAGCGGCGCCGGCAAGAGCCTCGTGCTGGAGGCCGCGGCCGGCGTACGACGAGCTGCCGCGGGCCGGGTCCGGCTCGCCGGAGCGGACGTCACGGGGCTCACGCCGGAGCGGCGGCGGGTGGGGCTCGTGTTCCAGGACGGTCTGCTGTTCCCCCATCTCACCGTGGCCGCCAACATCGCCTACGGGATGCGCGGCGCCGGCGCCGTCGCGAGCGAGGCGCAGGGCGTCGGCGAGGGCCATCCGCGCCTGGCGCGCGAGGCGGAGGTGCATCGGCTGGCCGGGACGGTCGGGGTGACGGCGCTCCTGGGCCGCCGCCCGGCGACGCTGTCGGGCGGCGAGCGCCAGCGGGTGGCGCTGGCGCGCGCTCTCGCCGCCGGACCACGCGCGCTGCTGCTCGACGAGCCGCTGAGCGCCGTCGATCCCGAGGCGCGCGAGGCGCTGCAGGAGGTGCTCCGGCGTATCTGCCGCGAGCGCCGTCTGCCGGTGCTGCACGTCACGCACGACCGCGACGAGGCCTTCGCGCTCGCCGACGAGTGTGTGGTGCTCATCGACGGCCGGGTGCATCAGGCCGGCGAACCGCTGGACGTACTGAGACGGCCGGTCGACGCTGCGGTCGCCCGCTTTCTCGGGGCGCGCAACGTCCTGCCGGCGCGCCGCGACTCGCGGGACCCGCGTCTCGCGCTGCTCGACGCCGGCGGTGCGCTGCCGACGGCCTCGCCGCTCCCGGCGGAGGCCGTCGTCGTCGTGGTGCGGCCGGAGGACCTGCGGCTGGCGCCCGCCGATGATCCGGTCTCGACGACCGCCGCCACCGTGAACCGCCTGACCCTGCAGGGAGGCCACGTCCTGGTCGGCCTGGAGGCTCCCGCGCCGCTGGACGCGCTCGTGCCCGCCGGCGAGCTGGACGCCGCCGGCATCACGGTGGGCCAGAAGGTGGCCGTCACTGTGCGGCCGGAGGACGTGCACGTGCTGCCGGCGGGCTGATCGTCCCTCGCCATCACCCCCGCGAGCGAGCGTCCGGATCCCGTTGTCCTCCAGTGTGACGAACGCGGTCGCGAGCGGTACACTGGCTTCCCATGGCCGACTCCCAGCGTGAACAGGGCAGGGTCGACTACCTGCGGCTCTCCATCACCGACCGGTGCAACCTCCGGTGTACGTACTGCATGCCTCCCGAGGGCGTTCCGGCGCGCGCCCATGCCGACATCCTGAGCTACGAGGAACTCGCAGCCTTCGCGCGCGTGGCCGCCGGTGCCGGCATCTCCAAGGTGCGCATCACGGGTGGGGAGCCGCTCGTGCGGCTGGGGTGCGCCGACTTCGTCGGCATGCTCAGCCGCACGAGCGGCGTCCACGACATCTCAGTGACCACCAACGGCCTGCTGCTGTCGCGGTACGCCGCCGATCTGGCCGCGAACGGCCTGCACCGCGTCAACATCAGCCTTGACAGCCTGGACGCGGACCGCTTCAGCCGTATCACACGGGGCGGCGACCTCGAGGCGGCGCTCGCCGGCGTCGACGCCGCCTTCTCGGCGGGCTTCTCGCCCGTCAAGATCAACACCCTGCTGCTGCCGGGCGTCGAGGAGGAGCTCGATTCCTTCGTTGCGCTCACCCGCGAGTACGACGTCCACGTCCGCTTCATCGAGTTCATGCCGCTCGACCGCCGCGTCGCCGGCGGCGAGGAGCTCGGCGGGGAGGGCCGCCTGCTCTCGGCCGGCGACATCCTGCGCCGGCTCATGCGCGAGCACGTCGTGGTCGGGAGCGATGGGCCCTACGGGCACGGGCCGGCGCAGTACTGGAAGGTCGCCGGCGCACGCGGCTCCATCGGCTTCATCGCCGGCGTCTCCGACCACTTCTGCGAGTCCTGCAACCGTCTGCGACTCACGGCGGACGGCCGGCTGCGGACCTGTCTGTTCTCGGGGCGTGAGACGGACGTCAAGCCGCTGCTCTCCGATCCGGACGCCCTTCACGACGCCATCGTCACCGCCGTGGCGGGCAAGACGTTCGATCGCTGCGCCGAGGCGCTGGCCAACGACCGCGCCATGTCGCAGATCGGAGGGTGACGTGAGCGAGCTCAGCCATCTTGACGACCGCGGGCGTGCCTCGATGGTCGACGTGGGGGACAAGGACGAGACCGAGCGCGTGGCGAGGGCGGAGGCCGCCGTGGTCATGGCACCCGGGACGCTGGCGCTCATCGTGGACGAGACCGCCCCCAAGGGCGACGTGCTCGCCGCCGCCCGGCTTGCCGGCATCATGGCGGCCAAGCGCACGCACGAGCTCATTCCTCTCTGTCACCAGCTCAACCTGACCAGGGTGGGCGTTGAGATCGAGGCCGACGACGGGCTGCCCGGGCTGCGCATCACGACCGAGGCACGGTTGCGCGGACGTACGGGCGTTGAGATGGAGGCGCTGGTCGCGGCCTCAACGGCAGCGCTCACCGTGTACGACATGTGCAAGGCAGTCGACCGTGGCATGGAGATCACAGGTGTGCGGCTGCTCGAGAAGAGCGGCGGCCGCAGCGGGCACTGGACGCGGGAGGAGACCGGGTGAGCGCGCACAGCGTGGACGGCCGCATCGTGTCCGTCAACGTGGCCGGCACGAAGGGCGTGCGCAAGCACGCCGTGGAGTCCATCAAGCTGGTGGTCGAGCACGGTGTGGAGGGCGACGCTCACGCGGGCCCCTGGCACCGACAGGTCAGCCTGCTCGCCAACGAGAGCATCGAGAAGATGCTCGCCGCGTGCCCCGGCGTGGATCCGGGCGCCTTCGGCGAGAACATCACCACCGAGGGGCTGGTGCTGTACGAGCTCCCGGTGGGCGCCAGGTTGTACGCCGGCGAGTCGCTCCTGGAGGTCACGCAGATCGGCAAGGAGTGCCACTCACGCTGCGCGATCTTCCACCAGGCCGGCGACTGCGTGATGCCGCGAGAGGGCATCTTCGCCAGGGTGATCGAAGGCGGCGAGATCAGGTCCGGCGAGGGGATCGTGCTGCTCAAGAACACGCTCATCCACGCGGCCGTACTCACGGTGAGCGACAAGGGTTCACGTGGCGAGCGAGAGGACACCAGCGGCGACGTGCTGGAGGAGGCGCTGCGCGAACTGGGCGCGTCGGCGGTCGAGCGGGCGATCGTGCCGGACGAGGCGGATCAGATCGCCGCCCAGCTCCGACGCTGGGCGGACGAGACGCCGGTGAACCTGGTGCTCACCACCGGCGGCACCGGCATGACGAGCCGGGACGTGACGCCCGAGGCGACCCTGTCGGTGCTCGATCGCCAGGCGCCCGGCTTCGCCGAGGCGATGCGCGCGCGCTCGCTCGTCACGACGCCGCACGCCATGTTGTCGCGGGCGGTGAGCGGCATCCGCGGCAGGACGCTCATCATCACCATGCCGGGCAGCCCGCGCGCCTGTCGCGAGCAGTTCGCGATGATCGCCGCGGTGCTGCCGCACGGGGTGGAGAAGCTGCTGGACCTGGGCGGCGACTGCGCCGTCCCCTCGCCGCCCGGAAGCTGAAGGCGCGCCGCCGCCCTCAGCCGACCGACCGCTGCCGGCGCTGGTAGCTGAGGTACGCGGCGATGGCCGCGTCGGCCTCCTCCACCGCGCGCCGGTTGCCGGCGGCCAGCCGATCTCCGACGCTCTGACGCGTCACGCCCAGCCGCTCGGCCACGGCGCGCTGGTGGCCGAGCTCCCGGTACGCGGCGATCGCCTCCCACTGTTTGTCGGTCCGTGCCCGGATGAGCGGGTCGACCAGCCGACAGAGGGCGCCGAGCAGCACGTCGCCGGGGTCGCCGGTGCCGAGGTAGCGGGTGAGGCCCTTGTCGCGCACCACGAGCTGCAGCGCCCGGCGGGCGACCGAGTACGCGTCGCGGTCGGTCGCCGCGGTGTCGCGTCTGTGGTCGACGACGCCCACGCCGACGCCCGCGCGCAGCTCGAGCGGAGCGATGAGCTCGCGCAGCACGCTCAGGCACAGCGGTGTCTGGGCGGGGTCGGCCAGCGCCCCGTCCAGCCGGTCGGCGCCGGCCAGCCCGAAGGGCTCGGCGATCGCCGGCCGGAACACCTGGTTGACACGCTCGAGGGCGCCGCGCACCCTGTCGCGGTCCGTGGCGTCCGCATCGGGGATGTGGGCGACCACCACGGCGATGACCTTCGTCTCGCGGCGTCTGTCGATCGGCATGGTGAAAGCTACGCCGCGCGTCGCGGCTTTTCCTGCCGGGCGAGAGGCGCGGCAAGGCCGGACACCGGCCGCCGGGTCGCGCGCCGGCGCGGCGCGGCGCATACTCACTTCACACGTAGTGAAAATGGAAACAAGGCCGTTCGTCGGCTACACTAGTCGAGCTCCCGTCCAATACAGCCAGGGGTATCCGCTTGAACAAGAAATCCCGCACTCGTCTGCTCGTCGCCACGGGTGTCATCGTCGCCGTCTTCATCGTGGGCGTGGTGGTCCTCGTGCAGCGGCAGGGCGCGTACTACAGCCAGGTCTCCGACCTCACGACGGGCCAGTACGACGGCAAGAACGTCAAGGTCGGCGGCAGGGTGATCGGCGAGACCATCCAGCGCGACGCCGAGGGCGTCCACTTCGCGATCCAGGACCTCACCGGTCAGCAGGCGACCGTCAACGTGCTGTACAGCGGCCAGATGCCCAACACCTTCGAGGCGGGCGTGGACGTGGTCGTCATCGGCCAGTACGCCTCCACCGGCAGCCTGATCACGGCGGAGCAGCTGCAGACGAAGTGCCCGAGCAAGTACGAGGGCAAAGCATCGCCCGCTTCCACGCAGTGAGGCCGGCATGATCGTCCTCGGCCAGCTTTCGCTGACGCTCGCCTTCATCTTCGCCCTGGCGAGCGCCGCCTTCCTGTTCATGGGCCTGCGCTGGGACCGCAAGGACTTCCAGCGCAACGGCTACTACGCCGTCTACGGTTTCTTCCTCACCACCGTCATCGCCGCCGCGGTGCTGCTGCAGGCGTTCCTCAAGAAGGACTTCAGCTTCGCTTACGTCGCATCGCACTCAGACGCCACGCTCTCCACGTTCTACCGCGTGGCGAGCTTCTGGGCAGGGCAGGAGGGCTCCTTCCTCTTCTGGCTGCTGATCCTGGCCATCGCGATCATCGTCATCGCCGTCATCGACCTCAATAGGCTCGAGCGGCTCACCGGCGGCGCCGTGGCGGTGCTCGGCGTCATCTCCGCCGTGTTCGCCGCTCTCATGGTGTTCGATGCGGGGTCCAACCCGTTCCTCAGGGCGGAGGCCGGGACCGTGCCGTTCGGTCTCAATCCGCTGCTGCTGCACCCGGGCATGGTGTTCCACCCGCCCACGCTGTTCATCGGGTACGTGGGCCTGGCCGTGCCGTTCGCCTTCGCCGTCAGCGCGCTGCTGCTCGGCCGCGGCGACAAGCTCTGGGTCCGGCGCTCGCAGAAGTGGGCCGTGTTCGGCTGGCTCTTCCTCTCGCTGGGCATCGGCCTCGGCGCCTGGTGGGCGTACGTGGTCCTCAGCTTCGGCGGGTACTGGGCCTGGGACCCGGTGGAGAACACCTCACTGGTCCCGTGGCTCACTGCGACTGCGCTGCTTCACTCGTTCACGCTGTACAAGGCGCGCGGTCTGTTCAAGCGCTGGTCGCTCGGACTGGCTGCGCTGACCTTCTGGTTCACGATCCTCGCCACCTGGACCACGCGCACCGGGCTCATCAGCTCCGTGCACGCCTTCGGCAAGAACCCGGTGCTCATCTGGATCCTCTCGAGCTTCCTGATCGTCACGGCGGTCGGCAGCGTCGGCCTCATCGTCTGGCGCTGGCGTGCGTTCGAGAGTCGAGACGATGTGGAGAGCTGGCTCTCGCGCGACTTCCTCTACTACGTGACGAACCTGCTGCTCACGCTCTTCGCCGTCGCGGTGGCGTTCGCCACGGTAGCCGTGCCGCTGCTGTTCCCGGACAGGGCGGTCGGTCCGAGCACCTACGACGTCATCGCCCGGCCGCTCGGCGTCGTCTTCCTCGCGATGATCGCCGTGTGCCCGCTCCTCGCCTGGCGCAAGACGGACGGCGCCCAGCTGCGCAAGACGCTCATCCTGCCGACGGTGACCATGCTGCTCTCGGTCCCGCTGTGGCTGTACCTCGGGTTCCAGAGCAACATCTGGGGCTTCATCGGCCTGCTGGTCTGCGGCTTCGCCTTCGGCGCCGTCGTCCAGTTCGTGCTGCGCGCGGCGCGGCGGGCTGCCGGACCCGCGGGGAGCCTGTGGTCCGGCCTGGGCCGCGCCTTCACCGGCAGCCGCACCCGCACCGCTGCCTACATCGTCCATCTGGGCATGGTGCTCGTCGTGGCCGGTCTGCTCGGCTCCTCCCTGTACAAGGTCGAGCAGTCCGCCATCATCCAGGTCAAGGAGGGTGAGACGGCCAGCATCAACGGCTACACGCTCACCTACAAGGGCATGAGCGAGAGCACCGGCGAGCAGAGCTCCACGCGCGCCGTCGCGACCTTCGACGTCAGCAGGGACGGCGAATCCATCGGCACTGTCGAGCCGCACACGGACGTGTATCCCATGAGCGGGGCGGCCGTGCGCGCCGTCATCCTCGGGCGACCGTTCGAGGACCTCTTCGTCGTGACCGACGAGCCCTTCGACGCCACGTCGGAGACCATCGCGCTGCGCACCGTGGTCTTCCCGCTCATCCGCTGGGTGTGGATCGGTTCGATCCTGCTCTGCGCCGGCGCGGTCGTCTCACTGTGGCCCAGACGCCGGAGGCAGGAGCAGGAGGCCCGCGCGGTCGAGCCTGCCGAGGCGGACGTAACCGTCTGAGGGGAGGCCGCCGGTGTCGGACGAACAGGACCGGCAGGACGGCGGGGCGCCCCTCGAGATCGAGGTCGAGGGCCTCCGTAAGACGTTCGGCCGCCGCGAGGTGCTGAAGGGCCTCTCCTTCGGCGTGCCGCGCGGCGGCTTCCTGAGCATCTTCGGCCCGAACGGCGCCGGCAAGACGACCACCCTTCGTGTTCTCGCCACGCTGCTCACGGCGAGCGCCGGCTCGGTCAAGATCGCCGGGCACGACGTCCGCGAAGACCCCATGCCGGTGCGCACGGCCATCGGCCTCATCTCGCACAACGCCATGCTGTACCCGGATCTCACCGCCCAGGAGAATCTGCGCTTCTACGCCGACATGTACGGCGTGGAGGACGCGGGCGACCGCATCTCGGAACTGCTCGACATGCTCGAGCTCTCGGCTCGCCGCTACGACGTGGTGCGCACGTACAGCAAGGGCATGCGGCAGCGGCTGGCGATCGCACGGGCGGTGCTGCATCGCCCGCGCGTCCTGCTGCTGGACGAGCCGCACTCCGGCCTGGACCCACGCGCGGTGGACATCTTCGACGGCCTGCTCGGCGAGATCCGCGACGAGCACACGTTCGTCATGGTCACCCACAACATCGCCAAGGGCCTGGAGTGGGGGACGAAGCTGATGATCATCGAGGGTGGCCGCATCGCCTACGAGCATGCGGCCGGCGTGGACCACGACGCGTTCAGTGCGGTGTACCGTGAGCACGTCCACGACGGGTCGGTGCTGTAGATGAGCGGCTGGGCACAGTTCAAGGCCATCGTGCGGAAGGACCTCATCCGCGAGCTGCGCACGCGGGACATGCTCGTAAGCATGATCCTCTTCGTGATCCTCGCGATGATCATCTTCCACTACGCCTTCACGGTGGAGGAGGGGAGCGACCTCACCTGGTTCACCGGCGGCATGCTCTGGGTGACGTTCATCTTCGCCATGCTGCTCGGGCTCAACCGCTCGTTCGCGCAGGAGAAGGACGAGCACTGCCTCGACGGCCTGCTGCTCTGCCCGGTCGACCGGGTCACCATCTTCCTCGCCAAGACGGCCGGCAATCTCGTGTTCCTGCTGATCATCCAGGCCGTGGCCGTGCCCGTGTTCGCACTGTTCTTCATCGAGCGCAGCTTCATCGGCGACCTGCTGCCGTTCCTCGTCGTGCTGCTGCTCGCCGACCTGGGCATCTGCTCGCTCGGTACGCTGCTCGCGACCATCTCGATGAACACACGCTCGCGGGACCTGCTGCTGCCCATCCTGTTCCTGCCGCTCATCGTGCCGGTGCTCATCGCGGCGACCGGCGCGACGACGCTCGTCTTCGCGGAAGGCACCGGATTCGGTAGTCTGGCCATGCGCATGCTGTTTCTCCTCGGGTTCGACGCGGTGTTCCTCGTCGCCGCCTGGGGCACCTACGACTTCGCCATAGGAGAGTGAGCGTGAACAAGCTCGTGAGCGCGCCGGGTCTGTTTGTCGGCGCCGGCGTCCTCCTCATCATCGGGCTTCTGCTGGCCTTCTGGTACTCCCCGACGGATGCGTCGAGCATGGGGTTCAGTCAGAAGATCTTCTACTACCACGCCCCTATCGCGGCGGCTGCCTTCGTGGCCTTCGGCGTCGCCTTCGTCGCCGCCATCGCCTACCTCCGTACCCAGGATCTCGTGTGGGACCGCCTCGGCTACGTGAGCGTGCGCATCGGGCTGCTGTTCAGCATCCTCGTCATGGCCACCGGCATGATCTGGGGCAAGGCGGCCTGGGGTGTCTGGTGGGCCTGGGAGCCGCGGCTCACGACGTTCCTGCTCGCGTGCTTCCTGTACGCCGCGTACTGGGTGCTGCGCTCCGTCGTCGACGAGGAGCAGCGCCGCGCCACCTACGCGGCCGTGTTCGCCATCATCGCCTTCGTCGACGTGCCGATCACGTTCTTCGCCACGCGGTTCCTCCCCGAAGGGCTCCACCCCGTGGTCGTCGGGCCGGGAGGGGGCGGCATGGCGGGGAGCGTCGCGTTGAGCTTCGCCGTCTGCATGGTGGGCATGCTGCTGCTCATGGCGGCGATGATCCGCCGCGACTACGAGATCGAGCTGATCAAGGACCGTGTCACAGACCTCAAGACCTCGCTGGGAGGCTGATTCCATGACCGTCGAAGAAGGCGCCAGGTACGTCGCCGCGGTGTACGCCATCATCATGGCGGTGCTGGTGGCCTACTACATCATGAGCGCGCGTCGCGTGTCCGTGCTGCGGCGCGACGTGCAGGTGCTGGAAGAGGAGACGAGGCGCCGGCAGGCGCAGGCGGGCGAGGCCGGCGCGGAGTGACGCGCCGGCCCGACAGCCTGCGCCCCACGGCGCCTCGTCGTCACACCCGAGGGGAGGCCTGACCCGGCCGATGGAGCAGACCTCCATCATCCTCGTGTGGCTCGCGTACCTTCTCTACGCGGCCGCGTTCGCCGTGTTCGTCATCGGCTTCTTCACGCAGCGGCCGTGGGCCAACCGGCTCGGGCTGATCGTTGCGGCCGCGGGGCTCCTCGCGCAGACGGTCGGCCTCATCCTCCGCGGCGTCGAGGCCGGCCGCTTCCCGTTCGTCGGACTGTACGAATCCATGGTCCTCGTGGCGTGGGCCATCGTCCTGGTGTGGCACGTGCTGGAGTCGTTCACCAAGCTCAAGGCCATCGGCCTCTACGTCATGCCGGTCGTCCTGGTGCTGCTCACCGTCGCGCTCATGGCGTACGATCCGCCGGCGGGGCTCGTCCCGGTGCTGCGCAGCGACATCGTGGTCGTCCACGTGATCGTGATGCTCGTCGCCATCGGCTGCCTCTACGTCGCCGGCGGGGCCGCGATCATCTATCTCATCGAGGAGCGGCTGCTGCGGCGCCGCAAGACAGGCGGCGTCCTCGGACGCCTGCCGTCCCTGGCGGCCCTCGACCGGCTCATCTACCACGCCACGCTGCTCGGACTGCCCTTCCTCACCATGGGGATGGCTGCCGGCGTCATCCGCGCCGAGACCTTTCGCGTCCAGGGATGGGTCACGGATCCGATGGTGCTCCTGTCGGCTGCGGCCTGGGTGGTCTACCTGGCGCTCATCGCCGGCCGCGTGCGCGGCGACTGGTCTGGTCGCGCCGTCTCGTGGCTGGCCGTCATGGGGCTCGTCCTCCTGCTCGTCATCCGTTTCGCCGCGGTGCCGTACCTGAGCGGCTTTCACACGTTCGGAGCCTGAGTCATGCACGTCGTCGTCGCCGGTATCTCGCACAAGACCGCCCCGCTCGACCTGCGCGAGCGCCTCGCCCTGGACGAGGCTGCCGCGCTGCACCTGAGCCAGGCGCTGCTCGACGAGGGCGAGGCCTGCGAGACGGTCGCCCTCAGCACCTGCAACCGCACCGAGCTGTACCTGTGGGCGCGCGACTCGCTGGCGGCGCGCCAGGCTGCGCTGGCGCACCTAGCGCGTCACGCGGGCGTGGAACCCCGTGAGCTGGAGCCGTCGCTGTACAGCTACTCCGGCGACGGCGCCATCAGCCACCTGTTCCGCGTCACGTCGAGCCTCGACTCCATGGTCGTCGGCGAGGCGCAGATCGTCGCCCAGCTCAAGGCCGCCTACCAGCTCGCCTGCGACGGCGGCTGCACAGCGGTCGTCTTCAACCGGCTCTTCCGGCACGCGCTCGAGGTCGGCAAGCGCGTGCGTACCGAGACCGCGATCGGTGAGCGGCCCGTGAGCGTCAGTTCTGCAGCCGTCGAGCTCGCCGAGCAGGTGTTTGGCAGGCTCCGCGACCACACCGTGCTCATCATCGGCGCCGGCGAGACCAGCGAGCTCACGGCCACGCATCTCAAGGCGCACGGCATCGACAAGATCCTGGTCGCCAACCGGACGCTGGACACATCCCGCGAGCTCGCTCGCCGCGTCGGCGGTGAGGCGGTGCAGTTCGAGGACCTGGGCGAGCACCTCGCGAGCGCCGACATCGTGATCAGCTCCACCTCGGCGCCGCACTACGTGCTCACCAGAGAGACCGTGGAGCGCGCCTTCAAGCGCCGCAGGCACCGCCCCATGTTCCTGATCGACATCGCGGTGCCGCGAGACCTCGACCCGGAGATCGACAAGGTACGCGACGCCTACCTGTACGACATCGACGACCTCCAGCACGTGGTGGAGCACAACCGTCACGAGCGTGAGAAGGAGGCGCAGCTTGCCGAGCGCATCGTCGCCCAGGAACTCGCGACGGTGAACGACTGGCTGCGCAGCCTCGAGGTGGTCCCCACCATCGCCACCCTGCGCGAGACGGTGGAGGAGATCCGCCGCAGCGAGCTGGAGCGGCTCGGCGGCCGCCTGAGCGACCTGAGTGACGAGCAGCGCGCCCAGGTCGAGATGCTCACCACGAGCATCGTCAACAAGATCCTGCACGTGCCGACGGTGAAGATGAAGGAGGTAGCCGGACGCGACCAGTGCTATCTCTACGTCGACGCGGTCCGCACACTCTTCGATCTGGACGGGGACGACGATGGCGAGCGGCCCGCGCAGGGGGCAGTCGAGACGGCGGAGCCATCGAGGCGCCGGCAGGGAGGGTCTGAGGGAGCCTCGGAGAACGGCGGCGGCACTCTCCACCGCCTGCGCGACACAGGGACGGAGCGCGCATGAACAACGGTCACGCTGGAGGGAGGCCGCCCCGAGCGGTCGTGCGTATCGGCTCGCGTGGGTCCCGCCTCGCCCTGGTGCAGGCTGAGTGGGTCCGCGACCGAGTGGCGGAGCGCCACCCGGACCTGCACGTCGAGATCGAGGTCATCAACACCAAGGGCGACAAGCTCCTCGACGCGCCGCTGGCCAAGATCGGCGACAAGGGGCTCTTCACCAAGGAGCTCGAGGCGGCACTGCTCGACGGACGCATCGACGTCGCCGTGCACTCCGCCAAGGACATGCCGACGGCCGTCCCGGACGGGCTCGCGATCATCGCCTTCACCGAGCGCGAGGACGTGCGAGACGTGTTCGTCGCCAATCCGGCACTCGTCGAGGCGCGACCGCCGGACGCTCCGCCGTTCTCGCTCGACGACGTACCGCGAGGCGCCCGCGTCGGCAGTTCGAGCTTGCGCCGCCGCTCGCAGCTGCTGGCGCTGCGTCCCGACCTCGACGTGGTCGACATCCGTGGCAACGTCGAGACCCGGCTGCGCAAGTTGGTGGAGGAAGACATGGCCGGGACCATCCTCGCCGCGGCCGGCCTGGTCCGGCTCGGCAGGCCGGACACGGCTACCTTCGCCTTCGGTTTCGACCAGATGCTGCCGGCCGTGGGACAGGGCGCTCTGGCGATCGAGGCGCGCACCGACCATCCCAGGATCAAGGAGCTGGTCGCCGCGCTGGACCACCGGCCGACGGCGCTCGCCGTCTCGGCCGAGCGCGCCCTGCTCGGCACGCTCGAGGGCGGGTGCCAGGTGCCGATCGCGGCGCACGCCACCTGGAGGGTTGGCGGCGATCGCGGTACCGGCACGCTGGTGCTCGCCGCCTACGTAGGCTCGCTCGACGGCAGCCGGTCGGTCCGCGGCGAGCGCGTGCGACGTGCGAACGACCCCGAGGGACTCGGGATCTTCCTGGCCGCCGAGCTGCTCGAGCGCGGCGCCGGCGAGATCCTCGACGAGATCCGGACGCCGTGACCGAGGCCGGCCCCGAGACGGCGGGCCCGGCCGGCCGCCCGCTCGCCGGCCGCACCGTCGTCGTGACCCGGCCGCGAGAGCAGGCCGCCTCGCTGGCGGAGCGGCTGGAGGCCCTCGGTGCCGAGGTCCTGCTGGCGCCCACCATCCGTATCGCTCCGAGGCCGCTCGACGACGAGGTGGCGGCCGTGCTTCACGAGTTGAGCGCCTACCAGCTCGTCGTCTTCACGAGCGCGAACGCCGTGCGCGTGTTCGCGGGGTACCTGGCGCGCGGGACGGAGGACGGCGTCATGCCGCCGGGCCCCGCGATCGCCGCTGTGGGTCCGGCGACGGCGGCGGCGCTCGAGCGACACGGCCTGGCCTGCCACCTTGTGCCGGACGAGTACGTGGCGGAAGGTCTGGCCGAGGCTCTGACGGGGACCGACGCGGCCGCCGCCGGTGCCCGCGTCCTCATCCCCGGCGCCCGCGATGCCCGCACGGTGCTCCCCGACACGCTGCGGGCGCGGGGCGCTGTGGTCGACGTGCTTCACATCTACGAGACGCTCGCCGCGGACGAGCTGGCCGTGCCGGCCGACCGCATCCAGAACGCCGACTACATCACGTTCACGTCCGCCAGCACTGCCAAGCGGCTGGCGGGCCTGCTGGAGGCGGCGGGCGCCGGCCCGCCGCTCGCGGAGCGGCTCGCCGGCGCCCGTCTGTGCTCGATCGGCCCCATCACCAGCCAGGCGCTGCGCGACCTCGGCCTGGCGGTGGCCGTCGAGGCCCGGGAGTACACTGCCGCGGGACTCGTCGCGGCGATCCTCGAGGATGCGACCGGGCCGTGACGCCGGCGCCGCCGGACGCCCGGTAGCAGGCGTGCCTCCGGCTGCCGCTGGGAGAGAGGCGCGTGCCGCGACGGCGGCAACTGTTGCGCGCGGCCGGGCTTCGTCGTAGGTTCGCCGCATGGACCGGCCCATCTGCTTCTTCAGCGACT
>DAIQNY010000017.1:0-23188 GCA_036788155.1 Actinomycetota bacterium | reverse complement strand
GGCGCTGGGAGGACCAGGACCGCTGGCAGGGCGGCTGGAGGCTCGACGGCAAGGGTCGCCTGGCGCTGGTCGCCGGCGGCCGCCTCAAGAAGCTCGCGAGCATCTTCGGCAACTTCAACATGCCGCTGATCGACGACTACTACGAGCCTTGGACCTACGACTACGCCACCCTGGTCACCGCGCCCTCCGGCCCGACCTCGCCGGTGATCACGCCGCGGTCGCGCCTCACCGGCAAGCCCGTGGACCTCGAGTGGGGACCCAACTGGGAGGACAACCTGGCCGGCACCGCGCCGTCGGACGACCCCGGCGTCCGCGGCCTCGAGGCGGAGGTCCTACAGCGCTACGAGCAGGTGTTCCTGTTCTACCTGCCGCGCATCTGCAACCACTGCGTGAACCCCTCATGCGTGGCGTCCTGTCCCTCCGGGGCGCTCTACAAGCGCGAGGAGGACGGGGTCGTCCTGGTCGACCAGGACAAGTGCCGCGGCTGGCGCTTCTGCGTCTCTGGGTGCCCCTACAAAAAGGTCTACTTCAACCACCTGAGCGGCAAGGCCGAGAAGTGCATCTTCTGCTATCCGGTCACCGAGAACGGCAAGCCCACGGTGTGCTCCGAGACCTGTGTGGGCCGCCTGCGCGCCAACGGCGTCGTGCTCTATGACCTCGACGCCGTGACGGCCGCCGCCGAGACGACGCGCGCGGCGGACTTGGTCGAGGCACAGCGCAATCTGCTCCTCGACCCGCACGACGCCAGCGTCCGCGCCGCGGGGGAGGCATCGGGCGTCCCGCATGAGTGGCTCGAGGCGGCCCGCCGCTCTCCGGTCTACGCGCTCGCCAAGGAACTGCGCGTCGCGCTGCCCTTGCATCCCGAGTACCGCACGCTCCCGATGGTCTGGTACATCCCGCCGCTCTCTCCGGTGCTCGACGCGCTGACCGCCGCCGGCTACGACGGCGGTGATCCGGACCAAGTCTTCCCCGCGCTCGGCGACCTGCGCATCCCACTGCGCTACCTGGCCAATATCCATGCCGCCGGCGATCCGGCGCCGGTCGAGGAGAGCCTGCGGCGGCTGCTGGCGATGCGCATCGCGAAGCGCAGGCAGCAGCTCGGCGAGGCAGCGCCGGCGGTGGCCGCGAGCGAGGCCGGGATGAGCCTCGAGCAGGTGGAGCGGCTCTTCCGCCTGCTGGCGCTGGCCCCGTACGACGAGCGCTACGTGATCCCCAGGGCGCGGCGTGAAGAAGCCGGAGCACGTCAGGCCGAGCATCACGGGGGCAACCGCGACAGTAGGCAGGCGACGTAATGCCCGGCTACGAGACCATCACGCCCGTGCACCCCGGCCCCGGAAGCGCAGATGCAGCGCTTGGGACCCCGGATGCGACGGCCGTCATCTTGCAGGCGGCCTCGCTGCTGCTCGACTACCCGGGCTCCCCTGAGGTGGCGGGGCTGATCGAGGCCGCCCTTGAGGAGTTGCCCGGCAGTGCGTCCCGGCGTCAGCTGGATCGCTTCCTCGCCTGGTGGAACGGACTCGACGCAGCCCAGCGCGAACGGACCTACGTCGCCACCTTCGATCTCGATCGCGGTCTGACGCTCTACCTGACAGAAGGCCGGCACCGAACCCCGCGCGAGCGCGGCGCCGCCTTGCTCGACCTGCGGCGCGCGTACCGGGTCGAGGGCGCCGACGTGAGCTGCGACGAGCTGCCCGACTACCTGCCGCTGATGCTCGAGGTGGCGGCACACGTGCCTGCCGCCCGCGATCTGCTCTCCGCGGAGCGCGGGGCGCTCGAAGACCTCGGCGCGCTGCTCACGGAGCGCGAAAGCCCCTTCGGCCTGGTCGTCACCGCGGTCCTTATCGTCCTGCCGACCGCCTCCGAACACGGCCACGGGGAGCGCTCATGAACGCGACTCACGGCTGGCAGGTCGCCGCGTTCGTGATCCTGCCGTACCTCGCCCTCACTCTGTTCGTGGTGGGACACATTTGGCGCTACAAGTTCGATCGCTTCGGCTGGACGAGCCGCTCCTCGCAGCTCTACGAGCGGCGCCTGCTGTTGATCGGTGCGCCGCTGTTCCACTACGGAGCACTGCTCGCGATCCTCGGCCACGCGACCGGCCTGCTGCTCCCCAAGTCGTGGACCACCGCCCTGGGTGTCCCGGAGTCGTTGTACTCCTTGTTCTCCAAGGTCGCCGGGACCACGGCCGCCGCGCTCATCGTCGTCGGTCTCGTGACCCTCACGGTGCGCCGCGTCCGCAACGACAGGGTGCGTGCCGTCACCTCAGCCCTCGACTGGGTCACGATCACCCTCCTCTGGGTCATGATCGTGCTCGGCGTCCTGGTCACCGTCGGCTACAACGTGCTGGGTCCCGGCTACGACTACCGCGAGTCGGTCTCCCTGTGGATGCGGGGCATCTTCTCGCTGCACCCCGACGTGAGCGACATCGCCGCGGCGCCATGGATCTTCCAGTTGCACGCCACCCTGGCCTGGCTGTTCCTCGCCCTCTTCCCCTTCACGCGGTTCGTGCACTTCTGGAGCGCCCCGGTGTGGTACCTGTCCCGGCCGTTCGTGCTCTACCGGCGCCGGCGAGGCCAGGTCGTCCTCTCCCCCGGCGAATCGCGCTCATGGCAGACCTTCGGGCGTCTCAACCGCGGCCCCAGGTTGTGAGCGAGCCCGACTCGACACCGCCCGGCCGGCGACCCCTGTTCGGACGGGGGCTGCTGCACAGTCTGCAGCTGCCGATGCTGAGGCACCGCTACGACGAACGTCGGGTGGTCGCCGTGTACCTGTTCATCAACTCGGGCCTTGCCATCGGCGTCATGGCGGCGCTCGCCATGCTCACGGGGCAGCCGTTCGCCTTCCCGTCGCTGGGCCCGACGGCCTTTCTCCTCTTCTATCAGCCGCTCGCGCCCAACGCGGCGCCGCGCTCCTGCTTCTTCGGTCATCTCATCGGCGCGTTGGCAGGCTATCTCTCGCTGGTCGTGTTCGGGCTCACGAACGTGCCGCCGAACCTCGAGGACGTCACACCGGCGCGCGTTGGCGCCCTCGCGCTCTCGCTGGCGCTAACGCTCTCGGTCATGGCCTGGTTGGACATCCCGCACGCGCCCGCGGGAGCGACGACGCTGATCGTCTCGATCGGCCTGCTGCGCACGCCGGCTCAGCTCACGATCCTCATGCTCGCCGTGGTGCTGCTCACGGCGCAGGGGTTCGTGATCAACCGGCTCGCCGGCTTGCCATACCCGATATGGAAGCCGCGGCCGACGCCGCAACCGGCCGAGGGAGGACAGTCCGGCGCACGGTAGCCCGCGACGCCTCAAACGCGGGCAGCGGACACGGCGGCCGTCCTGGGAGGAGCAGGTCGCGAGGAGGGTGAGTCCGCAATCGACTCCCGTGGAAAGGAGCCTGAAATGGAAGATAAGCGATATCGGCAGCGCATCGCTGCATGCACAGCGCTCATGCGTGAGAGCGGCCTGGACGCCCTGCTGCTCACGAAGCCGGCCAACATGACCTACCTCACCGGTGACGGCCGACTCTGCGCCTTCGCCATGATCACCGGGGAGGGGGTCGCTGCTCTCGGAGTGCCCGTGACCGACGTCGCGGACGTGAGCGCCCTGGCCACGTTCGATCACATCGTCGGCTTCGACGATGAGGTTGGCATGATCCACGCCATCGCCCATTACTTCCGGGAGCTGGACCTCGAGCGGGGCAGCGTCGGCCTTGAGAACACGTTTCTGACCGGGGCGATGCGCGGCGTGCTGACTCATCCGCATGCGAAGCCTGCCGCGGTAGAGGCGAAGGATTGCACGCACATCATGAAGCAGCTGCGCATCGTCAAGGACGACGACGAGGTGGCCTTGATTCGAGCCGCGGGCGGGGTCGCGGCCATCGGCATGGCCGCGTCCGTGGCGGCCGTGCGCCCGGGCGTCACCGAGAGCGAAATCGCCGGCGAGGGGGAGCTCGCCATGCGCAGGGCAGGCGCCGAGGAGTTCTATCGTAGCTACGTGAGCTCGGGGCGTCGCACCGGTATCGCGCACGGCCTACCGACGACTGCCAGGGTGCAGACAGGTGACCTGGTGATGATTGACCTGCACCCGGTGGTGGACCGCTACGGAGCCGACATCTGCCGGACCGTGTGCGCTGGGCAGCCAGATGCCGAGCAGCAAGCGGCCTACGATGTCTACCTGAGCGCCCTGCAGGCGACGATAGCCAAGGTGAAGGCCGGCGTGGAGATGGGCGCGCTCGAGGAGACGATGCACGGCGTGATGCGCGATGCCGGCCACGGCGATCACATCTTCGGGCCGCCCATCCATGGCGTGGGGTTGGACTTCGAAGAAGCGCCGCTCCCGGCTGGCCATGCGTTCTTCCACGGCGAGGCTTCACCACCACCGCTGGCCGCCAACACGACCATCGCCATCGGCAACTGTGGCCTCTACGCCGGGCCCTGGGGCATTCGCGTCGAGGACACCGTCATCGTCGGCGCAGACGAGGCCGAGACCGTCACCCCGTTCAGGTATGGGCTGGCCCCGTGAGCCGCAGCGTTTCTTGCGGGCGGCGGGCGCGAGGAACGATGGGGCAAGGCGGCCACTCGACGAGATGCTGCGCGGGAAGACTCGACCGAAAGGAAGGAGAAGCTTTGGCTATCCGCTTGAAGCGGGCCTATGAAGCTCCGTCAGACGTCGACGGCACGCGCATCCTGGTCGAGCGTCTGTGGCCGCGTGGGCTCAGCAAGGAGAAGGCCCACGTGGACGTCTGGCTCAAAGGGGTGGCGCCGAGCACTGAGCTGCGGCGCTGGTTCGGCCACGACGCCGACAAGTGGGAGGAGTTCCGGCGCCGATACCGCGAGGAGCTGCGCGAGCGCCCCGATGAGCTGGAGCGACTGAGGAACCTCGTCGACGCGGGCCCCGTGACGTTCGTCTATGGGTCCCACGACCAGGAGCACAATGCCGCAACGGTGCTCAAGGAGCTCCTCGAGAGCACGGATGACGAGGTGAAGGCCGCGGGAGCGGGTGCCTCGCGGCGGACCCGGTGAGATGACCCTGGACGCGAGTCGGTTCGCGCTCCATCCGCGACCGCCGTTCCGGCTCGACGTCACCGTCATCGTGCTGCGGCGAAACGCGGTGAACGTAGTCGATCGCTGGGAAGCGGAGGCGTCGATCTATCGGCGCGTCCTGGTCGTGGACGGGTCGGCGGTCGAGGTCGCCGTCGAGTCGGTGGGAACGACCGAAGCGCCCCGGCTCGCCGTATCGATCGCGCCCCCGGAATCGCACGGAGTCCTTCAACAGGCCATTGCCCAGCTGCTGCGTCTCCAGCTAGGCCTCGATGTCGATCTGGGGCCCTTCTACCGAGGCGCCGCCCGTGAAGAGTGGCTGGCGCCGCTCGTGGCCCGCTTCCCCGGCCTCAAGCCGCCAGTCATGCCGACGGCGTTCGAGGCGCTCGTCAGCGGCATCGCGTGCCAGCAGCTCTCCCTCACCGCGGGCATGCACGTGCTGGGGCGCCTCAGCAAGGCCTACGGCGTGCAGTTCGGTGGGCACCACGCATTCCCGCGACCTGAGGATCTCCTGCGGGCTTCGGCCGAAGACCTTCGCGGCATCGGCTTCAGCATGCGCAAGGCTGAGGTGATCCTCCGGCTGGCGAAGGAGACCGAAGACGGGCGCCTCGATCTCGAGGGGCTGGCGCATCTGGACACGGATGAGGTCATCCGGCGCCTCTGCGATCTGCCGGGCATCGGCCCATGGACGGCGCAGTACGTGGCTTTGCGCGCCTTGAGGCGCCTGGACACGTTCCCGACTGACGACGTCGGCGGTCGGAACAACCTGCAGCGTCTCCTCGGCATGCCAGGTCGCCCCAACCTCGCAGAGACGCAGGCGATCCTGGAGCGGTGGCGTCCCTACCAGGGTCTCGTCTACTTCTACCTTCTCCTCGATTCGATCTCGCGCGACAGGCGAAGAGGATCTGCATAGGTGGGCCTTGGCAGGAGGACTGCGACAGGGTAGCTGGCAGCCCGGGCGGGAAAGGGACGGGAATGACGACGACCGGCAAAGACCAGCTAGACGAAGGAGCGATGATGCAGAAGTGGCAGTGCAGGGCCTGCCCGTATGTGTACGACCCGGAACTTGGCGACCCGGACAACGGGATTCCCGCAGGCACGCCCTTCGAGGACCTACCCGATGATTGGCTGTGTCCGGACTGCGTCCTCGGCAAGGAGTTCTTCGAGCCTCTCGACTAGCGCTTGTCTGCGCCTGTCGAGAGACAGCGGAGGAGATGGTCAGAGATGATCTTCGTTAGTGGTGCGCCAGGGAACGTGGGCACGGAGCTGGTCAGGCTACTTTCGGCGCGCGGCCATCAGGTCCGCGCCCTGATCCGCAGGCCGGAAGCGGCCGAGCAGCTGTCCTTCGCAGGCGTTGAGACCGTGCTTGGAGACCTCGCCGACCGCGACTCGCTGGAGCGTTCCCTGGTCGGGGTGGACCGCGTCTTCGTCAACTCCGCGGTCGGGCAGGTCATCCTCGCCCAGACAAACCTCATCGATGCCGCCAGGACGGCTGGTGTGGGCCACATCGTCAAGCTCTCGTGGATCGATGCCTCCGAGAGCGCCCGCGCACCTCTCTTTGCGCGCTCGCACGCCGAGGTGGAGAGCCACCTGAGGCACTCCGGGATCGCCTACACCATCGTGCGCGCCACCGTCTTCATGCAGAATCACCTCCAGCTCCTCGCCGGAAAAGGCAAAGGCGTGATCTACGGCGCCTCAGGAGAAGGAAAGGCAAGCCTCGTCGACGCGCGAGACGTGGCCGCCGTGGCCGCAACGGCTCTCACGGAGACCGGGCACGAGGGGCAGACCTACATGGTTACCGGTCCCGAGGCGCTCGCCAAGGCTGATGTCGCCCGCATCATCTCGGAGGTCACAGGACGGCAGGTCCGCTACATCAACGTGAGTCCGGAACAGATGGCCGAGAACTACCATTACCTCGGCTGGCCCTACCGTTGGGCCGACGAGCTCGTGGCCGTCGAGGACTTGCGCGTGGCGAACCGCCTCGCCACGGTGACCGACGTTGTGGAGAGGCTGACCGGGAAGAAGCCGACTTCCCTCGAGGAGTTCGTTCGTGAGTTTGCTGCTCCTTGACCCGCCCGATTGAGCTCTACTGCGATCGTAGCGATAGGACGCTGATCCGAGGTCCAGGAAGGCGGCCGTGAGGGGCCACCGAGGAAGTCGTCAGCACAAAGGGCTGCCGGCATCGGCGGTTCGCCTTCAACGGGCGGCGACCGCCAAGGAACGGGTACCTAGCACCTGTGTGAGGGTTCGGGGCTCACCTTGGTCGTCTATCCGGGAGGGGTAATCATGGAAGAACGCGTCGCAGGCACCCGCGACCTCCAGGACGGCGAGATGACGACCGTGCTCGTCGGCGGCAAGAAGGTGCTGCTCGCCAAGGTCGATGGCCAGTTCTACGCCGCCGCAGCCCGTTGCCCGCATTGGGGCGGGCCGCTGCCCGAGGGCACGTTGCACGGGCCGCGCCTGCTCTGCCCATGGCACAAGTCCGTCTTTGATGTCCGGAACGGCGACCTTCTTGAGCCGCCGGCGCTCGACGGGATCGCCGCCTTCCGAGTGCGAATCGACGGCGAGGACGTCTACGTCGACCGATCCGAGGAGCCGCGCCGCGGGCGCACCATGCCTATGTACGCCTGTGACCCGGCCGCCGATCCTCGTCTCGTTGTCGTCATCGGCGGCGGCGCGGCCGCCGCCGCGGCCGTCGAGACCCTGCGCCAGGAGTGCTTCATCGGCCGCATCCTGCTGATCAGCCCTGAGGACCAGTGGCCCTACGACCGCCCCAACCTGAGCAAGGACTTCCTGGCCGGCGAGCTCGACGCCAAGTGGCTGCCCCTGCGCTCGCCCGAGTTCTACGCGAGCCATACGATTGAGCGCCGCATTGCCCGCGTGACGGATCTCGACGTCGCCACGCGCATGATCACGCTCGACGACGGAAGCACCCTCAAGCCCGCCGCGGTCCTGATCGCCACGGGCGCTCAACCGCGCCGCCTGGCTGTGCCAGGCGCGGACCTGCCGGGCGTCTTCACGCTGCGTTCGCGGGAGGATGCAGAGGCGCTGATCGCCGCCGCCGGGAAGGCCAAACGCGCCGTTGTCGTCGGCGCGAGCTTCATAGGCATGGAGGCGGCGGCCAGTCTCGTCCACCGCGGACTGCACGTGACCGTCGTTGGGCCGGGGACGACACCGTTCGCGCGTACTCTAGGCGAGGAGGTGGGCCGCGTCGTCCAGGCCTGCCACTTGGAGCACGGTACGCATTTCGCCTTGGGTCGCAAGGTAGGGCGCTTCGTGGGCGACATGGTCGTGCGCGCGGTCGAACTGGACGACGGTACGCCTCTGGATGCTGACCTTGTCGTCGTCGGCATCGGGGTCCGGCCGGCGACGGACTTCGTGCGTGGCATCGAGCTGGATCCTGACGGCGGGCTGCCCGTGGACGAGAAGCTCAGCGTCGGCTCAGGCGTCTGGGCGGCCGGTGACGTGGCTCGCTACCGCGAGTCTCACACCGGCCGCGACGTGCGCATTGAGCACTGGCGCCTCGCCGAGCAGCACGGTCGCGCCGCCGCCGCAGACATCGCCGGGAGGGGGGAGCCGTTCACCGGCGTGCCGTTCTTCTGGACGCAGCACTTCGACCTCGAACTCGGCTACGCGGGCGCCGGTCAGGGCTGGGAGGAGATCATCGTCGTGGGCGACCCGGCGACCCGGGACTTCACGGCCTTCTACGCTGACGGCAATCGACTGCTCGCCGCCTGCGGCACGCAGCGCGACGAGATCGGCGCCTTCGTCGAGCTGATGCGTGTCGACGCCCTACCCGCCGCCGGAACACTTCGTGGCCGGCAGACAGCTGATCTGCCCAGCCTGCTTGGGAGGCTGGGCGGCGCGGCGCGGTAGACTTCGTGGTGCTCCCGGCGAGTTCGCAGCCTTCGCTGGCAGCACCAAGCGGAGAGCAAATTCCGAGACGGCCGTCAGACCTACAATACGCCGGTCCTCCGCGCTCCCCAGGCCCCGACGCCATACTCCGAGCGCGTTCGCCCTCCGTGCACAACTCCTTTTGCGCGCCCTACTCCCCAGCCGGCGATCGTTTGCCGGTGAGCGAATCGAGGCGAATACGCACCACCGCGGTGCCTCTCACGGAGGCGTCGCTGAACTGCCAGTCCTCGCGCCCCGAGTACTTGCGCATGAGGCCGCGCAGGCCACGCAGCTTCTCCGCCACGTCCTCAACGATTTCGGCCGTGCCGAAGCCGATCACGGACTCGTAGCTGGAGCTCCAATCGTCACAGGCACGGGGGCCTGTTCGGAGCCTGCTGAAGTGGTCGACCTCGACGCAGACCGCCGGGGCCGCCCGCAGGCAGTCGAGCTTGTGCCCGACCTTGGCGGCATGGAACCACAGCTCGTCGCCCTCACGGGCGAAGTTGAGCGGCACCACGTAAGGACGGTCGCCATCGAGCATTCCGAGGTGCATGACCATGGCCTCGTCCAGGATGCGATGCAGGTCGTCCTGGTCGATGATCTCCTTCTTGGCATTGCGCATGCCCCGGTCCGCCATGAGCGTCTCCTTCGCAATCGTCTGCTTCGCTTGCGGCGCCGACGATACTCAGCGAGGCACCCGGTGCCAAGCGCCCGGTGAAGTCCGCGTGGCCCGGACGTGCATTCCGCCTCGAAGCTCGCCCGTGGCCTGCGCACCGATCGCCGCGCCCCAAATCAAGTCACGCCTACGTCATGAGGCTGCCACCCTCGCTGCCACCGCGGCGCGGACCCAAGGGGGGACTGACCCTGAAAACTCCGATCTGAAGACGAATGCGGCAGCTGGCGATGTTAGCGCCCTCTTGTCGCCAACTGCGCGTGTTTGGAAGCAATGCTCGCCAATACGCTCCTCCACGACTGATCGAACGCCTCCGTTCCCTCCAGTTGCAGTTGGGCGGCAAGGGCTCTGTGGTCTATGCCGGCTCCGGCGAAGGCTGCCAAGGTCTCCTCGGCTGCGCCGCCGTCTGACGCCATCAGCTTTCCCACCTGTCCGTGGTCGGCGAAGGCCAAGAGAGTCGCTTCCGGCATGGTGTTGATGGTGAAGGGAGCGACCAGGGCCTCCACGTACAACAACTCCGACGCTTCGGGGTTCTTCGTCGAGGTGCTGGCCCACAGCAGGCGCTGCGGGCGGGCCCCTTCGTTTGCCAAGCGACCCCATCGAGCGGAGTCGAGCAGCTCCCGGTAAGCTCGGTAGGCTTGCGACGCCGCTGCGATGCCCAGGCGATCACGAAGCTCACGTGGGACCCTGTCGGCCACCGCCTTGTCCCACCGGCTCACGAAGACCGAGCTCACCGAGCTCACGGCCGGATTCAGGCCAGACCGGACCCGTCGCTCGACGCCTCGCAGAAAGGCCTCGGCCGCAGCCTGGTACTGCTCCGCTGAGAACAGCAACGTCACGTTGATCGGCAGCCCGGCAAAGGTGCACTCCTCGATGGCGACGAGGCCCTCGGGGGTGCCCGGAATCTTGATGTACACGTTGGGCCGCCCGGCCTTGGCATGGAGCGCCTTGACCTGCTCGATGGTGGCCTTGGCGTCACCGGCCAGCAGGGGCGAGACCTCGAGCGAGGCCCACCCATCGACGCCGTCACTATGCTCGTGGATCGGCGCGAACAAGTCCGCGGCCCGACACAGATCGGTCAGAGCCAGCTCAAAGAACACATCTTCGTCAGAGGCGCCGGTCGCCTTGCGGGCGACGATCTCACTGTCGTAGTCCGCCCCGCCCTCGATGGCCTTGTCGAAGATCGCAGGATTCGACGTGAGCCCGGTCACCGCATCCTCGGCGATGTAGCGCGCGAGCGTCCCGCGATCCAGTAAGTCTCGCGTGATGTTGTCCAGCCACAGACTCTGGCCCGTTTCATGCAGTTGCTGCGTCGGCTTCATTGCGTCCTCCTGTTGTGCTGCGTCATGGCCGGGTCAGCCGGGTGCGCGGCAGCCACGATGATGTGAGGAGAGGAGAGCGGTCCTGTCGATGAGAACCCTCCTCGCAGACGACCGCTCCGGTATCCACGATCGCTGTCCGCCGTATCGTCTGCCACCACCTGCCCCGCCCTTCACGTTGCGACGGAAGATGCGATGCGGCCGTGGCGCTTCAGGCTCGGAGAGCTTGAATCGGTGGTCGGTTGCTACCCGCTTTCGGGATGATTGTCGGCAACTGCCGTTCTCCTCTGTTCCGCTGAACGCGGCCCTGCGGCCCAGAGTTGACCGAAGTCGACGCCGCCGGGGCTGAGCCGTATGCTCGTGGCACCGACCGAGTGAGAACGCCGCCCGTCAAGAAACGAGGTGATTGGGATGCATCCTTTGGTCGACTGCGAAGATCTTCTACGGGCTGCCGGAGATGCAGTCGTCGCAGCGGGAGCGGACGGCTCCATCCTGTTGTGGAATCGCGCTGCCGAGCGGATCTTCGGATATGCGGAGCAGGAGGCGCTTGGCCGTTCCCTCGATCTGATCGTTCCGGAACGCTTTCGAAGCCGGCACTGGCGGGGGTATCGAGAGGTCATGCGAACCGGTCGCACGCGATACGGCGCCGAGGTGCTCCGGGTCCCGGCTCTGCATAGGGATGGAAGTCCCCTCTCGATCGCCTTCACGGTTGCCTTGTTGTTCTCGCCTGACGAGAAGGTTCAGGCCATCGCCGCGATCATCCGCGATGACACCAGTCATTGGAACGAAGAGCGCGCCCTCAGGCAGAGGCTGGCCGAGCTGGAAGCGGAACGTGAGCAGCAACGAGGGGCAGGTCACCAAGCCTAAGGCGCGGTGCTCAGCCTTGACCCCGCTCATCCGCCTCGGCCGGGTAGCTGATCATCTCTCCCTCCACCTTGGCGAACGGCGTAAGCCTGTGCGGCTTGACAGGACCAGGTCCGATGATGTCGACCACGTCGGTCCCTCGGACGAGCAGCGCGTCCGCGATCAGCGAGCGGTGGCACCGCCAGGGGACCGCCTCGGCGCACATGATCGCGGTCGACGCCGCACGGGCTTCATCGACCAGGTGGTCCACCGCCGCCGCGAACTCAACAGTCTGCATGTAGTCGGCATAGCCCCTGAAGCGCGCGTTCTGCCAGCCTCCGTTGGGCGAGTCAGGGCTCACGTGGCGAAAGCCTCCGAGCTCCACGAGATGGACGTAGCGGATCCCGTTTGCGCGCAAGGAGCGCTGCAACGCGGCGATGTCGAACTGCGGATTGTGTGCCGAATGCGGAACGCTGCGCACGTCCATGACGATCTCGACGACCAGCGCCGTCAGGAGGGCAATGAACTCCTCCACTGAGCGGTTGGAGTGCCCGATCGTGTACACGCGCGTCGTCACAAGCCCTCGTTGCCGCGTGAACGGCGGGAGTAGTGCTGCGGTGGAGTCCTTCGTCCGCACGCTGGTGTACCCGGCACCCGAGACGCCCACCCGGTGCTCCACGTCCAAGTCCCGGTTTCTCGTGATTCCGTTTGCGCTTCCGCCGGGTAGACTCGCCTCTGTGGACGCCGCCTGTCCGCCTGAGCCGGCACTCGCGGCCTCTTCACGATGCGGCCGTCCGCAGGCAGGCTGCGCGTCGACAGTACCGCGCTGCCGTGGTGGCCCGTCGCACCGACCAGTACGGGGCCTCTGGAGCTGCATTCGAGGAGCAACTCGGTCCCTGCACAGCCGCTCGCGGTGGCGTCACCGGCGTTGCCGGTCTCATGCTCGACGAACTCGGGGCGCCGGCAGTAGACGCGTCCGCACCGCCACTTCTGCAAGCAACCGGCGGTGGGACCCGATTGCCGAAAGCTAGACTGCCTTGCGAGCGAGCGCACGCCGGCAGAGCTCCAGACCGCCGCCGAGAGCGAGCCACATACTCACCGTGTGCAGCTGCGGATAGACGGTTCGCAGCCACGGGATGTCGACCGACGGCTCGTCGGTCTCGGCGAGCAGGAAGACCCCCTCGACCTGGACCTCGGTGACGCGAACCGCTTGGTGCAGTCCCTGCGTCAGAAGATCGGCCACCTCCGCCATGCTGGCTCTGTCGCCGGCAATCTCGATCGTCCTATCCTTGAATCGACTGGGCTCCGCTATGGCGAGCGCCGCAAGGCCTGCGACATCGTCGACGCAGATCATCGGCAGTCTCGCCGTCGCCGCGTAGGGGGTGGCGAGGACCGCCTCATGCCCGAGCGAGCTCAACCAGTACCAGGGGATCTCCTCCATGATCGTCACCGGCCTCAGTACGGTCAGAGGGAGACCGATCTTCCGCAGATGATCCTCGACCTCGCTGCTCCTGTCACAGTAGGCGACGTGATGGTCAGAACCCGTGCCCGCCGAGTAGACGACGTGCCCGACTCCTGCCTGCTTGGCCGCGTCGCCGATGGCCTCTCCGCGCTTCTGTCTGCCTGAAGGGCCGGCGTCGGTCTGGTCCAGCACCATGAAGAGCGCGTCGACGCCGTGGAGCGCCCGATCGAGAGAAGCGCGGTCGTCGAAGCCGCCGGACGCGATTTCAACGTCGAGTCTCCGGAGAGCCTGCATCTCAGCCGAGTTGGGCTCGTCCGTCAAGACGCGAACCCCGAATCCGCGCTGGCGCAGTCGTCTAACGACGATGCTGCCCTGGTGACCAGCGCCGCCGACGACCAGCACCACGCTACTTGAGCTCACCGCGGCCACCCCGCTTGTTCTGTCGTCGAGAATGCCTCCTCTTCACAGCACCTACTTGTTCCCAGAGCGACCATCGAGCACTCGCTCCACCGTGGCCCATGGTGCCGCCCGAGTGCTCTTCTGGCTGCGGAAGCCATAGCGACCGCCGCTACTCGCTACGCCCGACTGTCGGAGGGGCAATATCGCGCACGGCCTCGTCCAGATCCTTGAGGAAGCGACGAGCGAAGGGGTCGCCCTGGAACTCGATCCACTCTCGCCAGGTGTGATCCTCGCCCGGCTCCCAAGTTCGCGAACCGTGCTCTACGAGGCGGGCGCGAATCTCGGCCCCGACCATCGCCTTCTGCCGCTGCCACTCGGAGTCCTGCTCCATCCGCTCGGCGACTTCGCGTCGCACGAGCTCGTCCAGTCCTTCGACGAAGCCGCGGGCGTAGCTGTCGCCGTGGCGCTCGATCCACTCGCGCCAGGCGTGATCCTCGGCCGGCTCCCAGGTCGGCGAACCGTGTTCGGCTAGCCAGGGGCGGATGTTGGCCCCGACCATCGACTCGTGCCGGCGCCGCGCCTCGGGACTCCGGAGTCTCACCACGGGTCCTCCCCGCCACCGGTCGCCTCGCCTTGCTCTCATCGTTCCTCCTTGCTTCTGGCATCTCGATCGAGTGTCCTGTCATTGCCTGCCGGGCGGTCCGTCGCCCCGTCCAGCTTCTCGAGCTCGCGGCGCCGACGGCGGAGCTTCGAGCGCGCCGCCCAGAGCTCGCGCTGCCCCTCGAGCCGGGCGATCTCCTCCTCATGGACCGCGACCAGGCCCTCGAAGTGGCAGCGCCCGCAGAGGCCGGTGCGCTTCACGCCGATGAGGCGCTTGCCGCAGGCCGGACACAGGTCGGTCTCGGTGAGCTCGCGGATGCGCCGCAGAACCGCCTCGGAGCGGGCACGGGTCAGAATCGGGTCATAGGATTTCCGCCGACGCAGGCTGACGCCGAGCCGCTTGGCCCTCATGCGGATGGCATCGATGGAGCGGCCGAGCGCCGCCGCGCACGCCGGCCCGCCGATCAGCGGCCCGAGGATCCGCAGCGCCTCCTCCTCGGTGTGCGTCCACTGCCTCACGCCTGGGTCCTCGAGAGCCACTCGGCCCGCTTGGCGCGCTGGTCCGCCGGCATGATCGGCGCCGTGCCGGGGCGCGGACAACGGGCGTGGTGGAGACCACGCAGGCGATCAGACAGCGCATCGGTGGCGCGCTCCTCGAGTGTGAGCGCCATGTCACATTGCCAGCAGAAGACCCACGAGTCCTGGTCCTCACCGAAGCGATCGAGTAGCGTGATGTGCTGCGCAACCTCTCCCGGGAGCGCGGCCCGCGGCTGCTCAGGCGCGGTCGAGACGATGAGGTACGTCTTGCGGAAGTCGGCCATGCTGGGAGGCCAACTGGACTCGGCGCGCAGCATGTCGAGGGTGCGATCGCCGTGCGTGAGCTCGTAACTCTCGAGGAAGGCGATCCACTCCGCGTAGTAAGCCGTGGTGGCCGAGTTCTTCGCCGGCCAGATGGCATTGATCCTGCCGATGACATGCCCCGCCTCTTTGGACGTCATGATCCCGCCTCCTCTCGGTTGGCCGCAGCGACGGCCGCGGCGAGGTTCGCGGCCTGCTGCGCCGCGACGCTATTCCCGGGCGGTTCCCAGCCCGCCGGCACGCCCTCGCGCCAGTCCTCCCATCGCTTGCCATTGAGGAACGATGACGCGATCGGCACGTACCGGCGCTCCTTGTGGCCGCCGACCACCAGCGCCGTCATGATCTCGGCGACGCCGACCGCCAGGACGCGCTCCGCCTTTGTGAGCCGGTGCCAGGCGGAGTGACTACGCTTCTTGTCCTCGCGCCTCGGGTAGACGGACCAGAACGCCGCGAACCCGTCGTCGACAGCTACTGCGGTTCCCGGAGACTGCTCACCGGAGCCCTTGCAACCTCCGTCGGCCGTGCCAGCGGCAGACAAAGGTTCTTGACCGGGCAGGGCAGTACCGGGCAGAGCAGTACAGGGCAGTACAGGGGAGCTAGTACAGACTCCGTTCTCGCTCTGTACAGATTCCGTACAGACTCCGGGGCGAGTGGGCATGAGCTCCTCGACCACGCGGTACGAACACCGCGACCACCGCTTGCGGTCCTTCGCGGTGCCTTCCTTGGCCTCGCAGACGACCCACGGCGGAAGCGGCAGGTCGGCCTGCTGCGGGTTGGTCGGCTTCTCGTGGCGATGGAACGACCGGATGAAGAGGTACGACTTGCCGGCAACCTCGTAGGGGATCAGCTTGCCGTCGGCCACGAGCTCGTCGCGCCACCGCGTGAGCAGCTCGACCGTGATGTCCGAGTCCGACGGCGCCGGCCAGATGGTGACCTTCCAGTCGAGCGGGTCATCCTCGAGGCAGCCCGAGTCCTCCGCGATCGACCACAGCCCGTCATACGTCGCGCGCTTGTCGCGGTGCCAGCGGAGCAGTTCGCCGTCGGTGTAGCGGCCTGCCTTGCGGATCCGGTTGCGGAGACGACTCACTCCTCGGACTCCGACTCGGGTATCTCGACGCCGAGCGCGCGAGCCACATCGGCGGTCGGGATCCTGATTACCCGACCGAGTCTGAGGACCCTGAAGGGCAGCGGCTTGCCGGCGGCGATCGCCTCATAGAGCGTATCGCTGCTCATGTCGAACAGCGGTGCCACCTGCCGCACTCTGAGCGTTGGCGGACGGTCCGGCCGCTGCAGGCCCGCGAGGGTGAGGGCCTCAGGCCGACTCATCGTCAACAACCTCGAGAAGCGTCTCCGGGTCGGCGTCGTACTGCAGCGCGGCGGCCAGGCGGGCGAGCTCGACAGGATATGGCCGTACCCTGCCATTCTCGGCCTGCCCGACCCTCGCCGGATGTACTGAAGCCAGGGCGCCCAAACGGGTCCGGGTGAGGCCGGCAGCCTCTCGCTCCTTAGTCAGCCTCACAGTTCTCTTCATGCTCTCTCTCCCTGCTCTCATTGACATCCTCGGCAGAGTCTGCCAATGTCTGCTCATGCATTAGCACAAGTCATCGACAGAGTTTGCCGACCTCTGCTCATGCACAAGCATAGGGAACGTCGGCAGACACTGGCAAGCCCGTGCCGATGCCTAAGCCACGACAAACCACGGCAGAGTTGGGAGGCAGCATGAAGACGAGCGACGTCGTCAACACCTGGCGCTCGAAGGACGGCCAGGAGTGGCAACTCACCTTCACCCTGGCTGAGGTCAGCGGACGCCGCGAGTGCATCGCGTTCGAGATCAAGTCGGCGGTCGGCAATATCGACCATGTGCTCGGCGAGTTCCACAGCGACCACGCGGGCGAGGTCAGCGTGCTCAGCGCCACGGTGCTGCGTGACATGCGATTCACGTCCGAGCTCGCGCTTGCCCAGCGGGAGACGGCTGCGCTCCACCGCGCGGCCGCCGAGATGGCCGCGAGAGCAGCGGAACAGCGCGTACCTCCCGGCGAAACTCGTGACGAGATCCGCGAGGCGCACATCGCCAACGGCGAGCGCGAAGCGGCCTTCGTCGAAGCGCCGCTCGGCACGAAGAGCGGGCGGCGGACGAAGTACGTCCGCGAGGACTTCGAGCGCGTAGCGGCCGCCTACAAGGCGGCGTTCGCGGAAGGTAGCACGAGTCCGACTGCGGACGTAGCGCGACAACTCGGACTCGGGCACAACCAGACCGCGAAGATCGTCCAGCGATGCCGCCGGGACGGTCTCCTGGATCCAGCGCCAGCCGGCCAGCGGCTGTGGCCGCGGCGCTCGCAGCAACAGGAGGACGTCGATTGAACGGACACAGTCGTCGGCACAGCGGCTACTGGCGGATCATGCTCGAGCTCGGCGAGCAGGCCGGGCGGCGTTGCCCTGCGTGCGTGACGGTGCAGCACGTGCGGCGCAAGAACGGTACCGAGTACGAGCGCGAGCGCGAGCGCGGGACAGTGTACTGGGCGGATGCGGATCCGCCGGACACCTGCCCCGTCCTGCGGCGGCGAGCTGCGGGAGGTCATCGCGCGCCGGCAGGAGCTCCTGCCCGAGAAGTTCACACGCAAGAAGGAAGCGGACAAGAAGCTCCACGACGAAATCCGCGAGCGCGAGCGCGGCGACTACGTGGAGCCGAGCGACATCTCTGTGCGCGAGTACCTCATCGACCACTGGCTCCCGACGCTCGAGACGCTGGAGCTGCGCCCGAACACCAAGCTGGCCTATCGCCTGCAGGTAGAGAAGCGCATCGTGCCGAAGATCGGCAGCGTCCCGCTGCAGCGGCTCACATACAGCGACGTCGTGAAGATGCACACCCGTCTGGCCACTGAGGACGGGCCGCGTGGCCACCCGCTCTCTCCCGCGACGCGGCGCGGCGTGCTCGCAGTCCTCCAAGGCACTCGGCGAGGCTGTCAAGGCCGGCCTCATGCGGACGAATCCGGCCGACGAGGTGAGGTGCCCGAGGGTGGAGCGGAAACGACGTCTGAACACCTGGGACGAGGCCGAGATGGACAAGTTCCTACGGGCCACTTGCTCGGACCGCCTCTCTCCCCTATGGATACTGCTCGCGAAGACGGGCCTGCGGCGCGGCGAGGCCCTCGGCCTCAAGTGGGAGGAGGACATCGACCTCGACGCCGGTTCGATCTACGTCCAGCGGTCACGCCACCAGGTCGGCTACCAGGTGATCGAGGGGCCACTCAAGGGCGGCGGCGGACGACACATCGACATCGGCGCCGGGACGGTCGCGGCGCTTCGCTCATGGAAGGCGAAGCAGAATGCGGAGCGGCTGGAGTGGGGCAAGGAGTGGAAAGGCGAGGGCCACGTGTTCACGCGTGAGAACGGCGAGCCCTGGCACCCGAACAAGGTTACGGAGAGCTTCTGCGCGGCCGTCAAAGCGGCCGAGGTGAAGCGCATCCGCGTCCACGACCTGCGCCACAGTCACGCGACCCTTGCCCTCAAGGCGGGCGAGCACCCGCGAGTCGTCCAGGAGCGCCTGGGCCACAAGTCGATCACGATTACGATGGACGTCTACTCGCACTGCCTGCCGGGCATGCAGAAGGGCCTCACCCAGAAGCTCGACAGCGTGGTGTACGGCGAGGCCGGCAGTTGAAATTGCAGGAGTACGAAAGGAGTACAGTCGGCCAATCGGGCGCTCCCCGCGCCCCTGCTGCGCCCGCAGCAGAACAGGCCACTTGCAGGAAAGAGTCCGAGAAGCTGGTAGCGGCGGTAGGACTCGAACCTACGACACGCGGATTATGATTGCCTACTAGGCGTATCGTGTAGTCCGCAGAGTCCCGATTCAGCCTCAAAATCCGCGCTAGACTGTCGGCTCGTCAAGCCGATTTCGCGCCGTATCGGCTCGTCCGTTTAGCACGCGATTAGCACGCTCAGTCCCTTGACGCACCCGATGCGAGAGCTACTATCCATCACGCACGTAGAGGATACTGGGCGGAGCGACCACGGGAGGAGCGATGCTCGTTGCGACGTTCGGACCAAACACGGGGTGGGCCGGCAAGACCATCTGCTATGAGGACGGGCAGTTCACGCTCGAGGACTATGGACCCGTCACCGCCAGGGACGTGCTCTCGTATGACCAGCAGGGACAGCTCGACTGGGCGTATGAGGGCCTGAAGGCGTGGGTGCAGGAACAGGCCGGGCCGGGTGCCCCGGCCGCGCCGACCATGGGCGCGGCTCTCGGAGCCGGCGGCGGGCGGGTGCAGCAGAGGCGGGGCGGCCTCCCGTCTTGGGCCGTCGTCCTGATAGTGGTCGGGGTGCTTGTGGCCGTCGGCGCTGCCGTCGTCTTCCCGATGATGGCGGGCGAGAACGAGAAGAAGAGGGAGTCGGACGTCAAGCTGGGGATTCACTCGCTGCAGATCGGCATCCAGTCCTACGCCGTGGATCACGACGACGCTTACCCTGATCCCTCGCTCCTCACGCAGAGCGGCATGGAAGTGTACTTGACGTACTGGCCGACCAACCCCTACAGCGGCATGCCGATGACCGAGGGCACCGGTCCGGGCGACTTCACCTACACGCTCTCGGCGGATGGATCGTCGTTCGTGCTCGTCGGCCATGGGAGAGACGGAGAGCCCGTCATCACGGTGCCGTAAGCCTCGAAGAACTGGAGCGGCCAAAGGCACGGGCGCGGCAGGTGGAAGCCGGGCAGGAGCACGGCCGTGGACAGGATAGCTCCTGTTCCCCGGAACAGAAGCTATCGGCCACTACCCGCGACGTAGTCGGCTCCGCCATCGGCATGAGTGGGGCGACGTACCAGCGGGCGAAGGCGGTGGGAGTAGGCGAGGGGCCCGGCGACCTCGAGTAGCCGGGCCCCTCATCCGTCTGTACAGAATAGCAGGCCGCGCGGACGGAACGAATGGACGAGGGACCGCCGGCGGGCCATGGATGCGCCGGCGGTCCCTCTTGCGTCCTGGACCCTGACCCGACAAGGTGGAGCCCGGACGCATCCTTGCAGCCCGTCAGTGGCGCCGCGCGGGATCGCGGCCGGCGGCCAGCTCGATACGGCGGGCCACGTCTTCGGCGAAGGCGCGGAACTCGGGACGGCGGCCGTCCCAACGTGCGACCACGACGGCAATGAAGGCGCCGGCGCCGTGGTCGGCGGCCAGGGCCTCGAAGTCCCGCAGGGCAGCCTCCGGCCGGCCGCCGGTGACGTAGGCGGCGAGCAGGCGGCGGACCTCCGCGCGGTCGACATGCGGGGATGCGTCGGTCGTCTTCGCCTCCTCAGTCCTCATGGCGCACCCGGCGGGCCTGCGCTGCCCAGGTCGGCGCATGCTCCATGATGTGGTCGGTCATCTCGTCAAGCGGACGCGGGCCGTCCGGGTGATCGGCAGCGGCCATCACGTAGTAGCCCGGCATCGGCGAGCCGACGAGCTCGCAGAGCAGGTCCAAGGCCTCGCGGCCGTCCGCAGTCGTGTGCCATTCGTCGGCGCGCTCGGCGATCTCGGCGACGAGGCGGGCGACGGTCTCGCGCTCGAGCGGCGGCGGGCCCGGAGGCGCGGCCGGGCGCTTGTTCCGGGTCAAGGTGCCGCCTTGCGGCCGTGCAGGTTCCAGCGCGTCTCGGCGGCCTGCTGCGCCCGGCGACTACGCGCCGAGACGCTTCGGTCCTGGCCGGCGTCTTCGTCGGGCATGGCGAGCTGGTTGAGGAGCTTCCTGAGCAGGTCGCGGGCCTGGCGCAGTTCGACCACGGCCGGGTGCAGGCGCTCGCCCAGCATCGGTCCGTCCGTCGTGGCGATCCGGTGCAGGCGCTCGCAGAGGTCGAGCTGCCGGGAGGCCTCAAGCACGAGCTCGAGCTCGTCGGGGTTGAAGTCGTACCGCTTGAGTGCCTCGCGGTGGAAGCGTGCGCCCCGGCCGCGAGGCTCAAGACCTTGAGCGTTCACATCTGCTCCTTTCGGGCCCGGAGTTTTGAGCATTGCAGCAGTCCAGAGTGGCTATGCTCCCCGTGCGGGGTTGGAAAGGTGCTTGGGTGCACCCCCACCCCTGCTATTGAGCCTGTAGCCGTTACGGTATATAATGCTCTCATGGTCACCTACTCCTCGCCCCGATGCTGCGACCAGTGCGGCGCCACGCTCTCACCATTCGCCCGTGCCGACGCGCGGTACTGCTCGTCGCGCTGCCGGACGGCGGCGCACCGGGCGCAGGCCGGCGGCGACACCTGCATCCCCGCGGAGCTGCGCCGACGTGCGCGCTGGGTACGGCACCGGAACAAGCGCCCGATCACGGCGGACGGCAAGCCTGCGACCTCCACGGATCCACAGACGTGGACGGACTGGCCGACCGCGAGAGACTCGCGCATCGGTGACGGGCCCGGCTTCGTGCTGAACGGCAGCGACGGCGTGGTGTGCGTCGACCTGGACGACTGCCTCAGTGATGCCGGCCGCCTGCTGCCCTGGGCAGCGCCCGTGCTGGCGCAGCTCCCGGCGACGTACATGGAGGTCTCGCCGAGCGGGCGCGGCCTGCACGTCTGGGGCAGGGCGCAGCTCGAGCGTGGCCGCGTCGTCAAGGTCGACGGCGGACGCCTCGAGCTGTACCCGTCCGGGCGGTACATGACCGTGACGGGCCGCCGCTTCCGGGCGGCGCCGTCACGGCTTGGGGACCTGTCGGGGTTCATCGGGTCTCTCGGCCTCTGAGGCTCTTCCGTCACTGCCCCGGGAAGGCCGCGCGGTTGAACTCCTCACTGGTCATCACGCCCCGCTCGAGCCGCTCCTCTTCTGCGAGCTGCTGGGCGGCGGACTCGGCGGCGGCCTGCCCATACCGAGGATCGCTCGGACTGAGCCCGCCCTCACGACGGCGGCCCTCACGGCGCGCGGCCTTGGCCTCCGCCTTGTCGACGTCCTGCCGGCAGCGAGTGTGCACGAGCACGAGTCCGCCGTCAGAGGCGAGCCCGCGGCCGTCGGTCACGGTGTCCGCTCCCGGCCGGCCGCAGAGGGCGCAGGCGTCGGAGCCGAACGAGCGAGCGACGGCACGGCGCACCCACGGCGCCGAGAGGTCGAGCGGCTCGGACAGGGCGGCCTCGTGCGCCGGGTCGGTCGGCGGCGTCCAGTCGGCGGCCGGGAAGTCCCGGTCAGACTCCACGGCGGCGGCCACGGCCTCGAGCACCACGGCCAGGTCGAAGGTGACCGGGGCGCCGTTCTTGCTGCGCGGATCCGGGAGCGAGACGCGGCGCAGCGGGACCTTCGCCGAGCCGACTGTGGCGGCGTACCAGTCGATGCCCTGCCGGCGCTCACTCTCCACCTCCCGGCGCAGGTCGGGCCGGAAGCGCAGCACGAAGGCGTGGAGCTGTGGGAGGGCGTGGTAGTGCGCGTGAGCGGCGGCGGTGCGCTCGGCGGCGCGCCGGAGGGACTGCGCGGCGTCGTCATGCTCGAGCGGCGCCGACGTGGCAAGGGTGTGACTCCACGCCGGCCAGGCCTCCACGGCGGCGTCGATGACGCGGGCCCAGGCCTCCACCGTCACGGCCTCGCCGGCCTCCACGGACACGGCGGCGGTGTCCACGGCCTCCGCGGCCTTGGTGCGCTGCAGCACCTTCGTGCTCGGCTGCTTGCCCTCGCGGATCGCCTTCCCGGCGGCTTCCACGTCGGCGACGGCGGCGGCCTTCACGGCGTCCGTGGAGGCGGTCAGGTTGGCGACCATCTGGCGGAGCCACTCGCAGGTGACGCGGTACTCGTCACGGGCCTCCGTGACCTCGGGCGGCGCGTCCTGGTCGAGCGGGCAGAGGGCGAGCAGCTTGTCGAGCTCGCGGATCAGGTAGGTGGCGCGCGCCGACCCGAGCGGGCGCTCACGCACGCGGCGCATGATGTCCTTGGTCTGTTCCTTGTACGGGTTCTTCATGGTGGTCGGCCTCTCTCTCAGAGTCGGCGCTGACGCTCGGCGAGCGCCCGCGGTCCGTCGTCGCTGTCGTCGCCCTCGCAGCTCACAAGCCGGGCGAGGTGCCGGGGGTCGCTCTCGCGCGCCAGGCGGTCCACGTCGGCGCCGAGCAGGTACTCCGCGCCGGCGTGCTGGACGCGGCGCACGGTGCCTGCCTCGAGGGCCTCCGCGAGCTCGTCACG
>DAIQNY010000016.1:0-23558 GCA_036788155.1 Actinomycetota bacterium | reverse complement strand
CGGACGAGGCGCCGGGAAGCGCCCCGCCCGCCGGCGAGCTTAGTGGAAGTACTCCCTGAACGCCGTGAGCGCGTAGACGATGAGGCCGTAGAGGACCATCATCACGAGCCCCCAGAACGGGAGCACGGAGAAGACCACGAACCAGGCAACCATGCCGATCACTGCCAGGACGATCGCCGGGACTCGAGCGGCGCGCAGTCGGCGCAGCACCGCGACGCCCGCTACCAGCTGGATCGCGGCGACGACCAGGAAGATCCAGCCCCAGGTGCCCAGGTCGGAGACGACGAGCTTGCTGTCGTCGAAGAGCTCGCCACGGCTCAGGATCGAGATCGCGGCGATGGCGTTGAAGACGGCCGCGATCAGGTAGAACACGCCGGCGAAGTGGATCCAGCCCACGCCCTGGCCCTTGTAGTGCTCGCTCATCGACTCTCCTTGATGGTGATGTGAGACCCGGCGGCGTCAGGAGCCGGCGAGCCACTCCCGCAGGGCGGCCTCGACCGGCTCGCGGCCGGCCGCCACGCGGGCGTCGAAGCGCCGCGGGCGGGCGCGCACGGCGCGAAGCTGCGGCGGGACGCTCGCTCCGGACGCGAGGTCGACGACCCTGTCGAGCAGTTCGAGGTCGTCGTCGACGCCCGGGACGGGCTCGCCGGCGGCGACGCCGGTGAGGCCGCGGACCACGTCGGCGGCGAACTTGCTCCAGTGGGCGGTGCTCGCGATGAGCACCGGCACGTCGCCGCCGAGCCGCTCCGCGGCCACCCACGCCACGGCCGTGTGAGGATCGAGCAGGTAGCCCAGCTCGCGCTGCACACGGCCGATCGCCTCCAGGCAGGTGTCGTTGTCCACCCACTCGGGGGTGAACGACGCGGTCAGCTTGTCGTGCGTCTCGTCGTCCACGGTGAACCGGCCGGACGCCTTGAGCTCCGCCATCCACCCGGCGATGCGCGCCGGATCGCCGGTGAGGTCGTACAGCAGGCGCTCGAGGTTGGACGAGATGAGGATGTCCATGGAGGGCGAGGGCGTCTTGACGAGCGAGCGGGCGGCGATGTCGTAGACGCCGCTCGAGAGGAAGTCGTAGAGCACGTTGTTGGTGTTGCTCGCGCACAGCAGCCGGCGGACCGGCACGCCGATGTCGCGTGCGTACCAGGCGGCGAGGATGTTGCCGAAGTTGCCGGTGGGGACGCAGACGTCGATGGGGTCGCCGGCCGCGACGGCGCCGCGGGCGGCGAGATCGGCGTAGCCGCTCATGTAGTAGACGATCTGCGGGAGCAGCCGGCCCCAGTTGATCGAGTTGGCCGAGCTGAGGGCCAGGCCATGGCGCTCGGCGAGCTCGGCGGCGAACGCCCCGTCGTCGAACACGGCCTTGACCGACGTCTGACAGGCGTCGAAGTCGCCGGCCAGGCGGTACACGGTGAGGTTGTCGCCCGGCTGCGTGACCATCTGCAGCTCCTGCAGAGCCGAGACGCCGGCGTCCGGATAGAAGACGCAGATGCGGGTGTGGGCGCGATCGGCGTAGCCGTTGAGCGCCGCCACGCCCGTGTCGCCGCTGGTGGCAACCAGGATGAGGAAGTCGAGGTCGGTGGCTCCCCCTGCGTGGGCCTGCTCCAACGCCTCGCTGAAGTACAGAGGCATGCACTGCAGCGCCATGTCCTTGAAGGCGAGCGTGGGGCCATGCCAGAGCTCGAGCACGTGTCGCCCCGGCGCGACGTCGACGACCGGGGCGATCTCCGGGTGGTCGAAGTTGGGACCGTAGGCCCGGGCGGCGATCTCGCGCGTGCGGGCGGCGGAGACGTCGAGGCCGAAGGCCTCGTACACGGCCGCCGCCCGTGCGTGGTACGGCACGTCCGCCAGCGCCACGATCTGGTCCATGCCGAACCTGGGCAGGCGCTCGGGCACGAAGAGACCGCCTCCGGGGGCGATACCCTCGAGGATCGCCTCCGTGAAGGTACGGGGTGCGTCCACGGCGCCGCGCGTGTCCCGGTAGTGGATCATGGCCCGGGATTCTACAGGAACCAGAGCGACGGCACTTGACAATCGCGAGCGGTATATTACGATATATCGTGTTACAACGCGAAAAGACAAGGAGCGTCATGCACGAAGGAAGCAGAGAGACGCGGTTCCATTCTGGGAGGAGGTCCGTCATGGGTGAACAGCGCGGTCGCAAGCACCCGCACGGTCACGAGCACGGTCAGCGCCACAGCCCATGGTTCGGTCCCGGCTTCGGGCACGGGCCGAGGTCGCGCGCCCGCCGCGGGGACGTGCGCGCGGCGATCCTGCTGGCACTGGCCGACGAGCCTGCGCACGGCTACCAGATCATGCAGCGCCTCGAGGAGCGCAGCGGCGGCGCCTGGCGTCCGAGCCCCGGCTCGGTGTATCCGACCCTCCAGCTGCTCGAGGACCAGGGTCTGATCAAGGGAGAGGAGGCCGAAGGGCGGCGCGTGTTCTCGCTCACCGAGGCCGGGACGACCGAGGCTGCAGCCATCAAGGAGCGCCTGGGCGACGCGCCCTGGGGCGCTGAGGGAGAGCTGGATCCCCGCTTCGCCCTGCGGCAGACGGTCGGGGCGCTCGGCGGCGCCGTCAAGCAGGTCGCCGTCTCGGGGTCGGCCGACGACGCCCAGAAGGCCCTGGAGATCCTGCGCGAGGCCCGCCGGCGCATCTACGCGCTGCTCGCCGAGGCGGAGTGATCTGGGGCCGGTCCGGCGTCAGTCGGGGCCGGCGTCACTCAGCGCCGGCGCGACCTGCCTCGGAGGGCGGCACCACGGTGACCCTCGACGGATCGACACCGGCGGCGACGAGTGCGCGGGCGGCCTCACGCGTCGGTGCGAACGCTTCGTCGAGCCGCCCGTAGAACCACGCGAGGTAGCGGCGCCGCAGCCGCCCGGCGATATCGCCGGGCGCGAGCGGCGCCGCCAGCCCCGCCGGATCGACGGCACCGGTCACCGGCAGGTGCAACAGGCGCGACGCGGCGAGGGCGACCAGACCCTGGCCGGCGGTCGAGTCGGTGTGGATGGCGGTGAACCGCTCCTCCTCGATGTAGTCCACGATCTCGACCAGCGGCGGGACCACCCAGTCCGGTCCCGCCCCGTCGCGGGAGGGTCGCCAGGCGAGCGCCCTGAAGTCCGCGACGTGCTCCGCCGGCGTCACCGAGTCGATGGAGCAGGTGACGAGGGTCACGTCGATGTCGCGCCGTGTGGCCGCTCCCGCCTCCGGCGCATCGCATCGATGGCCGCTCTGAGCCGGCTGTGGGGGCACCGAACAGAGCACGGCGACCTTCTCGCGCCGCGCAGTCCGGCGCTCGCCCAGGAAGTACGCACGCAGTTGCTCCTGCAGGTCCCTGTCCCGGCTCTGGAAGCTCCAGGCGAAGTAGTACGGGATTTCAAGGAAGGCGACCATGCCGACGGCGTACAGGCTCTGGAGCTGTTGTCTGACCGTGAGGCGCACTGCCGGGTCGAGCAGCGCCGTGAGGTGCATGCCCATCACGTCGTCGGCCAGACGCTGGGCCACGACGAACAACCGCCGGTTCAGCTCCCTGGCATCCACGGCGTTGATGCCGGCGGGGTCGGCGATCAGGCTGCCGATCTCGCGGTCGAGCACCTCCTCCCAGGAGGGGCCGCGGTGATCGCCGTCGCGGTACAGGCCCGGCGCCATGCGGCGCACGCCGCGCAGCGTCTTCTCAAGCACGGGGACGTCGCGGCCGATGCGTCCGAAGCCTTTGCGCAGCAGGCCGAGGGCCCGCTTGCGTCCGTCGTGCTCGTCCAGACGGAGGATCTCGCGGATCTTCCAGAACGACGCGGCGTAGATGCTGTGCGCCAGCGTGCGCGCGTCGCCGTCGATGCCGTCGTGGGCACAGTCGCCGGCGGCGACGGCTCGGAGAAAGCCGTCGACGGAGCCGTCGCCGCCGGCCACAGTGTAGGCGCTGGCGGCGAAGAGACCGCTGTGGTCGTCCGAGCCGCCGGTGAGGGACTTGCGCCACGGGGTCTCGCCGTACGGCTCGATGCCGCGGCGCTCGGCCATCGCCTCCATCTGCTCCCGGGTGAGGCCGGCGGCGATGGCGCGCAGCAACCCGTTGCTACGGCTGGTGCGCGCCCCGTTTCGCCCCTCCAGGACGTTGAACAGCAGGAGCATGCGCTCCACGGACTCCGGCGTGAGCTTGCCGCTCATGTCGAAGAGCGGGTGCGCGAGGTAGTGCGTCACGTCCGCCTCGCGCAGCACGGCGACCAGGTCGTACACGTTGGACCTCGCCTGGTTGGCCACCGAGAACGTCCGCTCGTCGATGCCCAGGGCAACGACATGGACGCGAGCACCGTCCTCCGGGAACCACGTGTCGAACTCGCATCCCAGGAAGGTGCCGGGCAGGTGCGCGATCGCCAGGGAGCCCGCCAGCGTGTTGTGGTCGGTGATGGTGACGAAGTCCATGCCGCGTGCGCGCTCTGCATGGTACAGCTCCACGGGGTCGGTGAACGACTCGGAGCTGCGCAGCGCACGGATGCCGGCGTTGCCCGAGGTGTCGGAGTACCTGGAGTGGACGTGCAGGTCGGCTCTGGTCTGCGGTGTCACCTCTCCACTCTACCTCACTCGCTGGCGGCCGGGTTCGACACAGATGGACTTTGTCATTCGGTGCGGTTGCAGCTACTGTCTGCGGTATGGACCTCCTGCACCATGTAGTGCTCACCGCCGTCGGCGACGACCGCCCGGGTCTCGTCGACGAGGTCACGCGCTACATCACCGAACGCGGGGGCAACCTCGAGGACAGCCGCATGGTCAACCTGCGCGGCCAGTTCGCGATGATGATGCTCATCGCCGGCGACGAGGGGGCTACGGCGCGACTGCAGGACGGTCTCGGCCTGCTGCGCCGCTCCAGCCACGTGCACGCCGAGCTGCGGCCCGCTGATGCCGGGTCGGCGGAGCAGGCCCCGGCGCTGCCCTTCAGGCTCAACACGTGGGCGATGGACCACCCCGGCCTGATGCAGTCGGTCTCGCACCTGCTGGCCGAGAAGGGCGTCAACATCGAGAGCGTCGACTCGTCGCTACGACCGGCGCCCTACACCAACACGCCGCTGTTCGAGATGGAGCTCGTGGTGTCGGTGCCGGCGGCGACCCCCGTCGCGGAAGTGCGCGAGGCGCTCGGCGAGCTCTGCGACGAGATGAACATCGACTGGCAGCTCACGGCCCTCTGAGGGCTGCGCCCGCCGGTCGGGCCGTCAGCCCGTCCTCACCGGTCTCTCGCCGTCCGGCTCTCCTCGCCGTGCGGCCGGCCGTGCCGCGAGAGCAGGCGCGCGGCCTCGTCGGTAGTGAAGGCGGGCCAGGGCGCCGGCCGGCCGCGCTCCAGCGCGGCGACCCCGGCGCCCTCCTCCGTGAGCTCGCCGATGTCCGTGGCGAGTATCCCGGCCTCGTCGAACGCGACGAGCAGACCGGGCGCCTCCGCCGGGTCGCAACAGACCAGCAGGCTGCCTGAGGCGATCAGCCCGAGCGGGTCTGCACCCAGCAGCCGGCAGACCCGCCCGGTCTCGCGGGAGATCGGGATCCGGTCGCGGTGCACGATCACGCCGTGCCCGGTGGCGGCGGACAGCTCCCGCAGCGCCGTGGCGAGCCCACCCTCGGTGACGTCGTGCATCGCGCGAACGCCGGCGAACCCGCTCGCAACCCGCGCCTCCGGCAGGATGCCGACGTGCTCCTGCAGGGCGCGGCAGGCGGCCAGCTCGTCCGCGCCCATGCCGAGATCACGGAGACGCTCGCCGAGCTCCTCGGCGAGCAACGCCGCCCCTTCCATGGCGAGCTGCTTGGTCAGGAGCACCCGGTCGCCGCGCCGTGCCGACCGCTTGTCCTTGAGCCCGGCGTGGTCCACGGTCCCGAGGGCGGCGAGTGAGATCACCGGTCGCGTGACGGCGTCGGTCACTTCCGTGTGCCCGCCGACGACGGTGACAGCGGACCGGGCGGCCGCGGCGGCGAGGCCGTCAAGGATGGCCAGCGCCTGCGACGGCGTGGTGGCCGGCGGCAGCAGCACCGTCGCGAGCAGCCAGCGCGGCTCGGCGCCGGCGGCGGCGATGTCGTTGGCGTTGACGAGGACGGCGGCCTTGCCGGGATCGCCGCCGCCGAGGGTGATGGGGTCGCCGTGGACGACCAGCACGTCGGAGCCGCCGAGTTCGACGACGGCGGCATCCTCGCCCACGCCCGGGGGTACGAGCAGCGCCGGGTCGTCGCCGGCGGCGTCTGCGAGAAACCCCGCCAGCAGGTCGTTCGGCAGCTTGCCCTGCGGCAGCGGCAGGCCGAGCCGCACCACGTCACGGAGCTCGGCGAGCCGAGCGAGGACGAAGTCGCAGTCGTCCGGGTGTGGCTCGGCCGCCTCCCCGTCGTCCGGGACCCCGTGAGTGACAAGGTAGACGGTCACGGCGCCGGCCGCCCGTCCGGCCTGCGCGTCCAGCACGAAGTCCCCGATCACGAGCGTCTCTTCCGGCGCCACACCCATCGCCGCCGCGGCATGGAGCACCCCATCCGGCGACGGCTTCGGGGCCAGGTGCGCATCGTCGCGCGTGACGATCACGTCGAAGTCGGCGGGGGTGAGCGCCGTGAAGCGCCGCAGGGCTCGGTCCACGGCGCTACGGCCGTTGCGCGTGAGCACTCCTGTCCTCAGTCCCTGCTCCCGGAGCCACCGGACGAGCTCCTCTGCGCCTTCGTTCGGCGCCGATGCTTCGGCGGCGGCCAGTTCGAACCGCTCCAGCGCGAGCGTGGCGGCGGCGCGACGCTCGTCGTCCTCGAGCGAGAGGATCCACTCGAGGACGAACTGGTCGGGCGGGCAGCCGACCTCGCGCTTGACGGCGGCGAAGTCGAGCGCTCCGGGGTGGGTCAGCGTGCCGTCGAAGTCGAAGAGCACGGCGCGCAATCGGAACGGCCGTCTCTTCGGCCGCGCGGCGCTCACGCCGGCGCGGCCGTCCTCCCTGTCACTGGGCGAAGGCCTTGAGGCAGACATTCGCCGTGCCGAAGCCCTTCTGCCTCGTGAGATCGGAGAGGCGCCAGCGCTTGGCTCCCACGTAGCTCTGACCCTTCTTCGCGCTCGCGGCGGCGAAGACGACCCGCTGTTCGATGGCGAGAGGAGCCCTGTCGCCCGGCGACTGCAGTCGGAGCGCGACGACGAAGTGCTTGCCCTTGCGTACCGTGAGCCGGTTCTTGAACGGGACCGTGTGGTAGCCGGGCAGGGTTGCGGTGCCTCGGGCGCGGCGCGTGAGCTTCTTGAAGGACCGACCCGCCCAGATCTCGTACCGCGTGTTCGAGGAGAGCGTGTAGAAGCCCGCCGCCTTGATCGGGCGGATGGAGACGGCCTTGAAGCGGTTGGCGCCCCAGATCGGCGACCCCTCCTTGTAGCCGATGCGACTCGTCACCCCGAGCTTGTCGTAGCCGTAGTTCCTGGAATAGTTGCGGATGCCCTGGACGTCGGCGTAGGCCACACACCCGCCGAGGGTCCCCAGGCCGATGTCACGCGCGAACCCCTTGTCATAGTAGGACACCCAGAAGTACCCGGCGTCGCCCCAACCGGTACCCCAGCTGTTGCGGACGAGGAAGGCGCCGTCGCCTTCGGGCGGCGCGGGGGAGGCCCCAAAGTTGGACGCCGGATACGCGTCGTCCCAGCCGACGATCGCGACTCCATGGTTCTCGTAGTCGTACCGCTCCCAGCAGTAGTAGGACGAGGTAGTCTCATCCCAGTAGGGAGTGCTGCCATAGTAGGCGTCCTCATCCATGAACATGCCGACGGAGACCGCCCCGTGGTCGACGACAAGCTGTTTGATCAAGTCGTTGTCGAGACTCGAAGCGCGGCCCGGGATCATGATACTGCCCTGGACGTGCCGGACCGCGGCGGCGGCGACCGGCGCTCCGTCGTAGGGATCCCTGGCCTCGGTGACAGGCCCCGCCCAGCGAGCGAAGTAGGCGATCGCCATGAAATCCCAGCCTCCTTTGCTGTAGCGCTGAGCCCGTGACGACCAGAAGCCGCTCCTCCCGGCCAGGTTGTCCTCACTCATGTCCAACGCCACGCCCGTCTGTTTGAGCAGGGCGGACTCGAGGGCGACGATGTTGGAGAAGGCCCAACAGGTTGCGTAGGGATTCTGGTCTTTGACAGGGTCGATGACCTGGCCGAGGCTCGGCAGGCTGTACGCTGAAGGAAGCGTCTGGGAGGTCGCCTTCGCCTCGACGGACGCGCTCACCTCGACCTCGACGGGGCTCGGCATGCGACCCAGCCCCATCGTGCCGACGGGGTCGCGGAGCGCACGGACAAAGGCCGGGTTGAGCGGGCCCAGCTCCGGCTGCGCAGTCTTCCCGGCCGCCGCGGCCGGCAGAGCGGCGAGGACGCAGAGCGTCGCCGCGAGAAGCACGAGGAGCGTATGGCGGTGGGCTGACATGCGAGAATCTCCAGACTGAAGGCTTCAGGTTGCTTACAGTATCGGCAACGCAAAGCCCTCCTCGAATCCTAGCCTTCGGCAGGCGCTCGCGCATCCCATGGGCCCGACTCTCGCTCCCTCCCGGGGCTGCGGCGCCTCCTGCCGGCGCCATGCAGACCACCTCTTGTCGGGCTCGGCCGAGGCCGGCGACGAACGGCGCGCTTCGCCGTCTCGCCGTCGGCCTGTGCGTCGACGTTCCCCCCGGCCCCGCCACGGGTAGGACGCAGCCAGCGCACGACCAGCATCGCCCGCCCGCGCGGGCGCCCGAAGGAGGGGGGACGATGGCCACCATCTCACTCACCGCCGAGGAACTGCAGGGCAGGCACTTGCTCGACGAGACGGAGCGCGATATCGGCGAGATCAGCGACCTGTACGTGGACGACGACGGTCGTCCGCACTGGCTGCTCGTCGACACCAGCTTCTTTCCGGGATTCTTCAGCGTGATCCCGGTCACCGACGTGATCGTCGCCGACAACGGGCTCGAGGTGCACTACTCGATGGAGAAGCTCACCGGGGCTCCCAACGCGATGAAGGGCAGGGACTACGCGGCGCACCGTGAGGGGCGCCTCTACGACTACTACAGACTGGAGGCGCCCGAGTCCGTGGGCGATGCGACGCACCACGGCGAGGCGGGCAAGGTCCTGCTTCCGCCGAGCGCCCTGTGCCGCTTCTCGACGCTGTCCTGCGAGAACAAGCCCGTCGACTTCGACACCGAGTGACCGTGCCGGGCGGGGCGGCGGCCGTCCGCAAGGGAGCCGCCCCGCCGCCGGGCCGTCGTCGCCGCGTCCGGGGCCTCCCGCAGCCGCGAGGCGACGTCCGGCCGCGCCAGTCTTCCGACGGCCGTTCCTGATCGATCCTCGGACCGCACAGGGCTCTTCTTGCGCGATCCTGATCATCCGCTCCAGAGACGCTTGACGTCGCCGAGGCGGCGCTCGTACGCTCGCTGCATGAAGCCTTGGCACGGCATCCACGACAGCTGGAGCAGGCCGCGCGGCTGGATCGACGGCGTGGTCGGTCCCGCCATCCCTCCCGACGGCGACTGACCGTCCCGCTCCCGGCGCCGGCGGCAGTGCCGCCCCCGGCGCCCACACCCCACCGCCTGGGAGGGTGGTTACCATGGATCGCCTCAGCTCCTTCGACAGGGCCGCCGCGCTGCGGTCGCTCCGCGAGTCGCGTCCTCAGCCGTTCTGGCTGGACTCGCCGTCCGTCCCGGCGGCGCGACCGGCGCTCACCGGCTTCGAGTCCTGCGACCTCGCCGTCGTCGGCGCCGGCTTCTCCGGCCTCTGGGCCGCCCTGCTGGCCAAGCAACAGGATCCGGCGACCGACGTCGTCGTGCTCGAGGCCGGGACGGTGGGCGGTCAGGCCAGCGGACGCAACGGCGGCATCTGCATGGCGTCGCTCACGCACGGCTTCAGCCAGGGCGAGGAGCTCTTCCCTGCCGAGAACGCCCGGCTGGTGCGACTGGGCGACGAGAACCTGGCGGCGATAGAACGCACCGTCGGCGAACTCGGCATCGCGTGCGGGTGGGAGCGCACCGGCGAGATGGACGTGGCCACGGCCCCCTGGCAGATCGACGTGCTCCGCGAGGCGTACGAACGGTCAGCGGCCGCAGGGGTCGCCGGCACCTGGCTGGACGGCGAGGCGCTTCGCGAGGAGATCGCTTCGCCCACGTATCTCGCCGGCCACTGGCACCACGACTCGGCGATCCTGGATCCGGCACGTCTGGCGTGGGGCCTCGCCCGCGCCTGCGAGGAGCGCGGCGTGCGCATCTACGAGAGCACGCCCGTCTCCGCGCTCGCGCGGTCTGGCGGCGGCGTCGACCTGCGCGTGCCGTGGGGCGGCGTCCGCGCCGCGCGCGCCGTTCTCGCCACCAATGCCTTCAGGCCGTTGCTCCGACGTCTGCGCTTCCACGTGGTGCCGGTGTACGACTACGCGCTGATGACCGAGCCGCTCACGCCGGCGCAGCTTGACGCGATCGGATGGCCGCGCCGGCAGGCCCTGGCCGACGCCGGCTACCTGTTCCACTACTACCGGCTCACCGAGGATCAGCGCATCCTGTGGGGCGGGTGGGATGCGGTGTACTACCGCGGCCGTCGCATCCGCAGGGAGTACGAGGACCGGCCCGACATCTTCGCTCAGCTGGCCGGTCACTTCCTGACGACGTTTCCCCAGCTCGAAGGGCTCCGCTTCACGCACCGCTGGGCCGGCGTGATCGACACCTGCTCGCGCTTCTGCCAGTTCTGGGGCACCGCCCTGGAAGGCCGCGTCTCCTACGTCCTGGGGTACACAGGGCTTGGCGTCGCCGCATCGCGGTTCGGCGCGCTGGTGGCCCTCGATCTCGTCCACGGACGGCGCACGGAGCTCACGGAGCTGGCCTTCGTGCGCAGCCGGCCTGTGCCGTTCCCGCCGGAGCCGCTGTTGTTCCCGGTGATCGAGGTGACGCGTCGATCCACAGCGCACGCCGAGCTGCATGGCGGCAGTCGCAACGCGTGGCTGCGCGCTCTGGACCGCTTCGGGCTCGGCTTCGACTCCTGAGGGGGTGACGCCGTCCCGATAGAGGAGTGTCTGCCGCTCCCCTGCGGGAACGGCTCCTTCCCCCGGCCGAACCGAACCGGTAGAGTGCCCGCATGGACCGGACGGCCGGCGCGGCGGGCGCGCCATGAAGCGCGAAGAATGGGCGCGACAGCGGCGGCGAGAGATGCTGGTCGCCTACTACCAGGTGCTCAAGGACGAGGGCCTGCAGGGCGCGTCGATCGCCAAGATCGCCAGACGCATCGACGCGCCCCCCAGCCTGCTCATCCACTACTTCGGCACCAAGGAGCAGATGACCATCGAACTGGTGGATCACCTGCTCGAGGAGTACCGCCACGGGTACGGCGACCGGCTGGCCGCGATAGAGGACCCACGTGAGCGGCTCCTCGCGATCCTCGACACGTTCTTCTCGCCCGAGTACCACCAGTTGCTGGACGACAGCGTCTTCTACGCGTGCTTCTACGTCAGTCTCCGACATCCGGCCGTCCGCAAGAGCTACGCGGCCCTGTACGAGGCATCGCTCGAGCTCGTCGAGACCACGATCGCCGATTGCATGGCCGCCGGCTGCGTGGCCGCCGACGACGCCCACGAGCTCGCCGTCACCGTCAAGGCCCTCGAAGAGGGCTATGCGTTCCTCATCGGCGGCGGCGCCGACGAGACCGCCAAGGCCGAGATCGGCAGCGCTCTCAAGAGGCGCGCGCTGCAGCTGCTCGGCCTGTCCGCCGCGTCCTGACCGCCGCCTTCGGCGCCGAAACCCTGCTCACTGCGGCCCGGCCACTCCGCCGCCCGGCAACGTCACCGCCGGCCCCGGCCACTCCGCCGCCGGCCCCGGCCCTGGGACATCTGACCAGCCGTGCGCACGCAATAAGGCCTCATGCCCATGCGCCTTGGGAAGCCCCGCGCCGACGATTGCTGCCGACGACCCGGACGCACCGGCGCGCACGCAACCAGTGAGTGCACTGCGTGGACCCGCCAGGGCAGCGCGAGGCTCTCTGGCACGAGGAGGCGACATCCGGGGCACAGGGGTAGACCGATGGAGGTGGGACGTGAGATCGAAGGTGGGAGTGCTGGGGACGATCGGAGCGACGGTACTGCTGGCGCTCGGGGTGGCGGCCTGCGGCGATTCGGGCTCGGGCGGCGAAGCGTCCAGCCCGAGCCCGAGTCCGACTGTCGTGAGCACGACGCACGTCGCCGAGGCGCACCTGCCGCAGGTGGTGCACGCGCGCGTCGGCGACACCATCAAGGTGCGCCTGAACAGCAACGCGAGCACCGGGTACAGCTGGGTGAGCCAGGACCTGAGCGACGCCGACGTGCTCAAGCAGATCGGCGACGGCGAGGTCATCGCCCCGAAGAGCAACCTCGCGGGGGCGTCCGGCAAGACCGAGTTCACGTTCGAAGTGCTGGAAGAAGGCGTCGATGAGGTCGGCTTCTGGTATCAGCCGCCGGCCGAGGGCCCTCCCGGCGCCACCTGGGCGCTCGTCGTGAAGGCCAAGCCGGGCCACGTGCCGGTGGACGTCGACGCCGGCGAGGAGTACACGGCCGAGACCGCCGAGCTGCGTACCGGCGACAACCTCGTCGTCACCATCAAGAAGGCGTCTGACGCCGGCCGCCATGCGTGGCAGATGGTCGCCGGCTCGCCGCAGCTCAAGCTCGTGGACCAGAAGTACTCGGGCGGCACCCAGACCATGACCTTCTCCGGCACGGCCGCCGGCAGCACGACGCTCGTGCTCGTCAATCGGCCGACCGGCGACCCGCCGCTCCAGACGTTTGCACTGCCTGTGACGCTCAGGACGCCGAAGGCCCCCGTCGTGCATCAGCTCAACAAGCACAGCGACGGCCAGGACGTGCCGGCCAAGGCCGGCGACACCATCCAGGTGTCGCTCCAGGACCAGCCCTCCACGGACTTCCAGTGGACGTTCCAGAAGCCGAACGCCAAGGTCCTCAAGCAGGTGGGCGAGCCCAAGTTCTTCCCCGACAACGACACCATGGGGTCGAAGGGCAAGATGGTATGGACGTTCGAGGTGGTGGGCGCGGGCAAGACCCCGCTGATCGCCGACTACCAGTCCCAGCCGGCCGAGGTCATGCCGATCAAGACGTGGCAGGTCAACGTGGCCGCCAAGCCGGGGTACACGCCCAAGACCGTCACCGCCGCGCCGTCCAACGCCGCGGACACCGTGCACGTACTGCCCGGCGACGAGATCAAGCTCAAGCTGGCGGCGAGCGCGGGCGTCTGGTCCGCGCCGGTGTCGACCAAGCAGCTCGCCGCGTCCAAGCCGGTCAAGCAGGGTCAGAACGTAATCCTGGCCTTCAAGGCGAAGAACCACGGTGTGGGGACGCCGGTCACCGTCGCGACGACGTCCGGCGGCTACCCGGCGCAGGCCTACGCCTTCTCGGCGACGGTCGGCAAGGGCAAGCTGCCCGTCACGGTGACCGCCGCCGAGCGCAAGGTGGCCAAGCCGATCGAGGTCAAGGCCGGCGACCTCTTCGACATCGCCGTGGAGAGCAACACGGCGTCCACCGGCTATCAGTGGAGCGTGCAGAGCACGATCCCCGACGGCGTGATCGAGCAGGCGGGCGACCCGACGGCAGAGGCGCCGACGACCGACATGCCCGGAGCTCCCGGGATGACGGTGTTCCATTTCAAGGCGCTGGCCTCCGGGACTGCCCAGCTCGTGCTCATCTGCGACCCGCCTGCAGAGGGCGGCACGCCGGGCGCGATCTACATGACCATGGTCAACGTGCAGTAAGAGAGCGTGGATCCAGTGCGGAGCCGCGGGGCGGCCGGCGTCAGCCGGCCGCCCCGCTCTCGTACGAGGACGTCAGGATCAGGGCGTGCCGCGACGGTGCTCGGGGGGCGTCCCGGCTAGTTCAGACCGAAGCGGTGCATGTCCTGCTCGCCGGCGCCGAAGTAGTGCGCCGTCTCGTGCAGGACCGTGATGCGGATCTGCTCGGCCAGGTCGTCGTCGTCAGGCGCGTCCCGCTCCAGATTGCGCTGGAACAGATGGATGACGCCGACGTCGGGGCCTGGGCCGAGGATGGACTGGTCCGGCATCGCGATGCCGTGGAAGAGACCGAGAGTACGCGGGTCGAGGCCCTCGAGGACGAGCGCCTCTGACGGACGGTCCTCGACGAACACGGGTACGTTGCCGAGCCGTGCGAGGATCTCGTCCGGGAGTTCGTCCAGGGCCTCCGCCGCCAGGCGCTCGAACTCCTGTCGGCCCATGCGCGGCTGCGGTCCGTCGTTGGCCTCGTCCAGACGCAGGGTGGCGAGCCACTCCTTGACCATGCCTTTGCGGTCGCCCTTCTCCTCGCAGGCCACGCCGAGCAGGTGACGGGCGTCGGCCTCGTCGAGCGGGTCGAGACGGGGGCCGGCGAGCAGCTCGCGCAGCAGGCGTGCGGCCTCGCCGGGCTCATCGAAGTCGAGGTAGACCTCGGCGGACCCGATCCAGGGCTCTGGGTCGTCCGGGTCTGCCTCGCTCCAGCGCCGGTAGGCGTCGAGCGCCCGCTCCGGCTCGTCCTGCTCGCGCGCCAGCGCCGCCTCCAGTTCGATGACCGCAGGGTCATCGCCGGCGGCCTCGCGCGCGGCCCGCAGGGATCGCTTGACGGCGCGCAGGTCGCCGCCTTCGAGCGCCTCCCAGGCGTCGTCGAGGAGGCGCTCCAGCTCGGGATCGAGTCCGTGATCGTCGTTCATGGCGCTACTGTACCCCGCCCGGCGCTCCCGGCACAGCGGCGAGGGCCTTGCAGGGACGGTCACCGGATCGGCGGGCCGTGGAGCGGATCTCTCCCCTTGAATCGTCAACCGTCTCACGCAACAATTGCGCGCAGAGCCTGGCAAGGAGGTGCGTGGTGGCATACGAGTATCGGCCGAGGGACCCGCGCGGCAAGCTCCGCGAAGTGACGACCAAGTGGACGGCGAACATGCGCGTCGCAGGGCGCGCCCCGAACCGGGGCGTCGTCTTCGGCGATCAGCCCGGGCAGGCAGCCGAGCCGCAGGCGAACGGCTGGCTGATCGACGATCGCCGTCCCTGAGCCGCCGGAGACCGGTATCTCGTCATGGACGACGGCGACGTCTGGCGGGCGCGGCGCGACGGCCCCTCGCCGGCACTGGACGCCGCGGTGGCCGCCTGGCTCACAGAGCCCAACGACGACCTGGTCATGCTCCTGGCACGCGCGCTCAACGACGCGCGCCTGGGCGGAACCGGCTGGCTCGAGCATGGGGACGGGGTCGAGACGGTGGACGACCGGCGCCGGGAGAGACTCGGTCACGACGGGCCGGAGCGCCGCGGGAGCTGACCCCGCACGGCGGGCGATGGAGCGCGCCCGGCCGCTCTGGTATAAGCAGGGCGTGACTGACCCCTCTGAACGCTCCCGTACGCCGTCCGCTCGCGACCCCGGCGCGGCCGCTTGGCCGCTGGTGCTCGGCGTCGATCTCGGCAAGGTGACGACGTCGCTCGCCGTCGCCGAGCTGGGCCCGGACGGCGAGCCTCGGGTGCTCGAGACCCGGGCGGAGCGACACCTGGGCGATCCGCTCCGCCCGTTCCTCGAGCTCTACCGGGAACTGGACGCGAGCCGCCTCGCCGCCGTCGCCGCCACCGGGGTGTACGGCGAGCGTCTCGGCGCGCCCGCGATCGGCGGCGTGCCCGAGGAGATCGCGCAGGAGCAGGCCGCCGCCTGGTTGTGTCCGCAGGGACCGCTCAACGTCGTCCGCGTGGGCGGTGGCGGCTACTCGGTGCTCACGCGCGACGTCGCCGGCACCATCCGGTACGAGGCCAATGAGCGCTGCTCCGCGGGCACCGGCGAGACGGTGGAGGGCCTCTGCGCCCGGCTCGGCCGGTCCCTCGAGGACGCCGTCGCGCTGGCGGAGGCCACGCCGGACGGCGTCACCGTCACCAGTCGCTGCGCCGTGTTCGCCAAGAGCGAGCTCACCCACTTCGCCAACCAGGGGGAATCGCACGGTCGCATCTTCCGCGGGCTGTTCGAGGGAGTGGCCCGCAACGTGCACAGCCTGTACGACAAGAGCAAGGTCGACGGCCCCGTGGTCCTGGTCGGGCACGGGGCCCTCATCGGGCCCATCGCCGCAGGCGTGGCGGCTCTCAGCACGGCTCCGGTCACCGTCGCCGGGCAGGCCGGCGTGTTCGAGGCTCTCGGCGCCCTCCGCTATGCCGCCGCCTGTGCCGCGGCGGGGGAGGCGGCGGCGTTCCCGGCCGGGCCTGAGGCCCTGGTGCGCGGCGCGCGAAGCCGTATCGGCCGTCTCGAGCCGGCCGCCGCCGGTCCGGGCTCGGTCGTCCGGCTCGGCGCCGCCCCGTCGCCGGGCGACGGCGAGGCGCCGGCCGTGCTCGGCCTGGATCTGGGCTCCACCGGATCCAAGGCCGCGCTCGTGGACGCCGCCTCCGGCGCCGTGCTCGCGGCCGTCTACCGGCGCACCGAGGGCAACCCGGTGGAGGCCGCGCAGGCCCTCGTCGCCGAGGTCGGCGAGATGGTGCCCAACCCGGTGGTGGCCGTCGGACTCACCGGCTCCGGGCGAGACGCCGCCGCCACCGTCTTCCGCGCCGCCGTGCCCGAACTCGGGGCACGGCTGGTCGTCCAGAACGAGATCGTCGCTCACGCGGCGGCTGCGGCCGCGCTCGACCCCGACGGCGGCCGCAGCCTGTCCATCGTCGAGATCGGCGGACAGGATGCCAAGTTCATCAACGTCGAGAACGGCCGCGTGGTGGACGCGGACATGAACCGCGTGTGCAGTGCCGGCACCGGTTCCTTCCTCGAGGAGCAGGCGATCGCGCACGGGGTAGACGACATCGGCGAGTTCGGTCGTCTGGCCGCCCGCAGCGACGGGCCCCCCGACCTCGGGCAGACATGCACCGTGTTCGTGGCCGACGTCGCCGCCGAGGCGCTCGGCGACGGCTTCAGTCGGGAGGACATCTTCGCCGGCCTGCAGCATTCGGTGGTACGCAACTACCGCAGTCGGGTGATGGGTCAGCGCCGGCTGCTGGACCGCGTGTTCTTCCAGGGCAAGCCGGCGACGGACCCGTCGCTCGCGCGGACGCTGGCGGCGGTGCTCGAACGAGAGGTCGTCGTGCCCGCCGACCCTGGGTCGATGGGCGCCGTCGGCATCGCCCTGCTCACGGCCCGGACTGCCGGGGTGGCCTGCGCGGAGCCCGCCGATCTCGCGCGCGTCCTCGAAGCCCGCGTGGCCGGGCGCCGTGAGTTCCAGTGCGGCGACCGGGACTGCCAGAACCGCTGCCACCTCGAGCTGGCGGAGATCGCCGTGGGCGACGCCACCGAGAAGATCGTGAGCGGTGGCCAGTGTCCCAAGTACGACGCCGTGTCGGCGGCTGGTGAGAAGCTTCCCAAGGACGCGCCAAACCCCTACCGTGAGCGGGACGAGCTCCTGGAGAGCCTGCTCCGGGACGAGCACGTGAAGAGCGCCGGCCCAGGTGGCGAGCCCATCGTCGGCCTGCCGTACGCGCACTACCTCATCGACACGCTGCCGTTCTTCCATACGCTCCTGCGCCGGCTGGGCCACCGCGTGGAGGTGCTGCGGCCGGGGCGCGACACGCTGGCGGAGGGTGACCGGCGCTGCGCCGCGCCGGGCGCCTGTGCGCCGGTCAAGCTGCTGCACGGGCTCGCCGGAGCGGGCGTGGACGTGCTCTTCGCGCCCATCTTCGTACACCTGCCGCTGCCCAACGCCGGGGCACGGACCTACACATGTCCCATGGCGCAGGGCGCGCCGGACATGGTCGGCCGAGCTCTGCGCGCGGAGGGTTCGGCGACGCGGGTGCTGCGCCCCGTGCTCTTCGAGAAGGAGGGCGACGGCTTCGAGGCGCCGCGCGTGCGACGTTCGGTGTCGCGAGCCGCGCGCGCTCTGTCCGAGACCACCGGCCGTCCGTCGCTCTCGCCGGCGGCATTCGAGGCGGCGTACCGCGCAGCCCTGGACTCCCAGCGCCGGTTCGAAGCAGGTCTCCGCACCGTGGGCGACCGCGCCCTTGGCTGGGCGCGGGAGCACGGGTACCCGGTGGTCCTGATCGCCGGCGAGACGCACGTGATCCACGACGTCGTGCTCGACGCCGGCATCCACGAGCTCGTCGCCGCCAACGGCGCCGTCCCGCTGCCCGTGGACTGCTACCCGACGGCGGAGCACGTGCCGGGCCTGCGGCGCGTGCACTGGGCGAGCGCCGGCCAGACGCTGCGCGCCACGGCGGCCGGCACCGTCGCCGGCGACGTCTACCCGCTGCTGCTCGGCGCCTACGGGTGCGGCCCGAACTCGATGATCGAGCACCTGTTCGCCGACCTCACGGAGGAGTGGCCGCACGCCGTGCTGGAGAGCGACGGTCACGGGGGCAGGGCCGGCTACGTGACCCGCGTGCAGGCGTTTCTGCACTCCGTGCGGCGCTGGCGCGACGTCTCGGCCGAGGTGGCCGGCGGGGACGAGGCCGCCGAGGCTGAAGCCGGCTCGGCGACCCGCGTGCCGGCCGAGCATGTGGAGTCCGGCGCCGGCCTCCAGGCGCGCCTGGCGCGCATGGATGGGCCCCTGCCCCACAGTCTGGACGCCGGCTACGACCGCTTCTTCTTCGGCCACGTCGGCGGCGGTCTCGGCCGTCACCTGGCGGCGGCGATGCGCGGCGCCGGCTACGACGCCTCCTATGTCGGGGAGCCGGACGCCGCCGCGCTCCGCGTCGCAGGCGCCGCCTGCTCCGGCAAGGAGTGCCTGCCCTACCAGCTCATCTGGGGCAGCTTCGCGCGCTTCCTCCAGGATGAGGTGCCGCGGCTGGATGGGAAGAAGGCGCTCTTCTTGAGCGCCGGCAACGGCTTCCAGGCGTGTCGCGCCAACCTGTTCCCGCTCACCGAGCAGATCTCGCTCGAGCGGCTCGGCCTGGACGACCGTGTGGAGGTCGCCGATTTCAGCCTCGTCACGTCCAACGTCCGCATGCTGCCGGTCGTCTGGACCGCGCTGGTGGCCGTCGATCTGCTCAACATGCTGCGCTTCCACAGTATGGGAGACGAGGCGGAGCCGGGTGCGAGCGATGCGCTGTTCGAGACGTATTCCGACCGGCTGGTCGAGATGCTCGAGCAGCCCCGGCCGGACGCCGGCACGGCCGGCAATGTGGCCGGGGCCTTCCGCTTCTGCGGCGAGGTCGAGGTGGTGCTCGCCGAGGCGGCGTGCGCCTTCAAGGACCTCCCGCGCGACGGGGAGAAGGCCGCGGCGCTGCGCGACGTGTACCTGTGCGGCGACCTCTACCTGCGTGTGGACGAGTGGGGCAACGACGATCTGCAGCGCAAGCTGGCAGACCACGGCCTGCGCGTCATCTTCGAGCCCTACGGCGCCTTCTTCGAGCTCCTGCAGCTGCGTCAGATCCAGGACGGCGTGCCCCTCAGGAAGCGGCCGGAGAAGGAGGCGACGCTGGCGACGATGCGGTACGTGGTCGGCCGTCTCACCGAGGCGGTGCGCACGGACCACCCGTGGGTGTTCTGGAACGACGTGCGCGAGGTGGACAGGGAGAGTCGCCGGCTGGTCGCGCCATACCCCTTCGGCGAGACGATCCCGGCGGTGGGCGGCGCGCTGCTCACTTGGCGAACGCAGCCCATCGACGGCGTGGTGTCCGTGGCGCCGCGGGGGTGTGGGCCGGCCCTGATCGCCGAAGCACAGCTTCGGCGCGAGGCCGGCCTCCCCGCCCTGTTCGTCTACAACGACGGCGATCCCATCGACGAGGCGCGGCTGGCCGGCTTCGCCTGGCGGCTCCGCAGCCGGCCCGCGCGGCGCGCGAGCAGCTTCGCCGCGCTCGCCTGATCCGCGCGCCTTCCCCGGCCAGACCGGCCGTCCCTCGTGGTGCGTGGTGGGCAAGGCCAGAAGCCGTTCTCCGTGGCGGCCCTTCGCTCTCCCCGCCGCGGGGAGTTCAGTCCGCACCCCCTGCCGGCCGATAGAGGAAGCAGTGCCGGATGTGCCGGCGTACACGACGAAAGGGGACGGCGTGGCTCGCCTGCTGATGATCATGACCTACGTCGCCGGCGGTGTCGGCGTCGCACTGGCGTTCTACGAGATCGGCGACGACTCCAAGCTGGCGCTGACGTACTTCACCATCGCCTATGCGGTCGTGATCGGCCTGCTCAGCTGGATCCGTCACGTGCTCACGTGGAAGGACGACGCGGCGCGCCTGAACGTCGACGATCAGCCCACTCCGTTCTTCCAGTGGGAAGTGGGTTTCGCCAACGGCGCCTTCGGCGTCGCCGGTCTCCTCGCCGTGACGTTCGACTGGGGCGTTGGGGCGATGGCGGTCGCCGTCCTCGGCTACGCGCTCTACCTGCTGCAAGCCGCACTGCTCAACGGGCGCCGCTACTTCGGCGGGCAGAGCCGTACTGCGGCGCGGCTGTGGGGCAGTCTGGTGGGCAACGGCGCGCTCGCCGTGCTGGCCATCGTGATCGCCTTCTGGGCGCTTGCGGACGCCGGCCTCGGTCCCTTCTGAGCCGCCCTACACCGTCGGCCCGGGCCGGTCGGCCGGCAGTCCCGCGCGGAGCGCCGCCTCGGCCTCCGTCCGGGCTGTCTCCGCGGCCCTTCTGCGAACGCCGCCGCGGAGCAGCGGGAAGAGGACGGCGCCCGTGAAGCACGCGGCGGCCACGACGCTGAAGGCGACATGGCCGCCGAGATCGTCGAGCGCCCACCCGCCGAGCAGCGGCCCCAGGGCGTAGCCGCCCATGTAGACGATGGTCCAGGCTCCCATGTAGCGGCCGCGCAGGTCGACCGGCGCGAGCCGCGAGACGACGGTGGAGGCGATCGGCAGCAGGAGGACGATGCCGAGCGCGATCGAGGCGATGCAGGCGAGCGTGGCCGGCCAGGGCACGAACGCCGAGGCGCCGGCGCCGGCGCCCATGGCCAGGCAGGAGAGGGAGAGGAGCAGCATGTGGTCGCCCTCTCCCAGCGTGCGGATCACCGGGTACTGCAGGGCCACCATCGAGAGGCCGTAGAGCACCATCGCCACGCTCCATCGTTGCGCGCCCACGTCGTGGAGGTCCGACAGCATGACGGGCATGGTCGCCCAGATCTGACCGAACGCATACAGCGGAAGCAGTGTGATGAGGCAGAACGCCATCATGGTCCTGTCCCGCAGCACGACGCCGTAGCCCCGGAACGACGCGGTCACGGACACCCGCTTCACGGCCGCGGGCCGGGTCTCTCGGAGGGCGGTGAGGACCAGCACCAGGAATCCGGCGACGACGATACCCGAGGCGTAGAAGTTGAGCCTGAACGACGGGTCAGCGGCGAGCAGCGGCAGGGCGAAGAGCGGCCCGAGCGTGATGCCGGCGTTCAGCGCCATGCGGGAGACGCTGAACGCCTCCGCCCGCTGCGCCGGCGTGGTCATGTCGGCGATCATCGCGTTGCTGGCGGTGAGGAACTGGGCCCAACCGAAGGCAGCCTCGAGGACGATGAGGACGACGATCGCGGTGAGGTCGCGGGTCACTCCGAGGCCGAAGTACAGCACCATGCTGCCCAGGATCGCGACGATGAGGACGGGGCGGCGCCCGACCTTGTCGCAGAGGGCGCCGCCGGCCACCTGCAGCGGCACCGTCGCCAGCAGCGCGACGCCGAGGATCAGGCCGATGGTCGTCATGGGGACGCCGAGCTCCCCGTTCAGGTACAGCGTCTCGTAGGGGTAGGTCATCTCGGTCCCGACGAGGTACACGAAGATGCCGGCGGCAAGGATCCAGAACTGCCGCGGCAGCGTCTTGAGATCCGAGACGACACGCTTGATGGAGCCTGCGGACACGCCTTCTCCCTCCGGTCTCCATGCTACCCGGCGGGGGCGGCGAGTGGCGACCGCCTCTCCGGGCCGCGTCCACGGTTGTTGTCGCCTGCGGGTGGGAAGGCTCACCGCACCATCTCCCCGTGCCCAGGAGGGAAGCATGAGCGAGCAGGCGCGCACCGTGGAACGCGTGATCACCCCGCAGACGGTCCTGGAGGGCGCCGGCGTGCGACTGCGAAGGAGCATCGCCACGCCGGCGCTCGACTACGTCGACCCCTTCCTCCTCTTCGACCACTTCGGCTCGGACGAGCCGGCCGACTACGTGGCGGGCTTCCCCTGGCACCCACATCGCGGCATCGAGACGGTCACGTACATGCTGGCCGGCGAGGTGGATCACCACGACAGCATCGGCAACGCGGGGAGGATCGGACCCGGCGACGTGCAGTGGATGACGGCCGGCGGCGGCATCATGCACGAGGAGATGCCGCGGCCGGGGGACGACGGCAGGCGCATGGGCGGGTTCCAGCTGTGGGTCAACCTGCCGGCGTCCCTCAAGATGTCGCACCCGCGGTACCAGGATCTGAGCACGACGGAGATCCCCGAGGTGCGGCGCGCCGACGGCACGGTCATCCGCGTCGTCGCCGGCCAGGTGGACGGCGTGCGCGGCGCGGTGACGGAGATCTACGCCGAGCCCGAGTACCTCGACGTCTCGCTGCCCGCCGGCGGGCGCTTCGCCCAGCCCGTGTCGCGCGGGCACGCGGCCCTCGCGTACGCCTTCGAAGGCGAGGGCCGCTTTGGCGTCGCGGGCGACCTGGGGTATCGCGGCGAGCTCGACGGCGTGCTGCTCGACGCGCCGCAGCTGGCGGTGTTCGGCGACGGCGACGAGGTGCGAGTGGAGACCTCCTCGTCGCCGGTCCGGTTCCTGCTGATCAGTGGGCGACCCCTGGACGAACCCGTCGCACGCTACGGGCCGTTCGTCATGAATTCGCGCGAGGAGATCGCCCTGGCGCTGCGCGACCTGCAGAACGACACCTTCGTGTGGCGCGACGACTCCGAGTGGGCGGCGCGTCGCCGGACCTGGTCGCCGGATACCTGGGAGCGCTGAGACCGGCAGATCTGTGGGTCTGGGGGGCGCGGCGGACGGTGCGTCAGCCCGTCGGCAAGAACTTGACGTACGGCCGCGCCGCACAACGGCACGGCGGCGCCCCGCAGTACGGGCAGCGGGCGCCGGAGACGACGCTGCCCGCGGCATAGAAGCCCGCCAGATCCTTCCCGGCGCGGTAGCCCGCCCGGGCGTAGAAGCGCGTGGACGTCGGCTCCGGCAGGCCCGCCGGCAGCCACGCGTACACGAAGGCGGCCACGGCGCCGCGCGCCGCCGCTTCCGTCTCGGCGCGCGCGAGCAGCCGTGACGCAAGTCCGCAGCGGCGCGCCTCCGGCGCGACGGCGATCTCGCGCACGTGCAGCACGCGATCCGCAGGGCCACCGAGGGTGTCGACGCTGGCCTCGTCCACCTCCGGCAACTCGGCGCGGGGGGCGAGCCGGGCGAGCAGGACGCCGCTCACCCGGGGGCCGGTGACGGCCACCAGGGAAAGTTCGGCGTCGGCGTCGCCGGCATCCCAGAAGCCGGTCCCGACGGCCTCGTCCAGCAGGCGCCCGGCGGCGGGCAGGTGGTCCGGTCCCAGCCGGCAGATCTCCGCTTCCATGGACGACAGTCTATCGCCGCCCGCGGCTCTCAGCGCCTTCCGGCCGGACGCCGTGTCTCGACCGGGCTCTGACCGCTGCACCGGGGTCCTCCGCGCCACCCGCGCCGAGGACCCCGCGCGCCCGGCCGCGGCCGTCACCCGTCACGCAGCACCACCTCGGCGAC
>DAIQNY010000015.1:0-23660 GCA_036788155.1 Actinomycetota bacterium | reverse complement strand
TGCAGGTGCCGAAGCTGAGCACCGGCGGGATGCCGAGCAGCTCGCAGACGGCCTTGAGGCCGGGACCGGCGAGCTCCTTCGCCTCGGCCGTCTCCAGACCGGCGACCTGGAGGCCGGCGTTGCCGCAGCCCATGGCCAGCACGAGCACGTCGTTCTTGATGAGCTCCTTGGCGATGGCCACCGTGTGACTGTCCTGGTCGCCGTCACGCAGGGTGGTGCAGCTCACGAGGCCGCAGACGCCCTTGAGAGTGCCGTTCTTGATGACGTCCAGCAGCGGGTCGAGGCTGCCGCCGAGCGCGCCGAGGATGCTCTCGGTGCTGAAGCCGGCGACGGCGTCGCCGGTGCGAAGCTCCGGGGTGGTCTGGCCGAGCGCCCTGCGCCGGGGGAAGTTGGCGACCGCCATGTCGATCAGCTGCTGCGCCTGGGCGCCGGCGTTGGCGGCGTCGAACACGACCGGCGTCTCGGCGCCGTCGACGCCGATCAGGTCGCTCACGGGTACGAGCAGCGTGCCGTGAGCGGCGCAGGTGGCGCCGAGGGTCGGCACCGTGCAGTTCATGTCGGCGGCGAACACGTCCAGGCCGCCTGTCGCAACGGCCAGCTCCTCCGTGAGCCAGTTGCCCGTGAGCCCGACGAAGACGTCGTCTACCTCGAAGCGCTGCACCAGTTCCTGGCCGGTCTCGATGGAGCCGACGATGTGGAGACCCTTGGCGCCGGCGGCCTTGGCCTTGTCCTGGGCCGCCGGCTCATGCGCGGCGGCGATGAGCGCGGCGCCGACCATGGGCTCGTGGCCGTTGACGGCGATGTTGACGTAGTCTGGGTCGATGATGCCGAGGTCGACCTTGATCGGGTGCGGCGTAGGCGTGCCCCAGAGGGCGTCCTGGGCGAGCTCGAGCGGGATCTGTGCGCCGTAGGCAGTGGCGATGCCAAGGCGCAAACCCTTGAGGGCGAGACTCACGTAGTTGCCGTCGACGTTGGTCAGACAGCTGGAGGTGGCGTAGACGTTCTCGTGCAGCACGCCGCCCGGCAGGATCCCGAGCTCCTTCCACTTGGCCACTCGCGGCGCCGGCGCCATTCTCTCGACGAACGGCGACGGGCTCTGGTGGTCGCGCGCCATCTCGGCGAGGATCGCGTCCGCGACGCGCCTCGGGAGGGTGTCGCGCGGTTCGGCGGGTTCTCCGACGACGCCGGCGAGCGTCTCGAGCTTGCTCCAGTCCTTGACCTCGTAGGTGCCGCCGGGCGTGGCCTGCGCCAGGGTCTTCATGACCTCCGTGGCGTGGTAGGTGTAGGTGGCGGTGCCCATGGTGTTCTGCAGCAGGAAGTTGCGCATCGCCATGCCGTCGGCGTCGATACCGCACACGCCGCGCGTGGCCTTCTGGGTGATGCGACAGGGGCCTTGCGAGCACAGGGAACAGCGGATGCCCTGCTCGCAGAACGTGCAGCGCTTGCCCATGTCGTCCATGCGGTCGAACGCGGTGCTCTCACCCGCCTCTCGCGTCTGCTTGAGCATCTCGTGGTTCGCTGCGTGGTAACTGTCGGCCATGGGCTCCTCCTGGAGGGCGGTGGTACCTGGATGCGCTGAGCGCACCGCTGTGGACGGACGGGTGGTCGGGGTCAGGTCGGGGCCGTCATCCGTGGATGAGCTGCGGGAGGCACTTGACGCACACCCAGACGCTGTCGCCCCTGTGACGGGCGGGGAAGAGGACGGCATCGTCCTCGCTGCGGCCGCAGTTCATGCAGGTCTGCTTGATGGTGACGTGGGCCGCCAGCTTCTCGGCGATCTTCTCGGCGGCGGCGTCCTCGTCGAACGCCGGGGCCTCGCGCTTCTCCACGGTGAGGGCTCCTTCGGGACAGACGGCGAGACAGAAGCCGGCGCCGTCGCACAGCTCTTCCTTCATGACCTTGGCCTTGCCGTTCACGATCTCGATGGCGCCTTCGGCGCAGGGGGTGACGCAGAGGCCGCACCCGGTGCAGAGCTCCTCGTCGATCTTCACGATGCTGCGGACTGGCATGCACTGCTCGCTTTCGCGGTGGGTTTTCACTTTTCTCGCAGTGACAAAGTACCGCACGGCAACGGCGCCACTCCTTGACGTGCGTCAAGCGTCGCCTGGGCCGCTCGCTCCGATCCCTCTGCGCCCGGTGACGGCGTCCCTGATTCACCGTTCCGTCCATGGGTAATGCAGCAGGGTCAGGGGAGTCGTCCAGGGAGGGGCGGTGGAGACCATGAGGGAGCGGACCTGGGTCTGCCTGGACGGAAACGGCGCCGCCGCGCGCGTCGCCTACGCGCTCAGCGAGGTTATCGCCATCTACCCGATCACCCCGGCGTCGCCTATGGCGGAGTCCTCGGACGACTGGGCCGCGGAGGGAAGGCCGAACCTCTGGGGTGTGACCCCCCGCGTGATCCAGATGCAGTCGGAGGCGGGCGCCGCGGGCACGCTGCACGGCGTGCTGCAGCGCGGCGCCCTCGGCACCACCTTCACCTCCTCGCAGGGCCTGCTGCTGATGGTGCCGAGCATGTACAAGATCGCCGGCGAGCTGACGCCCACCGTCATCCACGTCGCCGCGCGAAGCATCGCGACACACGCGCTCTCGATCTTCGGCGACCACATGGACGTCATGCACGCCCGCACCACGGGCTTCGCCATGCTCTGTTCCTCCTCGGTGCAGGAGGCGCACGACCTGGCCCTTGTGGCGCACGCGGCGACGCTGCGCTCCCGCGTGCCGTTCCTGCACTTCTTCGACGGCTTCCGCACATCCCACGAGATCGATCGGATCGCCCTGCTCGACGACGAGGACCTGAGGGCGCTGATCGACGAGGAGGACGTGCTGGACCTGCGTCGCCGCGGCATGAGGCCGGAGGCCCCCGTCATCCGCGGCACTGCCCAGAACCCCGATGCCTACTTCCAGTCACGGGAGGCCTCCAATCCCATCTACCACGCCGTCCCCGGGATCGTGGAGGAGGCCATGGGCCGCCTCGAGGAGCGTACCGGACGGCGCTACGGACTGGTGGACTACGAGGGCGCCGAGGACGCCGAGCGGGTCGTCGTGCTCATGGGCTCCGGCGTCGGCGCGGCGCAGGAGGCGGTCGAGACGCTGCGCGCGGCGGGAGAGCGCGTCGGCCTGCTCAAGGTGAGGCTCTACAGGCCGTTCCCGGCCTCCCGCCTCGTCGCGGCGCTGCCGCCGACCGTGCGCGCCGTCGCCGTACTCGACCGCACGAAGGAGCCAGGCGCCGTCGGCGAGCCGCTCTACCTCGACGTGCTCGCCGCGCTGCACGAGCACGCCGACGCCGAGCGGCCCCTGCCGCGCCTGATCGGCGGCCGGTACGGCGTATCGCAGAAGGAGTTCACGCCCGCCATGGTCAAGGCGGTGTTCGACGAACTCGGGCGGGAGGAGCCGAAGACGCACTTCACCGTCGGCATCACCGACGACCTCACCCATCTGAGCCTCGAGGTTGACGAAAGCTTCCGCTGCACCCGCCCAAAGGGGGAGGTGCAGGCGGTCTTCTTCGGGCTCGGCTCCGACGGCACGGTGGGCGCCAACAAGAACTCGGTGAAGATCGTGTGCCGCGGCACCGATCTGTGGACGCAGGGCTACTTCGTCTACGACTCCAAGAAGTCGGGGTCGCTGACCGTCTCGCACCTGCGCTTCGGCCCTCGGCCGATCCGCTCCACCTACACCATCGAGGAGGCCGACTTCGTGGCCTGCCACCAGTTCGGCCTGCTGGAGAAGCTGCGCGTGCTCGACGGGGCCGCGCGGCGCTGCACGTTCCTCCTCAACAGCCCGTATCCGGCGGCCGAGGTATGGGACCACCTGCCGCGCGAGACGCAGGAGCAGCTCATCGAGCGCGAGGCCGAGTTCTGGGTGATCGACGCCTACGCGATCGCGAAGGAACTCGGCCTCGGCAACCGCATCAACACGATCATGCAGCCGTGCTTCTTCAAGCTGTCGGGACTGCTCCCCGAGGACGAGGCGCTTCGCCGCGTCAAGGAGTCCGTCGAGGAGGCGTACGGGCGTCGCGGGCCGGCGATCGTCCAGAGGAACCTGGCCGCGATCGATCGGTCGCTCGAAGGGCTGTACCGCGTGGAGGTGCCCGCCGAGGCGACAAGCCGCAAGCGCATCGAGCAGACCATCCCCGACGACGCGCCGGCCTTCGTGAAGCAGGTGACCGCACGTCTCATGGCCGGCGACGGCGACAGGCTGCCCGTGAGCCTCCTGCCGGCGGACGGGACGTTCCCGCCGGGGACCACCAAGTACGAGAAGCGCTCGATCGCCAAGCAGATCCCCATCTGGGATCCGGACATCTGCATCCAGTGCGGGAAGTGCGCCATCGCCTGCCCGCACGCGACCATCCGCATGAAGGCCTATCCACCCGAGCACCTCGAGGGTGCGCCGCCGGGGTTCAAGCACAAGGACTTCCGCGTGCGCGAGGCGCCGGGACTGCAGCAGACCATCCAGGTGGCGCCGGACGACTGCACCGGCTGCGGCGTCTGCGTCGACGTCTGCCCCGCGAAGAGCAAGGTCGAGGTGCGTCACAAGGCAATCACCATGCAGTCGGCCGACGAGCATCGTCGGGAGGAGCGCGAGAACTGGGCCTTCTTCTCCTCCATTCCGCGCACCCCGCGCGACCTGCTGCCGCACGGCAGCGTGCGCGGCTCCCAGCTGCTCGAGCCGCTCTTCGAGTTCTCCGGCGCCTGCGCCGGCTGCGGAGAGACGCCGTACCTCAAGCTGCTCTCGCAGCTCTTCGGCGACCGCATGGTCGTCTCCGACGCCACCGGCTGTTCGTCGATCTACAGCGCCGCCCTCCCGACGGCCGCCTGGACCACCGACGAGCGAGGGTACGGACCGGCGTGGAACAACCCGCTGTTCGAGGACGCCGCCGAGTTCGGCCTGGGGCTGCGCCTCGGGTACGAGGCGCAGCGCAGGCTGGCCCGGCGGCTTGCGCGTCGTCTCGCTCCCGTACTCGGTGAGGAGTTCGTCCGGGCGCTGCTCCGGGCTGAGCAGGTTGGCGAGCCCCAGATCGGCGAGCAGCGCGAGCGCCTGGCTCGCCTGCTCGCGCTGCTCGAGCCGCTCGCGGCGACGGACCCCGATGCGGCCGCGCTGGCGGCCGTCGCCGGCACGCTCGTCCGGCAGAGCGTCTGGATCGTGGGGGGCGACGGCTGGGCGTACGACATCGGCTTCGGCGGGCTCGACCATGTTCTCGCCTCCGGGCACGACGTGAACGCCCTCGTCCTCGACACCGAGGTCTACTCCAACACCGGCGGCCAGTCGTCGAAGGCGACCTCCCGCGGTGCGGTGGCCAAGTTCGCCTCGCTGGGCAAGGCGATCGCCAAGAAGGACCTGGGGGCGATCGCCCGCGCCTACGGCAACGTGTACGTCGCGCAGGTGGCGATGGGCGCCAACGATACCCAGGTGACCAAGGCGTTCCTCGAGGCCGACGCCTGGCCTGGCCCGTCGCTGATCATCGCCTACAGCACCTGCATCGCGCACGGTATCGACATGTCCAGATCGATGACGCATCAGAAGGACGCGGTACGCAGCGGGTACTGGCCGCTGTACCGGTATCGGCCCTCCGAGAGCGCGGAAGGGCAACCGTTCAAGCTCGACTCGAAGAAGCCGTCCATCCCCCTGCGCGAGTTCGTGGACACGGAGGCTCGCTTCGCGATCCTTCTGCGCTCTCACCACGAGCGCGCGGAGCGTCTGCTGGCGCTCGCGCAGGAGGATGTGGAGGAACGCTGGAGGTACTACGAGCAGCTCGCCGAGATCGAACGGACGGCGCCCGGCGCGGAGGATGCCGGCCCCGAGGTCGAGAGCGACGCGGGCTACCGCTACGACGAGGAGGGCCGGTGATGGGCCGTTTGACCACCAGCTATCTCGGGCTGGACCTGCGCACGCCGCTGGTGGCTTCGGCCGGCCCGCTCACGGGCCGGCCGGAGCACGCGCAGCGGATGGAGGCCTGCGGGGCCTCGGCGATCGTGCTGCCGTCGCTCTTCGAGGAGGAGGTCACGCGCGAGGACAGTGATCTACTGCTCGCGCTCGAGGCGGGATCCGAGCACTTCGCGGAGGCCCTCGACTACTTCCCGGACTTCGCCAAGCTGAGCTTCTCGAGCTCCGCGGACCGCTATCTGTCCGTGGTGGGACGGATGAAGGAGGTGCTCTCCGTGCCGGTGATCGCCAGCCTCAACGCGACCTCGCTTGGCGGCTGGACACGCTACGCGAAGAGCATGGAGGAGGCCGGCGCCGACGCACTGGAGCTCAACCTGTACCGGGTGGCGGCGGACCCGGAGCGCACCTCGGCTGAGGTGGAGGCGGACGATCTCGCGGTCGTGAAGGACGTGGCCGAGACGCTGACGATCCCGCTGGCAGTGAAGCTGGCGCCGTACTACACGTCCCTGGCCAACGTCTGCCGTCGTGTGGTGGCGGCCGGGGCCGGCGGGCTGGTGCTGATGAACCGCTTCTACCAGCCCGACGTGGACCCGGACACCCGCGAGGTGGTGTCGAGCATCGAGCTGAGCAGCGGCTGGGAGCTGCGCCTGCCGCTGCGCTGGACGGCCATCCTGCGCTCCCAGCTGCCCGCAGAGACTTCACTCGCCGTGACGACGGGGGTGTGGAGCGGCGCCGACGCGGCCAAGGCCCTGCTCGTCGGCGCCGATGTCGCCATGATGACCTCGGCCGTGCTCAAGCACGGACCCGAGCACTTCTGCACCGTCGAGCGCGACCTGGTGCGCTGGCTCGACGACAACGAGTACATCTCCGTGGCCGAGGTGCGTGGAAGCGTCAGCTACGACGCGACGGACGACCCCAGCGCCTACGAGCGGGCCAACTACCTGCGGACGCTGCACTCCTGGACGGCGCCGCACCGGCTCACGCCCAGGTCGCCGTCGGGAGGCTGAGCGACGGCGATGGGGCCGGCAGGCGGTGGCCGGGAACCCCTCGGGGCGCGGGTCCGCGGGCCGCGCAGCGCGGGTGCCTGCGGCCGCGCGGCCCGGCGTCCGCGGTCCGCTCAGCGCCTCTCGTCGGTCTCCTGACAGCGTGAGGGCGGCACGGTCGGGTATGCGCAAAAGGAGACAGTGAGTATCGCACCCCTCCGAGCACCTGGAGCGCATCGCATGATCCCCGTGACACGACAGGACCTCGAGCTGCTCGACGCGTACTGGCGGGCGGCCAACTGCCTCTCCGTGGGCCAGATCTACCTGCTGGACAACCCGTTGCTGAGAGAGTCGCTGCTGCCCGAGCACGTCAAGCCGCGGCTGCTCGGCCACTGGGGCACGTCCCCCGGGCTCAACCTGATCTACGCCCATCTGAACCGCGCCATCCGGCGGTGGGACCTCGACGCCATGTACGTGACCGGGCCCGGCCACGGCGGCCCGGCCCTCGTCGCCAACGCCTATCTCGAGGGCACGTACAGCGAGGTCTACCCCGACGTGAGCCGGGACGTGGACGGCATGCGCCTGCTGTTCCGGCAGTTCTCGTTCCCGGGAGGGATCCCCAGTCACGTGGCTCCCGAGACGCCGGGCTCGATCAACGAGGGCGGCGAGCTCGGCTACTCGCTGGCGCACGCCTACGGGGCCGCCTTCGACAACCACGGCCTGCTGGTGGTCTGCGTGGTCGGGGACGGGGAGGCGGAGACCGGTACCCTCGCCGCCAGCTGGCACTCCACCAAGTTCGTCGACGCGGCGCGCGACGGAGCGGTGCTTCCGATCCTTCACCTGAACGGCTACAAGATCGCCAACCCGACCGTGCTCGCGCGCATCCCCGAGGACGAACTCGCGATGCTGTTCGAGGGGCACGGCTACAGAGTCCACTTCGTGAGCGGCGATGAGCCGATGGATGTGCACCGCCAGTTCGCGGAGGTCCTGGACGAGGTCGTGCACGAGATCGACCAGATCCAGAGCCGCGCCCGCGAGGAGCGTGAGAACGGCGGGCGAGCGACCGGCGACGGCGGGCCCGCCGCAGAGACGCCCTCCGGTGAGGCTCCGGCCGCGCAGGCGCGCTGGCCGATGATCGTGCTGCGCACACCCAAGGGCTGGACCGGGCCCAAGGAGGTCGACGGTCTCCCCAACGAGGGCACCTGGCGCTCGCACCAGGTGCCGCTCACCAACGTCCGCCAGGACCCGGTCAAGCTCGGGCAGCTCGAGGAGTGGCTGCGGAGCTACCGGCCCGAAGAGCTCTTCGACGAGGACGGCACGCTCGTGCCCGAGTTGCAGGCGCTGGCGCCGAAGGCCCACCGGCGCATGAGCGCCAACGCGCACACCAACGGCGGCGTCCTGCTGCGCGACCTCAAGCTGCCCGACTACCGCGACTACGCGGTGGACGTGCCGCTGCCGGGGCGCAGCCGCAGCGAGCCGACGCGCGTGCTGGGCCGCTTCTTGCGCGACCTCGTCCGGCGGAACCCGGAGAACTTACGCCTGTTCGGCCCGGACGAGACGGCGTCCAACAGGCTGGGCGCGGTGTTCGAGGCGACCGACCGCGCCTGGGACGCGGCCGTCGTGCCGACGGACGAGGATCTCTCGCCGGACGGTCGCGTGATGGAGATCCTCTCCGAGCAGGTCCTCGAGGGCTGGCTCGAGGGATACCTGCTGACGGGACGACACGGCCTCTTCAACAGCTACGAGGCGTTCACCCACATCGTCGTCTCGATGTTCAACCAGCACGCCAAGTGGCTCAAGGTCTCACGCCAGATCCCCTGGCGACGCCCTGTGTCGTCGCTCAACTATCTGCTGAGCTCGCACGTGTGGCGCCAGGACCACAACGGCTTCTCGCATCAGGATCCGGGGTTCATCGACAACGTGGTGAACAAGAAGTCGGAGATCGTGCGCGTGTACCTGCCGCCGGACTCCAACACCCTGCTGTCGATCGGCGACCACGCGCTGCGCAGCAAAGACCTCGTGAACGTCATCATCGCCGGCAAGAACATGGAGCTGGACTGGCTCCCCATGGAAGAGGCGGAGCTTCACTGCGTGCGCGGCATCGGGATCTGGGACTGGGCCAGCAACGACCACGGTGAGGAGCCGGACGTGGTGATGGCGGCCGCGGGCGACGTGCCGACGCTGGAGGCGCTCGCGGCGGTCGATCTGCTGCACCAGTACTTCCCGGAGCTCAAGGTGCGGTTCATCAACGTGGTCGACCTCATGCGTCTGCAGCCGCGTTCGGAGCATCCCCACGGGCTGAGCGACGTGGAGTTCGACTCCATGTTCACCACGTCGCGCCCTGTGGTCTTCGCCTTCCACGGCTACCCGTGGCTCATCCACCGGTTGGCCTACCGGCGGACGAACCACGGCAACATGCACGTGCGCGGCTACAAGGAAGAGGGCACCACGACCACCCCGTTCGACATGGTCATGCTCAACGACCTCGACCGGTTCCACCTGGTGATCGACGTGATCGACCGGGTCCCCGGGCTGTTGTCGCGGGCTGGTCACGTGCGTCAGCTGATGCGTGACCGGAGGCTCATCTGTCGCGATTACGCCCGCCGCTACGGTGAGGACCCGCCGGACATCGCCGGCTGGACCTGGCCGTACGGCCGCGAAGGGCACGTCCGGCCGCAGGAGCCGCCCGCGGAGACGCGGGTGCGGGCGGCTTGACCGGCCGGCCGGGCGGGGCCATGCGTGTCCTTGTCGTGAACGCGGGTTCGAGCAGTCTGAAGCTCCGCGTGCTGGGGCCGACCGACGAGCTCGAGCTCTCGGAGGACCTGCGTACTGCGCGCGGCCGTCCCGACCCGGCGGCGTTGGCGCGCGTGCTGGACGCCGCCGGCGCGCTGGACGCGGTCGGTCACCGCATCGTCCACGGCGGCACGCAGTTCCGGGCGCCGGTCGTCGTGGATCCGCCGGTCACGGCTCGCCTGAGGGCGCTCACCGACCTCGCACCTTTGCACCAGCCGAAGTCGCTGGCGGCGCTCGAGGCGGTGAGTGCCGCCCTGCCCGGCGTGCCGGCGGTGGCGTGCTTCGACACCGCCTTCCACGCCGGGCTGCCGCCGGAAGCGACCACCTACGCGTTGCCGCCGGAGTGGCGCCGGCGCTGGAACCTGCGCCGCTACGGCTTCCACGGCCTCTCGCACGCCTGGGCCGCGCGCCGCGCTGCGGAACTGGCCGGCCGGTCGGCCTCCGGCCTCCGCGTCGTGACCGCGCATCTGGGGGCCGGCGCGTCACTCGCGGCGGTCCGCGACGGGTGCTCGGTGGACACCACCATGGGGTTCACCCCTCTCGAGGGTCTGGTGATGGCCACGCGCTCGGGCAGCGTGGATCCGGGGCTCGTGCTGTGGCTTCAGGAGCACGTCGGCACGCCGCCCGAGGAGCTCGCCGCCACCCTCGAGCACCGCTCGGGCCTTCTGGGCCTGGCCGGTACTGCCGACATGCGGGAGGTGCTGATCGCGGCCGGCGAGCGGGCCGACGACGGGGCCGACACGTCCGGACCGGCGACGACGGTGGCGCCGGCCGACGCCCGGCTGGCTCTGGGCGTCTACGTCCACCGGCTGCGCGGCGCCGTGGCCGCCATGGCCGCCGCGCTCGGCGGCCTGGACGCGCTCGTCTTCACGGGCGGGGTCGGCGAGAACGCGCCGGAGGTGCGGCGGCTTGCCGCCGACGGGCTCGCCTTCCTCGGCGTCGCGTTGGACCCGGGCCGCAACGCCGGCGAACGTCCGAGCGACGACGGCGCGGCGACTGCAGCGGCCCGCGTCGCGGGCAGGCCCGGGGCCAACGACTTCGATATCGGTGCCCCGGGGTCCCCGGCCCGGGTCTTCGTGATCGAGTCGCGAGAGGACCTCGAGATCGCGCGCTCGGTGCGTGGTGTGGTGGATCCCGCACACCGGTCGGATCCCCCGCTGGAGTGCACGCCCGCGGCGTGAGCTCGGGCGCGATCCCCCAGGTCGGGAAGCTCGAAGCGTCGTCGCCACGAGCGCGCTACGAGGTTGCGACGGCGCGCGCTCCCTCGCGGGTACAGGCGCGTAAGGGCCGGCCGGCGTCGTCGCCGGCCGGCCCTTACGCTCACTCCTGTCGGTCGACGGGCGTCCCTACGGGCGCGGCCCGCCTACCGGGTGCAACGCTCACGCAGCTACGGTACCGCGCCACTCACCGGTCTCTTCGCCGCGGCTTTCGATGAACCGCTTGAACCGCTCGAGGTCGCCCTTCACCTGGCGGTCGACGACGCCCAGCGCGTCTCCCGCCTTCTCCAGCATGCCCTGCGGCTCGTAGTCCATCCGCAGGTGGATCTTGCACATGCTCTCGCCGAGACTCTGGAAGGTGACTACGCCGCCGTTGGCCTCGCCGCTGATGCTGGACCAGGCGATGCGCTGATCGGGGATCTGCTCCACGATCTCGGCGTCCCATTCCTTCGTCTCTTCGCCGATCTCGGCAACCCAGTGCAGTCTGCGGTCGTCGAGCTGGTGGACGGAGCGTACGTTCTCCATGAACTGCGGAAAGCTCTCGAACTGCGTCCACTGGTTGTACGCGGTGGTCACGTCTACGTTCACATCGATGGAAGATTCCACGGTCGACATAGAAGCCGGCCTCCCAGTCCGTTTTCAGTACCCTTTGGGTCTTCCCGGCGCCCCCCGGAGCACACCTGACGTCCGTGGATGAGAGAGCACGGTCGACAACGGCGTGCGTAAGAGCGAGCTCCGATGGGGAACCCCCGGGTGTATGACGGCGAGCAGGACAAGAGAGACCGGGACGGCGCCTCGCGCGACCGGCCCCGCGGCCACCGCCGGCACCGTCGGTAACGGTGCGTCGCGGCTGGTCAGGCTGCGACGCTCGGACACCACGGTGCCCGGGCTCCGGCGCCGCCGGCGGGGTGACCGCTTCGTCTACCTCCATCCCGACGGCAAGATCGTCAGGGAGCCGGAGACGCTGCGGCGCATCGAGGAGCTCAAGATCCCGCCCGCCTGGAACCGCGTGTGGATCTCGCCTTGGCCGAACGGCCACCTGCAGGCGATGGGCACGGACGCCGCCGGCAGGCGCCAGTACCTGTACCACGAGCGCTGGCGCCTGCGCCGGGACACGCAGAAGTTCCGGCGCATGCAGGAGTTCGCGCGGGCGCTGCCGCAGTTGCGGCGCGAGGTCGCCGCCGGGCTCGCGCGGCCCGGCCTGGGCCGCGAGCGGGTGCTCGCCTGCGCGGTGCGACTGCTGGACCGCGCCTACCTCCGTTCGGGGGGCAGCGAGTACGCCGCCAACGGCTCCTTCGGTCTGGCGACGCTGCGCCGCGAGCACGTGATCGTCCGTCGCGGCGGCCGCATCGAGCTCGAGTTCCCGGGCAAGGCCGGCGTCCAGCAGCGCAGGAGTCTGGTGGACCCGGACGCCGGCAGGGTGCTGTGCGCCCTCAAAGCACGGAAGGGCGGGGACGACGAACTCCTCGCGTACCGCGGTCGCCGCGGGACCTGGGTCGACGTCCGTTCGGACGACATCAACGACTTCATCAAGCAGGTGACCGGCGGCGACTTCACGGCGAAGGACTTCCGCACGTGGCACGCCACGGTGCTCGCCGCCGTCGCCCTGGCCGTCTCCATGCCGGCGACCCGGTCCGAGCACGCGCGCAAGCGCGCCGTCGCGCGCGCGATCGCAGAAGTCTCTGACTATCTGGGCAACACGCCGGCGGTATGCCGTCGGTCTTACGTGGACCCTCGCGTGATCGAGCGATACCGCGAGGGGCGCACGATCCTCCTCGCGTTGGACGAGGTGGGGGGTGGCGCTGCTCCGGACGAGCTGGAGGCGTGGGAGGCCGTCGAGGCGGCGGTGCTGGGCCTGCTCGACGGCCAGGCGCGCCGCCTCGGCCGCCGATACGCGTGGCTCACGGCGGCCTGAAGCGCGGCGACCGTAGCTGCGGCTGAGCCGCTCCCGTGGCCGCCGCCCGACCGGACGACCTCAGGCGGCGATGTCGCCCTTTGCGCGCTGGAACCAGCCGGCGAGGCGCTCCGCCTCCTGCCGCTGGATGAGACGCCGGGCCGGCGGGAACAGCCGGCCCTCCTCTCCCTCGATGTGACGCCGCACGTCGTCCCTGAGCGTCTGGAGATGGCTCCTCCACGTGTCTTCGGGCTCGTCGGAGCCGGACATGTCGTCGAGCAGCCGCATCACCTGACGGTGCTCCCGGTGCCCTTCGCGGACGAGAGCCGCCGTCTCGTCCCGGGTCTCCAGGCGCCTGTAGAACACCTGCTCCTCCGCCAGTGCGTGGACGATGAAGTCGATGCGCAGCGTCTCGAACGTCTCGTCGTCCCGGCCGCCCTCGACGAGCTCGGCCAGCTGTTCGTCCACACTCTCGTGCTCCGCGTGGAGCGCCTCGAAGATGTCCATGAGTCTCTCCGCATCCGGATGACGACGGGCCTCCCGTCGTGGTCCCGTCCTGTCTTGCGGCCTTCCCGGGCCGTCTCCCCGAAAACCGTCGATGCGCGGGTCACCCGGCGCGCGCGTTTGGCCGCTCGTCCTGCGGGAACCCGGGAACCATGGACGACGAAGGAAGGGCCGGCGCTGGCGGATCTGGTGGCAGCGAGGAGGCCGCCCGGCCGCTCCGGCTCAGCCGTGCGCCGGGACGTCGAAGGTGGTCCACTCCCGCTCGCCGGGCGCGCGACAGAGCACGTGCCGTGAAACGTTGAGGACGCGCACGCCGCCCTCGGTGACGCCCTCGAGGCGTCCCCCGTGCGCATGACCGTGGACCGCCACCTCCGCCCCCCGGCGGTCCAGCACCTCCCCGAGCAGCGAGTCGCCGAGGAAGGGGAAGATGTACGAAGGCTCGCCCTTGAGCGTGGAAGCGATGGGCGAGTAGTGGAGCACCGCCACCCGGTGCGACGACTCGAGGCTCGCCAGGGCGTGATCGAGGGCGGCCGCCTCCCGGACCGACACGTCGACGAACTCCTTGATCGCGGCTTCGCCGAACGGGGCGAGCCGGTGCGGCGCGAATCCCACACCGAAACCCTTGACGCCGGCGAAGCCGACGCCGTCATGCTCCCACGTCGTGCCGTTGAGGACGTGCACGCCCACGCCGGCCAGCAGAGCCGTGAGTTGCGGGGCGAGGCCGCTCTCGTGATCGTGATTGCCGAGCACCGCCACGATGGGGATCGGGACTTGGGCGAGCGCCTCAGCGAGGGCCTCGCCCTCGTCCAGCTCACCGAGGTTGGTGAGGTCGCCGCCGAGAGCCAGCACGTCGGCTGCGTCGCCGACTCCCTCGAGCAGCCGGCTCATCTCGCGCGTCCCGTTGACGCCGCAGTGCAGATCGGCGACGGCGGCCACTCTCAAAGAGCTCTCCCTGAGCGGTCGAGGATTGGCGGGTGGGAGCCACCGTCGCGGTATCCCCACTCCGCGACGTCGACCCGGAACGCCTCCGGATCGAGGACCGTCCCCCTGAAGGCGCGGGCTCCGAGCAGCGCCGGCGTGGACTGCAGGCGCTCGAACGCGCGCTCCATGAGCGCCTGGGGCAGCCAGTCGCGGTGCATTGGGTAGACGAAGGCGAAGAGTATGAGGTGCCAGAGCAGGATCTCCTCGTCTCCCTCCAGCAACTCGACGAGCCGCGGCCAGTCCAGTTCGCCCTGAAGGGCGCGGATGATGTGCAGGATGTCCGCGCCGTCGAACCGGTCGCGATTGCCGATATACGCCTTCGTCGCGACTGTCTCCTCCGGTCCCAGCAGGCGTGTAGATACGCCGAGGAAGCGGGCCGCGAGCGAGGTCTGCAGCCACTCGTCCGTGATCCGCAGTCTGGTCACGTGACGAACGGCGAAGAGGATGTCGAGGAGATGAGGCGGCCGGTGTACCTTCGCCAGCCAGTGCGGGTTGCGCACCTCGGTGTCGAAGCCCACGGCCGCGAACGCGTCCAGTACGGCGCGTACGTCGTCCGGCCGCATGAAAACGTCCAGATCCTTGCTGTCGCGCCAGACGTTCGTGTAGCCATAGTGGGCGTACGCGCCGCCGAGTGCGTAGGGGACGCCGGTGCTGCGCAGGATCTCGAGCCACTGCCTGAAGAGCCCGGCCTCGGCCGGGGCAAGGTAGAGCGGACGTCGCACGGCGTGACCGCGAAACGAGAGTTCGAGGTCGCCGGCAGTCTCGTACTGTGGTGCGGGCAGGCTGCTCATAGTTTCAGTAGCCCCTTTCCACGCCCCTCCCCGCCTCACACGTCGTGGCGTGATGTGACGGTGTCGCGCAACCATGGACGGGTGGCATGACAGGAGGGCACCGGCGCGCGGAGCACAAGAAGGCCGCCTGAGCGACGCGAGTCGCGCCGGGAGGCGGGCAGGAGTGGCGAGACCGCTACCGCCGCCCAGCCCTCCTCACGGCGCTGGCCTGCCCGTCGTCGACGGTTTGTCGCCGGAGGGGCGGGGCGAAGTCATCAGTGACGACTCCACCGGAGTGGAGGCGGACCGGCGCACGTCATCTTCAGTGTGACTCGCGCCGGAGCTGTTTCTGGAGACGTGGATGACCCGAGTCGCACTCATCAGCGAGCACGCGTCACCCGCTGCCCGCCTGGGCGGCGTGGACAGCGGAGGCCAGAACGTCTACGTCGGTGAGATCGCCAAGAACCTGGCGGTGATGGGCTACGAAGTGGACGTGTTCACGCGGGCGGACAGCGAGCTCCTTCCCGAGATCGCGGAGTGGATGAACGGGGTGCGCATCATCCACGTGCCGGCCGGGCCCAGGGGCTACCTGGCGAAGGAGGACATGCTGCCCTTCATGCCGGCGTTCACCGACTACGTGGTCTCATTCTCGAGTCACGGCGCGGGCTACGACGTGGTTCACGCCAACTTCTGGATGTCGGGACTGGTGGCCGCCGAGCTCAAGGCGGCGCTCGGCGTCCCGTTCGTGGTGACGTTCCACGCGCTCGGCCGGGTGCGCCGCGCCCATCAGGGCGCGGCCGATGGGTTCCCGGACGAGCGCTTCGCCGTGGAGGACCGCGTGGTGCGTGAGGCGGACCGGATCATCGCCGAGTGCCCGCAGGAGCAGGAGGACCTGATCCGGTTCTACGGCGCCGACCCCGGCCGCATGACGATGATCCCGGCGGGGTTCGACCCGGCCCAGTTCTGGCCGCTCGGCAAGCAACTGGCCCGGGTCGCCGTCGGGCTCGACCCCGAGCAGCGTGTGATCCTCCAGCTTGGGCGCATCGTCCCGCGCAAGGGCATCGACAACGTGATCCGTGCCGTGGCCGCGCTGCGCACGCAGCACGGGATCGAGGCGGCGCTGCTGGTGGTGGGGGGATCGACGTCCGCGCCTGACCCCGAGGCCACGCCCGAGATCGGCAGGCTGCAGGAGCTGGCGTCCAAGGAGGAGGTCGCCGACCTCGTGACGTTCGTCGGCGCGCGCGACCGCGACCAGCTGCGCTGGTACTACAGCGCGGCGGACGTCTTCGTCACCACGCCCTGGTACGAACCCTTCGGCATCACCCCGATCGAGGCGATGGCCTGCGGCACGCCCGTCATCGGCGCCAACGTGGGCGGCATCCGGTTCACCGTGCGCGACGGCGAGACGGGCTACCTGGTCCCGCCCAACGACCCGGAGACGCTGGCGGAACGGGTCGCCCATATGTATCGCAATCCGACCCTGCGGACGACGCTCGGCCGGCAGGGCAAGGACCGCGCCGAGGGGCTCTTCACGTGGCACAAGGTGAGCAGCGCCGTCGCGGCACTGTACGAGAACGTCATCTTCGACGTACACCGGGGCGCCGACGGCGCCGGCCGGCTGGGCCTGATCGATGCCCAGCTGACCGAGGCGGCGGAGATCCTCCGCGACGTGCGCGGTCACATCGGGCCGGCGCTCCTGGACGCCGCCCAGCTGGCCGGAGAGACGCTGGCGCGCGGCGGCAAGATCCTGACCTGCGGCAACGGCGGGAGCGCCGCCCAGGCGCAACACCTCGCGGCGGAGTTCGTCGGCCGGCTGCGGTTGAAGGACCGTGCGGCGCTCCCCGCGATGGCGCTCACGGCCGACTCCGCGATCGTGAGCGCGTGGGCCAACGATGCCGGGTACGAGCAGGTCTTCGCGCGTCAGGTCGAGGCGTACGGCAAGCCCGGCGACCTGCTGATCGCCTTGAGCACGAGCGGGGACTCCCGCAACGTGCTCAAGGCGCTCAAGGCGGCCGGGGGGAGAGGGATGTCGTCGGTGGCCCTGCTGGGCGGTGACGGCGGCAAGGCCCGCCGCTTGGCCGATCTGCCGCTCATCGTCCCCTCCACCGATGCCCAGCGGGTGCAGGAGGTCCACCTCGTCATGCTCCACGTGTTCAGCGAGCTCGTCGAGCGCGCCGTGGCCGGCGAGCCGGCGCCGGTGGAGCTCCCCAGCCTTGACGAGTCCCGCCGCGGAGAGATCGACGACGGCGGACTGCTCGGCGGCCGGTCGGCCGCGTGACCTGACAGAAGGAGGGCGTCGTGCAGAAGCGGACGGGCACCGTCCCCGAGACGGTCGAGCCCCGGCTCCTGGAATCGAAGGTCGCGCTGGTCACGGGCGGCGGCAGAGGGCTCGGGGAGGCGGTGTGCGCCGTGCTCTCCGAGGCGGGGGCGGCCGTCGCGGTGGCGGACGTGCGCGCCGAGCTCGCCGCCGAGGTGGCGCAGGAGTTGCAGGCCGCCGGCGCGACGGCGCTGCCTGTCGTTATGGACGTCGCGGACGCCGCCTCCGTCGCCGGTGCAGTCGGCCGCGTACGCGCGCGTCTCGGCGCCGTGGACATCCTCGTCAACAACGCCGGCACAGACGTGACGCTGTCCGTCGAGGAGATCTCGGCCGAGCAGTGGCAGCGTGTGCTCCAGGTCAATCTGATCGGCCCGTTCCTGACGACCAAGGCCGTCTTCCCGCTGATGAGGGAGAGCGGCGGCGGGCACATCGTGAACATCGCCTCGACCGCCGCCAAGCGCGCCTGGGCAAACGCCTCCGCCTATCACGCGAGCAAGTGGGGGCTCCTCGGCTTCAGCCACTCGATGCACGTGGAGGGCCGTCCCCACAACATCAAGGTGACGGCCCTCATCTCCGGCGGCATGCGGACGCCCTTCCTGCTGGAGCGGTTCCCCGACATCGATCTCGAGACACTGCAGGACCCCCGTAACGTGGCCGAGACGGTCCTCTTCGTCGTCACGCGTCCGCCCGAGGCGGTGATCCCGGAGATGATGGTGCTGCCGATGAGGGAGACGTCGTGGCCGTGAGCGGAGCCGGACGCACGCGCGCGGTGTTCCTGGACAAGGACGGGACGCTCCTGGAGGACGTCCCGTACAACGTCGATCCCTCCCTCATGAAGCTGGCGCCCGGAGCATGGCAGGCGCTGCCCCGATTGCACGACGCCGGGTTCGCCCTGGCCGTCGTGAGCAACCAGTCCGGTGTGGCTCGGGGGCTCTTCCCCGTCGAGGCTCTGGACGCGGTGCACCGCCGGCTCGACGAGCTCGTTCGGCTCGCCGGAGCCCGCCTCTCCGGCTTCTACTTCTGCCCTCACCTTCCCGGCGCCGCTGATCCCCGCTACGGCGTCGCGTGCGAGTGCCGCAAGCCGCTGCCGGGGCTCCTGCTGCAGGGGGCACGGGACCTGGCCCTCGACCTGGGGCGGTCGTGGATGCTCGGTGACATCCTCGACGACGTGGAGGCGGGCAACCGAGCCGGGTGTCGCAGCATCCTGGTCGGGATCGACCACGAGACGGAGTGGGTCCGGACGCCGGAGCGGCGCCCATGGGGCGAGGCTCCGGACCTCGCGACCGCCGCCGACATGGTCCTGAGCGCGGACCGGGCCGCGCTGGGGGAGGGCCGGAGCGCATGAGCGGCTGGGACGACGCCCGTCGAGTCCTCGCCGTGCGTCTGGACACGCTCGGCGACGTGCTGATGACCACGCCCGCGCTGCACGCCCTGCTCGAGGCGGGCCCGGGCGGCCGGGAGATCACACTGCTGACCTCGACGTTCGGGGCGCGGATCACGCCGCTGCTGCCGGACGTCGGGCAGGTCGTCATCCACGATCCGCCATGGATGAAGCACGGCAGTCATCCCGCCGGGCCCGACGCGGACCTCGCCTTGATCGAGCGGCTTCGTGACGGAGCGTTCGACGCCGCCGTCATCTTCACCGTCTACAGCCAGAGCCCGCTGCCGGCGGCACTGCTGTGTCACCTCGCCGGCATCCCCCTCCGGCTCGCCCACTGCCGTGAGAACCCCTATCGGCTGCTCACGGACTGGGTCCTCGAGACTGAGCCGGAGCGTCACGTGCGTCACGAGGTGCGGCGGCAACTGGATCTTGTGGCCGCCGCCGGCGTCCCCGCGCCGGACTCCCCGCTGCGACTCGCGCTGCCGGCCTCCGCGAGAGAGCGTGCTCGCGCGCTGCTCGACGAGGCGGGCGTGGATCGCTCCCGCCCCTGGATCGTGGTCCATCCCGGCGCAACCGCCCCCTCCCGGAGATACCCGCCCTGGCGCTACGCGGAGGCGCTGCGGCGCATGGTGGTCGCCGACGGGACCCAGGTGGTCGTGACCGGCTCCGCCGACGAGGTCGAGGTGGCGACCGATCTCGCGGCCGCCGTACGCGACGGGGTAGTCGTCCTCGCAGGTCGGACGCCGCTCGACGTGCTGGCCGGCGTCCTCGCCGAGTCATCGTTGCTGGTCTCGAACAACACCGGCCCGGTGCATATGGCGGCGGCGCTCGGCACACCCGTCGTGGTCCTGTACGCCCTCACGAATCCCCAGCATATGCCCTGGATGGTCCCGTCGCGCGTACTCTCGCACGACGTCCCCTGCCGCTGGTGCTACAAGAGCGTCTGCCCGATGGGCCACCACCTGTGTCTGCGGGCGGTGCGGCCGGAGGAGGTGGTGGACGCCATCCGTCAGATGCTCCGGGAGGCGGACGCGCCGGCGTCCGTCCAGCCGTCCGGAGGTGGCGTGGTGTGAACGCTTCGACGCCACTGCGAATCCTCACCTGGCACGTCCACGGCACCTACCTCTACTACCTCAGCCGGGTGCCGCACACGTTCGTGCTGCCGGTCAAGCCGGCGCGGCCTCACCCATACGGAGGCCGCACACGCTCGTTTCCCTGGCCGGACAACGTCGTGGAGGTCCCGGCGGAGCGGCTGCGCGAGGAGCGTCTCGACCTCATCCTGTTCCAGTCTGCGCAAGCCTACGAGCGAGACCAGTACAAGCTGCTCACGCCGGCGCAGTGGCGCCTGCCGCGCGTCTACCTGGAGCACGATCCTCCCCGTGAGCACCCCACGGACACGCGGCACGTAGTGGACGATCCCGACGTTCTCGTGGTCCACGTGACCCGGTTCAACGAGCTGATGTGGGACTGTGGCCGGTCGCCGACCACCGTGATCCCGCACGGCGTGGTCGTGCCGCCTCACCTCGCGTACACCGGGACGATGCCCCGGGGGGTTGTGGTGGTGAACAACCTGCGCACGAGAGGCAGGCGCCTGGGCGCCGACATTTTCGAGCGGGCGCGGTCCGCCGCAGTCCCGCTCGACCTGATCGGCATGGACGCGCGCAGCATGGGAGGACTCGGCGAGGTGCCCCCCACCGAGGTCCCCGGGTTCATCGCCTCGTACCGGTTCCTGTTCAACCCCATCCGCTACACCAGCCTCGGCCTCTCGGTGTGCGAGGCCATGACCCTTGGGATGCCGGTGGTCGGGCTGGCCACGACGGAGATGGCGACCACGGTCGAGGACGGGGTGAGCGGCTACGTGGACAACGACGTCGACGTCCTCGTGGCCCGCATGCACACGTTGCTCGCCGATCAGGACCTGGCGATGCGGCTGGGCGAAGGCGCGCGCTCCTACGCGGCGCGCGCCTTCTCGATCGAGCGCTTCGTCGCCGACTGGGACGCCACCTTCCGTGACGTGGTCGCGCGCGCCCAGGAGGATCTGTGGCCGGGCACGGCGGCCGCCTAGGAGGATGGCATGTACACACTCGGTCTCAATGCCGCGTTCCACGATCCGGCCGCCTGCCTCGTGTGCGACGGCGTCGTCGTCGCGGCGGCCGAAGAGGAGCGCTTCACACGCATCAAGCACGGCAAGCGGCCGCTCCCCTTCTCCACCTGGGAGCTGCCGTTCAACGCCGTCGACTACGTGCTGCGCGAGGGCGGGATCGGGCTCGCGGACGTGGACCACGTCGCGTACTCGTTCGACCCGTGGTTGCTGCTCGGCGACCACTCCGACGGCCACATCACGCTGCCGCTCGAGCCGAGCGCGCACCCGGTGCCGGAGGAGTGGGAGGCGGCGTGGGACCCGCTCTTCGTCGCCTCCATCGTGAACGCTCCGCGGCACCTCGCGTCCGGAGCGCCGCTGCATCTGGCGGCGAGGTTCCGCGGCGCTCGCCCCGACGGGCCGTACCAGTGGCACTTCGTGCCCCACCACCTGGCCCACGTGGCGAGCGCCTACCTGCCGTCGCCGTTCGACGCCGCGGCCGTGCTGACCCTGGATGGCCGCGGCGAGCAGGCGACCACTGCGTACGCGGTCGGCGAGGGCTCCGACCTGCGGCTGCTGGGTGAAGTACGCATGCCGCACTCTCTCGGTCTGCTCTACGAGGACGTGACCGCTCACCTCGGCTACCTTCGCTCGTCTGACGAGTACAAGGTCATGGCCCTGGCGTCGTTCGGCCGGCCGTCGTACCGGGAGGCGTTCCGCGACATCCTCACTGTGGAGGACGGGCGGGTGAGCGTGGCCGACTACGCCGCCGCCGACCTGCTCGGCCCGCCCCGGGAGAGGGGCGGGCCGCTCGAGCAGCGGCACTACGATGTGGCGCGCTCGCTGCAGGAGGCACTCGAGGACGGCTCGCTGGAGCTGGCCCGCTGGCTGCGTCGAGAGACGGGCAAGGACGACCTGTGCATGGCCGGTGGAGTCGCGCTCAACTGCGTGATGAACTCGCGGATCGCTCATGAGGGCCCATTCCGGCGCGTCTGGGTGCAGCCGGCTGCCGGCGATGCCGGCACGGCGCTGGGCGCCGCCCTGTGGGTCGACCTGCGAGAGCGCGGCAGGGCGGTAGGGGCGGCGGCGGAGGATGATGACGGCCGGGCAGGGCGCGCGCCGCCGCCACCGGCCGGCGCGCGGGCCTGGCGCATGGACCACGCCTACCTTGGCCCCGGCTTCTCTGAGCAGCAGATCGAGGACTTCCTGCGCTGGTCCAAGCTGACCTACCGGCGCATGGACGACGTGGCCGCGGATGTCGCCCGAGTGCTGGCTCGGGACCGCGTGATCGGCTGGTTCCAGGGTCGGATGGAGTTCGGACCGCGGGCCCTGGGTGCGCGGTCCATCCTTGCCTCACCCCTGCATGAAGAGATGCGCGACCGGCTCAACGACCTCAAAGACCGCGAGGACTACCGGCCGGTGGCGCCGATCGTGACGGAGGAGGCGGCCCCGGCGTGGTTCACGGGCGCCGGCGAGTCGCCCTTCATGCTCTTCGTGTTCGACGTGGAGCCGGGCAAGGCCGAGAGCATCCCGGCTGTTCGCCACGTGGACGGCACCGCCCGCATCCAGACCGTGCGCCGTCAGCAGAACCCGCTCGTGCACCGGCTGCTCGAGGAGTTCGGCCACCTGACCGGCGTGCCGGTGCTCGTCAACACGTCGTTCAACACGCGGGGAGAGCCGATCGTGTGCACCCCTCGCGACGCGGTGGAGTCGTTCTGGTCCTCGCCGCTCGACGCGCTCGCCATCGGCCCGTTCCTCGTGGAGAAGGCGGGCCGTTGAGCGCCCTGCCGCTGCCCGAGGGGGCGCTCGCGGTCGGTGTGGTGGTCCCGACGCGGGGACGGCCCCGCCTGCTCGAGCGCTGCCTGGACGCCCTGGCCGTCCAGGACCTGCCGCCGGAGGAGTACGACGTGGTCGTGGTGGACGACGGACCGGACACGGAGACGGCGGCGGTTGTGGCCGCGAGGCCCGGGGTGCGGTACCTGTGCACCCCGGGCGGCCGCGGCCCCGCCACGGCGCGCAACATCGGCTGGCGGTCCCTGAGCGTGCCTGTCGTCGCCTTCACCGACGACGACTGCGTGCCCGCTCCCACGTGGCTTCGCGCCGGCCTCATCGCGCTCGAGGACGGCCTGGACGCGGCGGCGGGCCGCACCGTCGTTCCGTTGCCGGACGGCAGGCCGACGGACTTCGAGCGTAACGCGGCGCTGCTCGACGGCACCCACTTCGTCACCGCCAACGTCTTCTGCCGCAGGGGACTGCTGGAGGCGCTCGGCGGGTTCGACGAGCGCTTCCGGATGGCGTGGCGGGAGGACGCCGACCTCGAACTTTCGGCGCTCGAGCGCGGGTATGCGCTGGGCACCACCTCGGCGGCCGTCGTGGTCCACCCCCTCCGACGCGCGAGCTGGGGGGTGAGCCTGCGGCAGCAGAAGAAGACGATGTTCAACGCGTTGCTGCGCGCCAAGCACCCGCAGCTCTACGACCTGCGCATGCAGCCGTCGCCGCGCTGGTACTACGCGGCGGCGGCGCTGCCGCCCTTCGCCGCCGCCGCGGCCGTGCTCGGCCGGCGGCGGCTCTGCCGCGTCGCGCTGCTCACGTGGGCGGCGCTCACGCTTGTCTTCGCCGGGCGCCGGCTCAGGACGACGTCCCTGAGGCCGGCGCACGTCGTCGAGATGCTGGTGACCTCGGCGGCGATCCCGCCGCTCTCCGTGTTCTGGCGGCTCGCGGGCCGCGCCCGCTTCCGGGGCGCGGCATGACCACCTCCGTCGTCACCGGCGGCTCCGGGTTCCTCGGCTCCCACCTGTGCGAGGCGCTGCTTGCCCGCGGTCACCGCGTGCTGTGCCTGGACAATCTCGATACCGGCAGC
>DAIQNY010000014.1:0-24656 GCA_036788155.1 Actinomycetota bacterium | reverse complement strand
AAGGCCGCAAGACGCTCGGCAAGGCCGTGGCCGGCACCGTCGCCGGCGACATCCATGAGATCGGCAAGACGATCGTCTGCTCGATGCTCAGTGCCGCCGGCTTCGAGGTCACCGACGTCGGCTGCGACGTACCGGTCGAGACCTTCGTCGCCAAGGTCACCGAGGAGAAGGCCGACCTGCTCCTGCTCAGCGCCCTGCTGACGACGACGATGCCCAACCAGCAGAAGACGATCGAGGCGCTCAAGGCCGCCGGTCTGCGCGACGGCGTCAAGGTGATGATCGGCGGCGCCCCGACGACGCGCGCCTGGGCCGACGAGATCGGCGCCGACGGCTACGCCGAGGACGCCATCGAGGCCGTGGCGACCGCCAAGAACATCCTGGGCGTCGGCTGAGCGCAGCTCAGCTTCAAGAGTGAGACCGCGAGGGGCGGCGGCGCCGGCAGGCGCCGCCGCCCCTCGCCCGTACGACAGATCGGTCGTCGGCGGCGTCGAGCGCCTTCGACGCGCCGCCTCCGTTCGCCGAGCGTCAGCGCTCCGCGAGCGCCTCCGCCGGCACGCCGAGCTGCTCGGCGGCGAAACTCACGAGCAGTTCGCGCACCCGCTGCACCTGCATGCCGGTGTACCCGATCGCGGAGCGGAAGCTCAGGCCGTCCGAGAGCGCGACCATACGCTGCGCGATCTCGGGCGGTGGGGCTATCGGGTGGAACACGCCCGCCGCCTGACCCTCCTCCACGAGCTGCTGGAAGAACGCCACCCAGCCCTCCGACATCGCGGCGCACTCAGCCAGCAGCCGCGGATGCAGCCGTACCCTGGCCCACGTCTCGATCCAGAGCACGTACTCGTCGCGCAGGACTCCCTCCGACGGAATCGCGAGGTCGATAGTGCGGCGCAGCAGCTCGACGGCGTCGGAGGTCTCCTGCCGCAGGTCGTGGAGCGCGCTGCTCGTGTGCTCGTTGGCCCATTGGAGCGCCGCGAGCAGCACCTCGTCCTTGGACTTGTAGTAGTAATGGATGATGGCGCTGGAGACTCCGGCCTCACGCGCGATATCGACGATCCGCGTCGCGGATGGGCCGCGCGCCGCGAAGGCGCGGCAGGCCGCAGCACGGATGTTCTCCCTGGCTCGAGACGACCGTTCGCGAGCGGGGACGCCGCCGGCCGCCCCGGGCTCGCCGGCGTCGCGCCGGAGACGCTCGAGCAGGTCGGCGTCGGCGCTGCCGGACGCAGTGGCCTCCTCCAGCGTGCGCTTGATGCGAAGGGCGGTCTTGTAGCTGACGCCGAGCTCGGCGGCCAGCGTCCGTGAGGCGACGTTCGGGTCGCTCTCCAGGTGCTGCCATGCGGCAAACCAGGTGGCGATGCCGAGACTCGAGCCCTGCATGAACGTCCCCGCGGTCGGATAGACCTGAGTCCCGCAGTGATCACAGGCGTACGCCCTGCGCCTCGTCACCCGGTGGAAGCGGCGCATCACTCTGCAATGCCTGCATACGGTGCTGACGCCATCGGGCGCGTAGAGGGTGGTCCACAGCCAGTGCAGGCAGGCCGACTCGTCACCGATGGGGTCGAACACCTTCACGCCCTCTGAGCGCCCGTCCACGCGACCGCCCGATCCGCCCGCAGTTCGCCAGCCCTGCCCCTCACGACGCCTCCTTCATCGGCTTACTTGGCGCATGGTACACAGTCGATGCGGACTTGTGAATTGTTCCGTCGTGCTCTACCTGCTTGACATTCCATTTCGAGCGTGAATGTATTTGACCCCTCAATCAGGGAAACCGTGCGGAACGGAGTGTCCTCCAGCCCGCACCGTGCATGGAGGGACTGCATGGGGGAGGCGAGACTCACCGTCTGGAGCGAGTCCGAGTGCCGGCGTCTGCACGAGGCGACGCTGGAACTCCTCGCCGACACCGGCGTGGATGTAAGGTTCGAGCCGGCGCTGGAGCTCTTCCGCGCCGCCGGCGCCACTGTGGAAGACCGACGTGTCCGCATTCCGGGCCGTCTGGTGGATGAGGCCCTGGCGAGCGCGCCGCGTGAGTGGCTGGTCAAGCCGCGGGGCGGCGACACGGAACCGCTGGTCCTCAGAGACGGCGAGGTCTACTACGGAACGGGGTCGGACGTCCTCTACGTCCGCGACCCGGAGACCGGCGAGCGCCGGCGAGCGCGGCGGGCCGACGTGGAGGGCATGGCCGCCCTGTGCGAGGTGCTCCCCAACATCGACTTCATCATGTCGATGGGCCTGCCCGAGGACGCCCCGCGGGAGATCGACGACCTCGTCCAGGTCGTCGCCATGCTGCGGGGAACCCGCAAGCCTTTGCTCGTCGCCCCGAGGGACGGGTCCGTCCTTGCGCGCATGCAGGAGATGGCGACGATCTGCGGCGAGAAGGAGAGCTTCGCCATCTACGCCATGCCGTCGCCGCCGCTCATGCACGATCCGGACGCCTTGACCAAGGTCATCGGGTGCGCCGAGCTCCTCATTCCGCTCGTCTACGCACCTGCGCCGAACATGGGTGCCACGGGTCCGCGCAGCATCACGGCCGCGGCGCTCGTCGGCAACGCGGAGACGCTGAGCGGGCTGGTGCTGCACCAGTACGTGCGCAAGGGGGCGCCGTTCGTCTACGGCGTCGGCTGCGGCGCCATGGACATGCGCACCATGACCGACCCGTACGTCTCGCCGGACGCCCTGCTCGCGCAGCAGGTCGGCACCGATCTCGCCCGGTACTACGGCCTGCCGAGCTTCTCGTACGCCGGCATGTCGGACTCCAAATCACTCGACGAGCAGTGGACGGCAGAGGCGGCGCTCAGCATGGCCTACGGCTCGCTTTCGCGCGCGACCCTCCTGCATGACGTCGGGTACCTGGAGTCCGGACTCCAGAGCAGCTACGAGTCCATCGTCCTCGGCGACGAGCTCGTCGGGTACGCCCGCCAGTTCATGCGCGAGGTGCCTGTGGACGACTACAACCTCGCGCTCGACGAGATCAGGAACGCCGGGCCGGGCGGCAACTTCCTGGGGACGAAGTACACGCGCCGGCACCACCGCGAGTTCTGGACGCCGGCGCTGCTCGATCACGCCGTGCACGACCGCTGGGTCGCCGAGGGGGCCACGACGCTCGGCGAGCGCATCCGCGCACGACTCGACGCCCTGCTCGCTTCCGGGCGGGCGTTCGCCCTCACAGCCGACCAGCACGCTCGGCTCGAGAGCCTGCTTGAGGAAGCGCTGCAGGACCAGACGACACGGGTGTGACGCGCGCCGAGAAGCGCGCGCTGCATGATGAGATGGACGGACCAGACGACGAGGCACCAGGGGGAACGATGAAGACACGGTTTGGCAGACACACGTGGAGGCACCCCGGCACCCAAGCGTTGATCCTGCTGCTCCTGGCAGCGGTGGCGCTGCTGGCGCTGACGCCGGCGGCCCTCGCCTCCAGCGAATCCCCCGACGCGGACAATCTCACCTTCCGCGTCGGCTGGCTCCTGGAGCCCGACAACCTCAACCCGTTCATCGGGCTACTCGGCCAGGACTACCAGATCTGGCACCTCAACTACGACTTCCTGATCGGTTTCGACGCCAAGGACCTCTCGCCCCGACCGGAGATCGCCGAGAGTTGGGAGGTCTCCGAGGACGGCAAGACCTGGACCTTCAAGATCCGCCAGGGCGTCATGTGGCAGGACGGAGAGCCGCTCACCGCCCGTGACGTCGCATTCACGTTCAACTACATCGTCGAGAACAACCTGCAGACGATCGCCATCTACACGGGCGGCATCGTCGGCGCCACGGCCGTCGACGACGCAACCGTGGAGATCACCACCGAACAGCCAAAGTCCAACATGCTCGCAATGGTGGTGCCCATCATCCCGGAGCACATCTGGGGCGAGGTCAGTGGCGAGGAGGCCACGACCAGCTATCAGAACGAGCCGCCGATCATCGGATCAGGTCCGTTCCAGGTCGTCGAGTGGAACAAGGGCAAGTACATCCGGCTGGTCGCCAACAAGGACTACTGGGGCGGCGCTCCCAAGATCGACGAACTGCTCTTCGAGAACTACAAGAGCGCCGACACGATGACGGCCGACCTCAAGCAGGGGGCCATCGATGCCGCGATCGAGCTGCCTCAGGCCCAGTACCCGTCGGTCACGGCCACTGAGGGCGTCACCGGGCTCAAGGGCACCCACTGGCGCTTCCACGAGCTGGGGTTCAACTGCTACGACAGCCCCGACTCCATGGGCAACCCGGTCCTGCTCGACGAGGAGTTCCGCCAGGCGCTCAACTGGGCCATCGATCGCCAGAAGATCGTCGATGTGGCGTTCTTCGGCCAGGCAGACGTGGGATCCACGCTCATCGTCCCGTACTCGCCGTACCACTGGGAGCCTCCGGCCGACAGGGCGTACAAGTACGACCCCGAGTCGGCCAAGACCCAGCTGGACGAGGCCGGCTACGAAGACGCGGACGGCGACGGCTTCCGCGAGACCAAGGACGGCAAGCCCCTGAGTCTGCGCCTGTTCGTGACCAACGACTCGCCCGAGAACCAGACGGCGGCCAAGCTCATCGCCGGCTGGTTCAAGGACGTGGGCCTCAAAGTCACCCTCAGAGTCGTCGATGCCGGCGTGCTCCTCGACGCCCAGTACAACTACAAGGGCGACACGTACGCGCCGGACTACGACATGTACATCTGGTTCTGGACCTACGACATCGACCCCGAGATGATGCTGGGCGTCCCGACGCCGGGCCAGATCGAGGGCTGGAACGACACGCTGTGGACGAACGACGAGTACACGCAGCTGTTCACGCAGCAGGAGCAGACGATCGACGTCGCCGAGCGCATCCCGCTCGTGCAGCGCATGCAGGAGATCGTCTGGGAGTCCTCGCCCTACCTGATCTTCGCGTATCCATATCAGCTCGAGGCGTACCGCAGCGACAAGTGGCAGGGCGTCGTCCCGTCGCCGTCAAACTACGAGGGCTACGACGGCGCGGCGTTCTACAACTACATGAACGTCGACACCTACAGGCTGATCGAGCCGGCGGTGGCGACGGCGCAGGCGGAGAGCGGCGACAGTTCCACGGCCCTGATCGTCGTGATCGTCGTCGTGGCGGTCGTCGTCGTAGCGCTCATCGTCTGGATGACGATGCGTCGGCGCAGCCGCTCAGAGGAGGTCTGACGGGCCATTCTGGCTCTCGAACGGTGCAGCCGACAGATGAGTGACGCGCGTGGGTGCGGGCGGCGGCGGAGCCGCATGATCCTCCGCCGCCGCCCGCGCGCGGATCACCATCGGTCTGCCCCTGCAGTCCGCACGAGGACCGCATCTGCGTCGGACAGCTGACCTATGACTCCTCGGCCAGGACAGACGTTTCTCGGCGCGCCGTCAGCCGCGCCGGAGGACCTTGCGGCGTCCGGCATCTCCGCCGGCGCGGCAGGCTTCGCCTTCCTCGGTCTGCCGCTGTACGTCCCCTACGGCGACGAACCACCGGCCGCGCCGTCTGCTCCCTCGGGCGCGGCTGCCCAGGACGCCGGCAGCCCGGCCGGCGCCGTCCGCCGGGCTTCCTCTTCCTACGCGCCGGTCCCGGATCACCACGACTTCGACCTCGGCGGTCCGCTCGTGCCCGACGGCGTGAAGGCGTCGTTCTTCGACTGCGGAGACGTGCCTCTGGGCGCGGCTCGCGGCTCCTCCGACGGCCTCGCCGCGGATCTCGCGGCCGGGACCGCGGCCGTCCGTAGCATCGCGGCGGCGGGCGCCGTTCCTCTCGTGGTCGGCGGTGACCATTCGGCACCGCCGGTCGTCGTCCGCGGGCTGCAGGACGACGGGCCGCTCGCCGTCCTGCACGTCGACGCCCACCTGGACTACCGCGACGAGGTCGCAGGGCTGAGCGACGGCTACTCGAGCCCGATCCGGCGCCTTCGTGACCTGCCGTGGGTGACCACCGTCGTGCAGGTCGGCCTGCGGGACGTGGGGAGCGCGCGCGCCGCGGAGGTCGAGGCGGCGCGCGCCGACGGCAACTTTCTCGTCCTCGCGGAAGAGGTGCACGAACACGGCGCGGCGCTGCTCGACGAGCTTGTCGCGCTCTTCGATCCCGAGCACCGGGTCTACATCACGATCGACGTGGACGGCCTGGATCCCGCCTGCGCCCCAGGCACACTGTGGCCCGCGCCGGGCGGCCTCTGGTTCTGGCAGGTCGCCCGGCTCATAAGAGGCGTCGTGGCTCGCTGCGAGCTCGCCGGTATGGACGTCTGCGAGTTCGTCCCGGAGCGAGACCACCAGGGACTGACCGCGCTGGCGGCAGCGCGGCTCTTCATGATCGCCGCCGGCACGTCGTTGCGCCGCCGCGTCTGACCGCTCCGCGCGGCGGCGGTCTCGACTACCGTACCGCCGCCTGCGAGACGCCCACGGCGTCCGGGCGCCGCGGTGTACACTGGGTTGCTCTTCGAATCCGCCCCCCGGATCAGGTGTAACTTCTTCCGCCATGCCGACGTCTAACCTTGACAAGTGGGCAACGCTGCCCGACCCGACGCCCGCCGACCTCGCGCGTGCCGCGGTCGGCGACGTTGATGCATTCAAGACGATCGTGGAGCGGTACCAGGGCATGGTCTACTCGGTGGCCTACAACGTGCTCGGCAACCACGCCGACGCCGAAGACGCGGCGCAGGAGGCGTTTCTGCGCTGCTACCGCAAGCTGCCGCAGTACCGCAGCGAGGCCACCTTCAGCACCTGGCTCTTCCGGCTCGCGCTCACCGCGTCCGTCGACTACCAGCGGCGCGAACGACGGCGCCCGGAGCCGGTCGAGGCACCAGACATCGCCGGCGACGAGCCGGAGTTGGGCGACGGTATCTCCGCGACCATGCTCGCGGCCGCGCTCCGCGATCTGCCGGACGACTACCGCGTGCCCACTGTGTTGCGCGACATCTACGGTCTGCCGTACCAGGAGATAGCCGACGTCACTGCTCGGCCACTCGGTACGGTCAAAGTCATGGTTCATCGCGGTCGTGCCTCTTTGCGCCTCCGTCTCCGGGCCGAGCGGGAGTCGTGATGGATTGCAGCTACTTCTGCTCCCGCCTCAACCAGTACGTGGACGGCGAGCTCGGCTATCTCGAGGTGGCGGAGCTGCAGGGCCACCTCAGCTTCTGCGCGGACTGTGCCGTTGAGCTCGCTCGGCTGAGCGAGGTCCGCGGCGCCCTGGCCGCCTGGGGTGAGGTCGAGCTGGCGCCCCCGCCGGGCTTCGCGGAGCGCGTCGCCGCGGCCGCCGCCCACGAGGCCAAGCCAGGGCAGGCGACCGTTGGGCGCGTCGTCAACGACGCGCTCGACGCGCTCGACGACGCCCTGGGACGCATCCCGCTGCCCGGCGGCCGCACCATCCCCGTCAAGAACGTGCTCGGCTACGGTCTCGCCGCCACCGCGGTGATCATCCAGGTCGAGCGGTACCTCCGCCGAACCCGGGAGTTGAAGCCGCTGTGAAGTTGACACACGAGCAGGTCCTGACGCTGCTGCCGCACCGCCCACCTTTTCTCCTCGTGGACGAGGTGGTCGACGGCAAGCCGGGTGTGAGCTGCACCGCGCTGCGGACTCTCCGCGACGACGACTGGTGGTTCGCCGGGCACTTCCCCGGCAGTCCGGTCATGCCCGGCGTGCTGATCGTCGAGGCACTCGCGCAGACGGCCACCATCGCCGCCGCGAGCGCCGCTCCCGAGGCCGTGGTCGCGGGCGAGGCACTGCCCTCAGCCGACGCCGCTCCGGGCGGCGACAAGGTCGGTCTGTTCGCCGGTATCGACAAGGTCCGCTTCAAGCGGGTCTGCAAGCCGGGCGACACGCTGAAGCTCGAGGCGGAGATCATCGCCGTGCACGGCCCCGTGGGTCGCGCCAAGGTCAAGGCGACCGTGGACGGCCAGCTCGCCTGCCGTGGCGAGCTCATGTTCGCCATCGTCGACGCGGCGGCCGTCGCCGGCGGAGAGGCTCGACTGTGATCGGACTCCGTCGCGGCCTTGTGCGTGGGGCGCGCATCAGCGCGCTCGGCGTGCACGTTCCGGAGCGCGTACTCGGCAACGACGAGATCAGCCAGTTCCTCGACACGTCCGACGAATGGATCACCACGCGCACGGGCATTCGCGAGCGGCGCATCGCGCGCGTGGACGAGGCGGCGAGCGATCTGGGCACCATCGCCGCCCGCCGCTGCCTCGAGTCCGGCGGCCTGGACGCCGCCGAGCTCGACCTCGTCGTCGTCACCACGATCTCTCCAGATCACATCATGCCGGCGACGGCGTCGATCGTCGCCGACAACATCGGCGCCGCCAAGGCAGGCGCTTTCGATGTGCAAGCCGGCTGCACCGGGTTCGTCTACGGACTGGCCATCGCGACGGCGTTCGTCTCGGCCAACATCTACCAGAACGTCCTCGTCATCGGCGCCGAGGTGCTGAGCAAGATGGTCGACTGGGAGGACCGCAGCACCTGTGTGCTCTTCGGCGACGGCGCCGGCGCCGTGCTCGTCCAGCCGACCGACAACGGCAGCATCTTCAGCTTCGACCTGGGCAACGACGGCAGCGGTGCACCGAATCTGCTGGTGCCGGCCGGCGGCAGCCGCATGCCGGCGACCTTCGACACCGTGCGCGATCACGAGCACGCCATGCACATGACCGGCAGTGAGGTGTTCAAGTTCGCCACGCGCACTGTTGTCGACTCCTGCAACAAGGTGCTGTCGGACGCTGAGATCAGTGTGGAGGATGTCGACCTGTTCGTGCCCCACCAGGCCAATATCCGCATCATCGAGTCGGCGTCGCGCCGATTGGGGATGAGCGACGGTCAGGTCTTCGCCAATCTGGACCGCTACGGCAACACCTCGTGCGCCTCCATCCCGATCTGTCTGCACGAGGCCAGCGAGCGTGGCCGCCTCAAGAAGGGCGACACGCTGCTCATGGCCGGCTTCGGCGCCGGTCTCACCTGGGGCTCGTGCCTCACGAAGTGGGAGCTGTAGCCTAGCCTCGTGGAGAACCTCGTCCTCATGTTCCCCGGCCAGGGGTCTCAGGCCGTCGGTATGGGCTGCGACCTCGCGGCCGCAGAGCCGGAGATGCACGACGCGTACGCGGAGGCCTCCGAGGTGCTCGGCTACGACCTGCGCGATCTGTGCGCACAGGGCCCCATGGATCGGTTGAGCCGCACGGACTTCACGCAGCCGGCGCTGCTCGCGGCCTCCGTAGGCATGTTCCGCGTGCTGCGCCGTGAGGGTCTCCGGTTCGACGTCGCCATCGGCCACAGCCTGGGCGAATTCTCGGCGCTGGTCGCCACCGGAGCCGTGGACTTCAGGGACGCCCTGCGTATCGTGCGGCGGCGCGGCCAGGAGATGCTGCGCGCCGCCGTGGCGAACCCAGGCGGCATGGCCGCGGTGCTGGGCCTTGACGACGCCGTCGTCGAGTCGCTCTGCGACGAGGTGGACGGCGTCTGGCCGGCCAACTTCAACAGCCCCGGCCAGGTCGTGGTGAGCGGCACCGTCGCGGGAATCGAGATCCTGGCCGAGAAGGCCCGCGCGGCAGGTGCACGACGGGTGGTCTCGCTCCCTGTGAGCGGCGCCTTCCACTCGCCGCTGGTGGAGTCTGCGCTCGAACCTCTGCGAGAGGAGTTCGAGCGCACTGAATGGCGTACCCCGGACCCCGCCTTCTTCTCCGGTTGCACCGTGAGCTACGAGACGAACCACTTCGATCGTCTCTTGCAGGTGCAGCTCATCTCGCCGGTCCGGTTCAGCCAGTCGGTGAAGACCCTGTATGCAGCGGGTTATGATTCTTTCTTGGAGGTCGGTCCGGGTGCGGTGCTCACCGGCCTGGTCAAGCGCATCGAGCCGGACGCGCAGACGGACTGCGTCTCAGACAGGGAGACGCTGCAGGCGCTGCGCGTGGACGGCCGCTACCTGGAGGACGCGTGACGAGCCAGCAAAGGCAAGCGAACGACGGGCGCGCCGAAGGCGCGCCGTGCACTGTCCACCTTGATCTGACCGGCGCTACGGCTCTCGTGACGGGTGCGGGCCGCGGTATCGGTCGCGGCATCGCGCTCGCCCTCGCATCGGCCGGCGCCGACGTGGCCGTCAACGACTTCGCCGACGAGGCGGCCTGCAAGGCCGTCGTCGCCGAGATCGAGGCGCTGGGGTGCAAGGGCCTCGTCGTGATGGGCGACGTCTCCGACGAGGCTCAGGTGAACACCATGGTGGAGCGGGCCGAGACCGACCTGGGCCGGCTCTCCGTGGTCGTCAACAACGCGGGCATCACGCGCGACAACGTGGCGATGATGATGGATCCGGCGGACTTCGACGCGGTCGTGGCGACGCACCTCCGCGGCACGTTCCTCGTGAGCAAGGCGGCGGCGCGACGGATGTTCCGTCGCCGTACGGGCTGTATCATCAATCTCTCCAGTGTTGTCGGCCGGCGCGGCAACGCCGGTCAAGCCAACTACGCGGCGGCGAAGGCGGGCATCATCGGTCTCACGAAGTCGCTCGCCAAGGAGCTCGGCGCACGTGGGGTGCGCGTCAACGCCGTCGCTCCGGGCTACATCGACACACCAATGACCCAGGCGCTTCCGGAAGAGACCAGACAGATGATCGTGGACGCGACGCCTCTCAAGAGCATCGGCACCACCGACGACGTGGCCATGGCGGTGCTCTACCTGGCCTCACCGGCGGCGCGGTTCGTCACTGGCGTCACGCTGCCGGTCGACGGCGGCCTCGGGATCTGACAGGCCGGCGAGGTTCACCATGTCACAGCAGCGCAGAGTCGTCGTCACAGGTCTCGGTATCATCTCGCCCATCGGCAACGACGTCGATACGTTCTGGCGTCGCCTCATCGCCGGGGAATCGGGCGTCGGACCCATCACCCGATTCGACACTGCCGACTACAAGGTCCGCATCGCGGCCGAAGTCCAGGACTTCCAGGCGGAGGACTTCATCGACAAGCGCAAGGCGCGGCGGCTGGACCTGTTCAGCAGGTATGCCGTAGCCGCCGCGATCATGGCAAACGACGACGCCCGGTTCACGCCATCCGACGAGGCGGAGCGCGTCGGGGCGGTCATGGCGAGCGGCGTCGGCGGCCTCCAGACCCTGCATGTGGAGACCGACAAGCTGCTTCACCAGGGACCGGACCGCACGAACCCGCTGCTGGTTCCGATGATGATCCCCAATATGGGTGCGGCGCACGTCTCCCTGGAGTTGGGGACCAAGGGGCCGCTGAGCACTACGTGCACCGCGTGCGCCGCGGCGTCGGACGCCATCGGCTACGCCGCGCGACTCATCCGCGACGGCGCGGCGGACGTCATGTTCGCCGGCGGCAGCGAGGCTCCCATCAGCCCGGTCGGCGTATCCGGGTTCGCCGCCGCGCGGGCGCTCAGCACCTGCAACGACGACCCCAAAGGCGCCTCCAAGCCCTTCGACGTCAGGCGGGACGGCTTCGTCATTGGTGAGGGCGCCGGAGTGCTGGTGCTCGAGGAGCTCGAGCACGCGCTCGCCCGGGGAGTACGCATCTACGCCGAGCTTGCCGGCACCGGAATGAGCAGCGACGCGTTCCACATGACGCTGCCGGACGAGACCGGCGAATCGCAGGGACGTGCCATGCTCATGGCCCTGCAAGAGGCCGGTCTCGATCCGTCCACCGTGGACTACGTCAACGCGCACGGCACGTCGACGGGCCCGGGCGACGTGGCCGAGACCCGGGCCATCAAGTACGCGCTCGGCGACCACGCGTATGAGGTCGCAGTCTCCTCCAACAAGTCGATGATCGGTCACTGCCTCGGTGCTGCCGGAGCGATCGAGGCGGTCGCGACCGTCCTGACCATCGTCAACAGCTACATCCCACCGACGATCAACCTTACGGAGCCGGATCCCGAGTGCGACCTGGACTACGTCCCGCTCGAGGCCCGATTCGGCAGGGTCGACGTCGCGGCCAGCAACAGCTTCGGCTTCGGCGGGCACAACGTGGCCCTGGTCTTCAGCCGCTTCGACGGCTGAAGCGGGTCGCCGCCCGCTGTCACCTGAGGGCGCAGCATCATGAACGTTACGGTCCAGATCGAGCGCCGCAACAACGAGCCGGCGCGTCCCGAGTGGCTCTGCCCGTCGTGCCACCAGGGTGCGCGGCACAGCGAGGTGCGCGCCAATCTCATGGTGTGTCCTCACTGCGGTCACCACCTGCGCATCGGTGCTCGCGAGCGGATCAGCCAGCTCGCGGACGACGGCACGTTCCGCGAGCTCTGGAGCATGGTCACCACCCTCGATCCCCTCGGGTTCGTCGACCTGGAGACCTACCCCGAGCGCGTGCGTGAGGCGCAAGCCAAGACCGGCCTGCAAGAGGCCATCGTGACGGGGACTGCGAGCATCGATACGACTCCCTGCGTGCTCGCCGTCATGGACTTCGGGTTCATGGGCGGCAGCATGGGGAGCGTGGTCGGCGAGAAGCTCTGGAGGAGCGCCGAGCTGGCGAGCGGGGAGAACCTGCCGCTGGTCGCCGTGTGCACCTCGGGAGGCGCGCGCATGCAGGAAGGCATCATGAGCCTCATGCAGATGGCCAAGACCAGCTGCGCCGTCGACCTCATCAACGAGGCGACCTCACCCTTCGTGACCGTCCTGGCCGACCCGTGTACCGGCGGCGTGGTGGCCAGCTTCGCGACGCTCGCCGACATCTGCATCGCCGAGCCGGGCGCGCGGCTGTACTTCACAGGGCCGCGCGTGATCCAGCAGACCACCCACGAGGAACTGCCCCCGGGCTTCAGCACAGCGGAGCGGAACCTCGAGCTCGGCCACCTCGACGCTGTCGTCCCGCGCAAGGACCTCCGCGTCAGGGTCGGCAACTATCTGCGACTTCTGGGAGGGGGTGAGGAACCTGACCGAGGAGAAACGGCCGAAGACGGAGCAGGACGCACGGGCAGGCTGGCTCAAGCAGCGGCTGAGCGAGCTCGGACGCTTGCCACTTATGCCCGGCGTTCACTTGTCCGAGGAGATCGAGAAGCTCCAGGGCCGTCTGAAGAAGCTCCAGCACGAGAGCCGGAGGCATGACACCTGGGTTACGGTCGAGATCGCGCGGCACAAGGAGCGCCCGCGGACGCGTGACTACATCCGTCATCTGATCGACGGCTTCGAGGAGCTCAAGGGCGACCGCCTGCGGGCCGATGACCCCGCCATTGTCGGTGGGCTCGGTTGGTTCCGCGGTCGGGCCGTGCTCGTCATCGGCCACCAGAAGGGCCGCACTCTCGACGAGCAGACGGTGCACAACTTCGGCATGGCCAAGCCCGAGGGCTACCGCAAGGCCCAGCGACTCTTCACGCTCGCGGAGCGGCACGGACTGCCTGTGCTCACCTTCGTCGACACGCCGGGCGCCTATCCGGGTGTCGCGGCGGAGGAGGGCGGGCAGGCGCGCGCCATCGCGGAGAGCATGCTCAGGATGGCGCGCCTCAGCGTCCCCGTGGTCGCCTCGATCATCGGTGAGGGCGGGTCCGGCGGCGCCCTCGCTCTCGCCGTAGCCGACCGGGTGCTCATGCTCGAGAACGCCACCTACTCGGTCATCACGCCCGAGGGCTGTGCGGCCATACTCTGGCGTGACGCCGACTTCGCCCCGCAAGCCGCGGAGGCGCTCAAGCCGACGGCATCACAGCTCCTCGAGCTCCTGGCCGTCGAGGCCGTGGTCGAGGAGCCGCGAGGCGGCGCCCACCACAACCCGGAGCTGGCGGCGCAGCGGCTCGGCGACGTGATCGGCGACGCCCTGGCAGAGCTGGACCAGATCCCGCCCCAGGAGCGCCGCATGCAGCGCCGCGAGCGGTTCCGCCGCCTCGGCCGCTGGAGCGACCCCGAGCAGCCGCCGGGCAGCTACTCTCTCTTCGGCGGCTACGCGCCGCCGGCGGAGTGAGCCGGCGCGGCGACAGTCACGCGCCGCACCGCGCCGATAGCAAGCGCTCCCGCCACGGCAGGCCGTCCATGGGCGCGCGCCGCACAGTCCGGGTCGCGACTGCGATTCCCGTCATTCTCGTGCTCATGGTCATCGTGACAGGCTGTGGCGGTTCATCCGCAGCGGAGATCGCCCCTTTCACGGGCGCATGGCTCCGCGTCGACGCGGGGGAGCCGAATCCGGACCTCACGCTCACAATCTCACAGGTCGACGGAGAAGCCGAGGTCACGTTTGCGAACCACGTCAACGGCATGAGCGAGACCAGCGCAGCCACTGTGGAAGATGGCGTGCTGGCCTGCCTGGTGACGACTGCCGGCGGCCTCTCGCTTGACGTGGCGCCCACGCCGTCGGCGACAGCCGCCGCAGCAGACCTTCGGCTCAGCCTCGACGAGCACGGTCAGCTCGTCGTGGATGTCGTGCTCTCGGACGGCACCCTGGAGCCGATCTCGCTCTATGAGCGCGCTCCAGGGTCCGACGCGGGCGAGCCCTGACGGTCAACGAGCGGGTAGGGTCAACGTCATGCCGCCGGTCATCACTGTGGAACACCTGCGCAAGGTCTACGGCCATCACGTCGTGGCCGTCGACGACATCTCCTTCGAGGTCGAGCAGGGCGAGATCTTCGGCCTGCTCGGCTCCAACGGCGCCGGCAAGACGACGACGGTCGAGTGCGTGCAGGGCCTGCGCACACCCACGTCAGGTGCGGTGCGCGTGCTCGGCAAGGACCCGGTGCACCACGCCGGCGACCTGAGAGGGCGGATGGGCTGTCAGCTGCAGGAATCGCGCCTCCCCGACCATCTGAAGGTGTGGGAGGCGCTCGACCTCTTCGCCAGCCTCGCGCCCGGCACGGTGGACAGGCAGACGCTGCTCGGGCAGTGGGGGCTCGCGGAGAAGCCCAACGCGTCGTTCGCGAGCCTCAGCGGCGGACAGCGCCAGCGCCTGTTCATCGCGCTGGCACTCGTCAGCTCTCCCGAGGTCGTCTTTCTCGACGAGATGACGACCGGACTCGACCCCGCCGCGCGGCGGGTGGCCTGGGACCTCATCGAGCAGATCCGCGACCGCGGCACCACCGTCGTGCTCGTCACCCACTTCATGGACGAGGCCGAACGGCTCTGCGATCGGGTCGCTGTCGTCGACAAGGGCGAGATCATAGCTCAGGACACGCCCCGCGGCCTGGTCGTGCGCTACGACCCCTTGGAGCAGGTGGTGTTCAGCTGCGGATTGGATGATGTGGAGTGGCTGGGCAGGGTGCCGGGCGCGCGCAGTGTCTCTCGGCGCGGTCCTCGCGTGGTCGTCGAGGGTACGGGGCCGCTCCTCGCGCACGTGGCGGCGGCCCTCGTGGAGCGCGGCGTGACGCCGGAGGATCTGCGCGTGATCGAGCCGAGTTTGGAGGACGTGTTCCTCAAGCTCACCGGGCACCTGGTGGAGGATTGATGGTCCGGGACGGTGTCCAGGCGAAGAAGGCCGCCGGGCGGCGCTCCGCTCACCCCGGCGGCCTCAGCGTGCTCTTCAAGCTCACCTGGATCGAACTCAAGCTCTTCTTGCGCGAGCCCATGACGATCGTCTTCACGTTCGCGTTCCCGGTGGTCCTGATGTTCGTGCTGGGAGAGGTGTTCGGGAACCAGAGCGGCGGCACGGACGAGCAGATCTTCGGCGACCTGGGCGCGATGAACTACTACGCGCCGGCCTACATAGCCGTGGTGACGATGTCAGTCGGCGTCATCATGCTGCCGGCGCGGCTCACCGACTACCGGAGCGGCGGAGTGCTCCGCCGCTTTCGGGCGTCGCTCGTGCCCATCTGGTCCGTGCTCGGTTCGCAGATCCTTGCCGCGCTCGTGCTCGGCGTGATCGGCTCCGTGCTCGTCGCCGGCTTCGCCGCGGCCTTCTACCCGGTGCACTTCCCGGAATCGCTCGGGCTGCTGGCGGCAGGCTTCGTGCTGTGCTCCGCCGCCTTCGCCGCCATCGGAACGCTGCTCGGCGCGGTCATGCCAAGTCCGCGCGCCGCGCAGGGTGCGGGTCTCATGCTCTTCTTCGTCATGCTGTTCCTCAGCGGAGCGTCGGTACCGACCGAAGTCATGAGCACGACGATGAAGAGGATCGGAGACTTCCTGCCGCTCACCTACGGAGTGGACCTGCTACAGGGCGCGTGGATCGGCGGCACGTGGGACTGGACGGCTGCGCTCGTGCTCCTGACGATCGCCGTCGCCGCCGGCTTTCTGAGCTTGCGCGTCTACCGCTGGGGTTGACGGCCGACCACCACCGTCGCATACGGCTGCCCGCGACGGGGCCGCCACAGGTCGGCGCTCAGAGCTCGGCGAACAGCTCCTTGAGGCGCTTCTTCACCAGGCTCTGCACTCGGGTCAAGGCAGGCTCGCCGTACAACCACACCGATCCCACCGGGTCGGCGGCAGCCACAACACTCTTGCCGTCCTCCGACTGCACGACGGCGATGGGGAGCATCATCGCGACCGGCGCCAGCGCGTCGATGTCCAGGGCCTTGACCGCGGCCACCGGGACTGTGACCTGCAGGATCACGTAGTCCTCGGGAAGACGATCGTCGATCTCGCAGCCGCGGATCTCGGCCACGGTGAGGAACCCCTTGCTCTCGAGAAGCTCCCGCAAGCGTGCGAGTGCGGCACGAGGGGGGAGTGAGACCGCGGCCGCGGCGCGCCAGGCTCCGTGCGCCGCGTGCTCCGCCGCGTCCTCCGGCTCCGGGTAGGTGGCGCGCAGGTAGTCGATGATCTCGTCCGAGTCGGCGTAGACCCTGTCGCCGTCGGTGAGCACGGGGACGCCGGACTGGCCCGTGAGGGCCATGAGCTCGACGCGGTCCTCGCTCAGATAGGGGACGCTGACCGCTGTGTAGGTGAGGCCGAGCTCTGTGAGGACCTGGCGAACACGGTGGCAGTACGGGCACCACTCCGTCTGGTACAGCGTGATCATCGTGCCTCCGTGCACTGATGCGCGTGGTTCTGGACGGCCGGCCGCGCCGGCGGGGTCACGAGCTTACTCCACCAGAGCGTCCGTTTCCCCCTCAGGGGCGGAACGGCGTGCAGGCTCGGTTGCGGCAGACGTAGGCGAGCGCGGCCGCATCCAGGTCCTTGGGGAGTCCGGCCTCAGTCATCCTCAGGATGTCGTCCGGGTTCGCGGGGTCGAGCCACTGGACCGTCCTGAGAGGACGTGGCGCGACGAGTGCGGCCGCGTGCAACCGAGCGGCTGCCGGGTCGGCGTGACCACCGACGATCACTATCTGGTCCGGTCTGTCGAGGTAGCGGAGCAGCGCCTGGGCGTACGCTGAAGCGGCCACGCCGTACTGGCGGTACTGTGTGGTCCACGCCGCGAGGATCTCGAGCGCCCGTTCGCGTGGGCGTGTCTCTCCCGTGTACGCCTCGAGGCGCAGCAGTGCCTCGGCGGCGGCGGCGTTCTCGTCGAGCGCCGGCACGGGCTGCGCCAGCAGGCCGGCGCTGGCGCCGGGCAGCGCCAACCGGTCGACCAGCCGCCCGTCCGGGGCGCCGAGATGCTCGCACGTCCACTCCATGAGACGGTGCGCCCGTCGCAGCCACCGGCGCTCGCTCGTGTGCTCGTACGCGTCGAGGAACGCGGTGGCGGCGGCGACCTGGTCTGTCAGGAGGGGGGCGCCCTGCCCGGCGGCGGCGCCTGGCAGCAGATAGTGCGCCATGGCGTCGCCGTGACGTGCCGAGGCGTGAAGGTGGTCCAGCAGTCGCAGCGCACGGTCGGCGAGCTCGGGTTGCTCGAGGACGGCCGCTGCCCGCAGCAGCGCCCGCGCGCCCAGCGCGTTCCAGTCCACGTACACGGTGCGATCGACAAACGGCGACGGCCGGCCGGAGCGGCCGGCGGCGTCCAGCCGATAGTACTCCTCGTCGGCGTCCTGACTGCCGCCGAGCGCCGGCAGGTCCTCGCGCCAGAGCCCGGCGACGAGGTAGTCGACGCTCCCGGCCGCGACACGCCGGTACAATTCCTGGTCGCCCAGATCGTGCTCGGTCGCGATCAGTGCCGCCTCCAGATAGAGCAGGACGAGGCGCGCGTTGTCCTCCAGCATCTTTTCGTAGTGCGGCACGGTCCAGTCGCGGCGCGTGGCGTAGCGGAAGAAGCCGCCCTCCACGTCGTCGTAGAGCCCGCCGCTCGCCATGGCGGTGAGCGTCGTCCGGACCGCCTCCCAAACGCGACCTTGAGGGGCGAGCGGCGATTCCCCTACGGCATCCATCCCTCCTGCCGCGCTGTCACGCAGCGATCCGTAGGCGAGGAGAAGACCGAAGGCATCCGCCTGCGGGAACTTGGGCTCTGTGCCGAGCCCGCCGTGCAGGGGATCGTACGAGTTCAGCACCTGGAGCGCGACTTCTGCCGGGACATCCCCGGGTACCTCCGGGTCGCCTTCGAGCGCGAGGAGCGCCCGATCGCGGTCCAGAGGCCTCCCCGTGAAGCGGGCCAGGGCCGCCCCGTCACCGTCGGCCGCCCGCTCGCTCTCCAGGGCGACGATCTTGGCGCGGTTTCCGTCGAAGAAGGCCTTGACGCGCGCCAGGCTCTCCAGCAGTTGGTCCGGCGGCAGATAGGTGGCTCCGGTGAGGACGTCGCCACTCGCGGCGAGGAACGCCGTCGTCGGCCAGCCACCCATGTTGTACCGCCGATTGATGTCGGGGTGCCGGTCGTTGTCCACACGCACGGGCACGAAGTGCTCGTTGATGGCGGCGATCACGCGAGGGTCGGAGTAGCTCGTCTCGTCCATCACATGACACCAGTGGCACCACACGGCCGAGAGGGAGAGAAGAACCGGGCGCCCGAGCCGGCGAGCCTCCTCAAAGGCCGGCTCGCCCCACGGGCGCCACCTGATCTTCCCGGCTCGATTCGGGCGCGGGGAGAACCGGAAGTCGCGATCGGCATCCATGGCCACGGCATTCCCGCAGAGCCTTGGTCCGAATCAGTACGACGACGTAAGATGAGAGCCATGGACGAGCCTCTCGTCATCGAGGCGGCGGGCTCTCACCGGGAGGTGGGACGACAGGTCGGCGAGGCGGGGCGTGACATCGTCGCGTGGGGCCTCGACGCCTACGCCTCGCGATTCCAGAGTCTTTCCGGCCTCAGCTTCTCAGAGGCGGTCGAGCGCGCCCGCGCGTTCTTGCGCCCCGCCGAGGAGTACGCTCCGCAGGCGGTGGACCAGCTTCGCGGTATCGCTGAGGCCGCCAACGTACCGTTCGACCACCTCTTCACGCTCAACTGCAGCGAAGAGTTCACCTGCACGGCGGACCGCAACTGGCCGCCTGAGCACTGCACCTCCTTCGCAGTCGCCGCTGAGGGCATGGCCGTGGCCGGCCACAACGAGGACTGGTATCCGGAGGAGATCGAGGCGCAGACGATCCGCGTCGTGCGCGTCACGGGCCGCTGGTCGTCCGCCGCCTACATCAGCGCCGGCCCGGCCTACAGTCTGCCGATCACGGGCGTCACCGCCGCCGGCTTCAGCTCCGCCGCCAACACCGTGTATTACCGCGATGAGCGGATCGGCGTGCCCAACAACTTCGTGCTGGCGACCGTCCTCTGCCAGCCGGACCTGGAGCGTGCCCGCGAGTTCATCTCCGGAGCGCCCAGGGCACGCGGCTCCAACCACCTGCTCTGCGGCCGGGACGGCCGCATCTGGGACATCGAGACGAGTGGCGAGCGGTGGGCCTTCCTGGACGGCGCGATTTCGGCGGCGGAGGCGGCCGCTCACGGCGCGACCGCCCTCTTCGTGCACACCAACCACTACGTGTCGCCTGAGCTCGTGCCGGGCGACGCGTCGCGCTCGGAGGGCTCGCGCCTGCGGCGCGAGCGGGCCGAGCGCCTCCTCCGCGACGGCGTCGAGGTCGGCGCCGACCTGGTGGACCTGGGGAAGCGCGTCCTCGGCGATCACGAGAACGCGCCCCTCAGCATCTGCGACCACTGGGAGGACGACGACCCGGACCCGGACCAGAGCGTCACCACCGCCAGTATGGTGTGGGAGCCCGCGGAAGGCCGGGCACACATCGCCAGCGGCCAGCCCTGCACGTCCGGGTACGTCACCTTCGAACTCTGAGCTTCGGCAGCGCCGTCTCCGGGCGGCGCCTGGCGGGCGTCCCCTCGGCTCGCCGCCGCTCAGCCTCAGTCCGATCCAAATCCTAGGTCGTCGACCAACAACATCGACTTTGTGCATGGGTTCACAAGCCTAGGGGGAATGTGGTACTGTGCATGCGCTTTCGCGTATATGCGGAGGAGCATGTGCAACGTTGTGCACCCGGCCGATCTTGAGCCCGACGCTCCTTTCCGGCGCGATGAAGGGTGCTCCGCGGGGTGCGGAGTCAAGCAGTGAAAGGAGTCGAGCCGTATGTCCGACAACCTGATGTCTCGGCGCAAGTTCCTCGCCGGGGCGGGCCTCGTGCTCGGAGCCGCTTCCGTCTCGGGCGTGGCTCTGCTCAAGGACGCCGATCCAGCCGCCGCGGTCAACGAAGTCCCTCTTCCGTGGCCGTATCCCAAGACCGGCCCCGAGCAGCCGGTGCCCGAGGCTCTGGCGCGACGTTCGTACGAGATGCACCGCTATCAAGGGTTCGCGTGTGCGGAGGCCGTGTGGTGGCCCTTCGTGGAGGCCCTGACGCCGGCCAATCCGAGCACCTGGGGAACGCTGCCGCAGAAGATGTTCCAGTTCGGCGGACAGGGCATCAAGGGATGGGGCACCATCTGCGGCACCCTCAACGCCGCCGCCGCCATCATCGGCATGACCGTCGGCAACGGAGCTCATCAGAGCACGCTGACTGACGCCGTGCTCATGTACTACTCCAAGACCGCCCTGCCGACCAACGACGCCTGGAAGTCGTACAACAAGGTCCTCGGGCTGAGCACGGACTGGACGATCCCGGTGGAGGACAACCGGCCGATCGCGAATGCTCCGACGTCCATCGCAGACTCCCCGCTGTGTCACTCCTCACTGGTCCAGTGGACGATGGTGACGGATGCTCCCAACGGCGGGCCGCTGCAGAAGGACCGCTGCGCCAAGGCCTGCTTCGACGTGACGCTCAAGCTGGCCGAGCTTCTGAACGCCTACTGGGCGGCCGCCACGCCTTCGCCCGACGCCGCTCCGCTCGACCCGTCGGTCGCTGCCTGTGGCGCGTGCCATGTCACGTACACGCCTGCCAAGATGTCCTGCTCGTCGTGTCACGACAACTCTTCCGTGGCAGATCCGGTCTACGGTCACGAGCGCTAAGAGAGAACCGACGGAAGCATCAACCCGGACCGGGATCGCGATCCCGGGACGTACCTGGAGGAAGGCACAGTGAGGAAGACACACATGGCGGTGCTCACCGTCGTCGCCGTCGCGGTCGTGTTCGCGATCGGCGCCGTGGGAGCCTACGGCAACCTGGCCAGCGACACGAACGCGCCGTCGACGACCACCGACGCCGTGGCGGCCTACTGGGACGACGCGGTGATCACGCTCAGCGCGGCGGACGACGAGGGTGTCGCCTACATCTACCACGAACTCGACAACGGCGTGGTTCGCCTGCACAAGGTCGAGGGATCGCCGCTCAGCGCGACGCTCGAGACGCCGCTCAACGCCGGCGGCACGCACGTGAACCCCGGCGTAGGCACCCACCAGCTCAAGTACTGGGCGCAGGACGTCAACGGCAACGTCGAGGCTCAGAAGACCATCGAGTTCGAGATCGTCGCCGACACGGTCGGACCGGTCACGTCCGCGAAGGCGTTCTCCGTGCGCAAGGGCCGCAAGGGAACGCTGAAGTACAGGATCGACGATACTGAGCCCACCAAGGGTACGGCGACCGTGGTCATCAAGGTCAAGAACAAGAAGGGCAAGACGGTCAAGACGATCAAGGCCGGCTCGAAGAGCGTCAACACGGCGCTCACCATGAGGTGTCTCTGCACGCTCCCCAAGGGCGTGTACAAGTACTACGTGTACGCGATCGACGCGGCGGGCAACCCGCAGTCGAAGGTCGGCTCAGCCAAGATCACCGTCAAGTAGTGACGGATGGCAGACCCTGAGTCGCGGCGGGGGCCGCGGCGGGCGCAGCCCGCCGCGGCCCCCGCTTCGTACGGTCCGCCCTACTTCCGCCGGGCCCTCACTCGAGGTCCTCGGCCAGGGTGTACCGCAGCGGCCTCCGCTCCACGGCCGAGGAGTCCGTTGAGTACACGGTGAGCTCCGTCAGCGCTGGGGCGTACACGTGCACGGTGACGAGGTCCTCTCCCGACGTGTTGGCGAGCTGGTGGATGCCGTTCCTGTCGACCCCCACGAGGCTGCCACCCGGCTTGACCCGCTCCTCCGCCACCTGCTCGACGGGGCCGGTCCCCGGACCGGCTCCGGGAGCGAAGGTGAAGACGCGTGATGTGAGCTCGCCGCTGTGGACCCGGATGGCGTTGAGCGCTCCGGCGTGGTCGTGGATCGTGGTCTCCTGCCCAGGGCGCCAACAGAGGACGAGCAGCTCGAAGTACGGCGTTCGGCAGACCAGGTTGCGCGCATACGCCTCTGCGGAGAACAGCATGCTGCTCTGGACGAGGTCGCTCGACAGCCTGAGTCTCGCGGCAAGGTCCATGAGCCGCGAGTGGACGAGTCGGTCCGCAGGGTCGCGGCTGAGCTCGAGGATGAAGTCCTCAAGTGTCAGGTCTGAGTGCGGCGGGTCCATGAGTGCGGCAAGCTTACCGCGGGCGAGAGTCGGAGGGGACCACTCCGTTGCCCCTGACAGCGTCTGCGGCGCGACCGCGCCGCGGTCTCAGCACCCTCAGCCGTAGCCCCGGGTGGGTCGCGCCTCGCCACATGTGGGACTCGAGAGAGAGCCGTTCTGGAGGTAGCTGGAGAACGTCTGACGGATGTTCCGCGAGCCGCAGGCCCGACAGCGTCGCTGCTTGGTGCGGATGGCGCCGCCCGTGACGAGCTGGAAGCGGTGCCCGCAGTCGCGGCAGATCAAATCGAAGTGAGCCATCAGTGCCGCCGTTTCTCATGCGAGAGCGCGTGCGCACGGAGCGCGAGCTCCGGACCGAGGATCTCGTCGATGAGCTCGCACACCTCTCTCAGTCGTGGATTGACGGTCTCCCACAACACGCGCCCGCCACGTCGGGTTCGATGGACGAGGCCGTCTCGCTGGAGTACCGCGAGGTGCTGGGATACGTTGGGACGGCTCACGTCGAGCAGGCCCGCCAGCTCGCTGGGCGTCTTCGGTGCGTCGCACAAGTGGTGCATGAGCTCGTGACGAGTCGGGTTGGCGAGCGCCGCGAACACGGCGGCGTGGATGGCGTAGCGTTGTCTCTCCTCGGTCATGATCCAAGTATTGCCGAGTTTCGAAATTGCGCAACATGGCAATCGTGACCGAGAGGAAAGAGTCGGCCCGGCAGAGGGCGCGCGAAAGGAACGAAGCATGGAGATGAAGGTCTACTTCCCAGGCGGCAAGAGGGTGTACGCGGACTATGGTGAGTACACGGTCGAGACGGACCAGCCGGCACGCGGCGGCGGCGACGGGTCGGCACCGGCGCCGTTCGATCTGTTCCTCGCTTCGATCGGCACGTGTGCCGGCATCTACGCGCTCGGGTTCATGCAGCAGCGCGGTATCGACCCTGCCGGTTCGGGCATCGTCATGTCCTCGCACTTCGACCCCACCGTGGGTCTCATCTCCAAGATCGACATCGACCTCAGGCTGCCGGAGGGCTTCCCCGAGAAGTACAAGTCGGCAATCGTCAACGCGATGAACCTGTGCGCGGTCAAGAAGCATCTGGCCCAGCCGCCGGAGTTCGAGATCGGCACGTCCGACGCCTGATGCATGTCGAGCCGCGGCGCCGGGACGACTGAACCATCGCCGCCGGCCCCGCTCACATGGTCTCACTGAGGTCCCCGAGGCCGATGGGCCGGGGAACCAGCTACGTTGGTCTGACCGATCCGAGGCGGAGAGCAGAGCTGCTCAGCTGGTCTTCTCGTAGGGCCACATGACGAGGCCGCCGTCCATGTAGCGGGCGTCACGTCCGGCGGCGGCGGCAATCAGTGCAGCCTCGTACCCCCGCAGTGAGATCTTGCAGAACGTGACGACCGGGCGATCGACGGGAAGCTCGTCGACCCTGTCACGCAGTTGCGCGAGAGGGATGTTGACCGCTCCGGGTATGCCCACCTGGGCCACTTCTGCCGGGCTACGCACGTCGAGCAGGAAGAGCGGCTCTCCGGCGTCGAGCCGGCGCTTCACCTCGGCTGCCGGCAGTGCGGAGACAACAGCGTCGAGCTTGTTGCGCACCACGTCGGAGGCGGTGATGACGTTGTCCATGGCCGGGGAGTAGGGAGGCGCATAGGCCAGGTCGACTTTGGAGAGCTGATCCATCGTCATGCCCGCGTGCAGGGCCATGGCGGCGACGTCGAGCGCCTTTGCGGCGTCCCCCGGCCCCACGGCCTGGAGGCCGAGCAGGCGGCGAGTCGAGCGGTCCGATACCGCCTTCAGCATGAGCATCCGCGCGTCGGGCATGAAGTGGGGCTTGTCGGGCGCCGGGCTCAGCGCGATCTCGACATCGTAGCCGATGTCTTCCGCGTCCCTCTGGGTGAGGCCGGTGACGCCCACAGTGAAGTCGAAGACCTTGCAGATGCTCGTGCCTAGGATCCCGGGGAAGGTCTCGTCTCCTCCGACGGCGTTCACCGCGGCCACCCGACCCTGCTTGTTCGCGGTCGAGCCGAGAGGGACGTACGCGGGTCGACCGGTGACGATGTTCACCGACTCCGCGCAGTCTCCGACCGCGAAGATGTCGGGATCGGGGGCAAAGGCGCCATATTGCTCGGGCGAGCCCG
>DAIQNY010000013.1:0-27235 GCA_036788155.1 Actinomycetota bacterium | reverse complement strand
GCTTGTAGCGGGCGCCGCCGCGCAGCAGATCGGCGCCGTTGTCGATGCAGTCGAGGATCAGGGACGACGCCAGCGCGCACGGGAGCAGGTCACGGTGCAGCGCCTCTGTGACGTGCCCCTGGATGGCGATGTGGCGCAGCTCGTTGGCGAGCTGCGCCATGACGGCCGCCTCGAACTCCTCGAAGGTCTCGAAGTCGTTGGGGTCGCCGGTCTCGAGCCCGAGCTTGCGGCCGCTCAGCAGGTGCTCGCCGTTGAACAGCGCGAACTCGACGGCCGAGCCGAAGTTGTAGTGACCGTAGTCGCTCCACTGATGGAGCTTGCCCGGCAGGTTGGGCTCGACGCAGCCGACGAGGCACCAGTCGCGCGCGTCCTCGGTCGTGACGCCCTTGCGCAACAGGGCCTTGATCCCGACCTCGTCGTTGTGGACCGCCGGGAACCCCGTGCCCAGGCGGGCGAGCTCGACGACCTTGAGCAGGAACTCCTCGGGGCAGTTGCGGTGCAGGCGCACGGCGAGCGAGGGGGAGTTGAGGCGGCAGTCCATGGTGGCCTGCAGCATCATGGTGCTGACCGCGTTGGTCGCGTCCTCGCCGTCGGCCTTGACACCGCCCGCGGTGACGTTGAAGAAGCCCTGGTAGCCGGCGAAGTACTGGCAGCAGTTGAAGTTGAGGATCCAGCACTGCTCGGCGAACTTGATCCACAGGCACTCGAGCAGTTCCTGCGCGCCTTCGTGTGTCAGCTCGCCGCTCTGCAGCGCCGCCTCGTAGTAGGGGAACAGGTACTGGTCCATGCGGTTGGGCGAGTACGAGGGGGCGTTCAGCTCCATCATCAGGCTGAACTGCGCGAACCACACGAGCTGCAGTGCCTCGTGGAAGGTGCGTGGCGGCTCGGTGGCGATCCAGTCGCACACCTCCGCGATCTTCTGGAGCTCGGCGGCTCGCTCCGGGGTCGAGCTCGTCGCCAGCTCGCGCGCCGCGTCGGCGTGGCGGCGCGCGAGGATGCCCATCGCCTCCGTGCTTATGATGACGGCCTGGAGGAAGTAGACCTTCTCCTCGTTCGCCGGATCGGCCGGGTCGAGCGCCGCGAGGCGCTCCTCCGCCCAGCGGCGGATGCCGCCCCAGCCCTTGGGAAGCAGGATCTCCCCGTAGCCGGGGGCGATCTCGCCCGGTCCCGACTCGGTCTTGATCTCGACATCGATCACGCCGGTCTCGTAGCCGAACGCACGCGTGTCGGCCGGCACGCGCTTCAGCCAGTGCTCGATGACCGTCTTGCCCTGCCAGTACGGGTGGATCTTCTCGCGGAAGAGCGCCTTCTGCTCCTCGTCCACGATGTAGGGGTCCTGCGGACGCGTGCTCAGCGTGTCGAGCTCCTTGTCGAACCAGTAGTTCGACATCTCGGGCCCGAGGATGCCGGTGCGCGGCTTGCGGCCGGCGTTACCGATGATCAGCTCGTCGTCCTGGATGAGGATGGTCTTGGTCTCGCAGGTGCGCTTGAGGCCTTTGGCCCTGCGGATGACCATGGGCTCGCCCTCGGTCTCCTTGAAGACCTCGGTGTACGCAAGGGCGCGCTCGAGGCACACCGACGGCTTGTGCGTGAAGTACTGCTTGCGCAGGCGCGCGATGCGCGGCATGAGGTCAGCCTCCCACTCCGCGCTCACAGGCAGGGAAACGACCTTGCCTCCCTGGATCTCCTCGACCTTGGTCGCCATCCCGGCCCCTCCTCGATCCTGGACTGGCGGAACTGCCCGCCACGGTATCCACTCCCAACTCACCCGGTCGGGTGAGTTGCCCTCATGATACTCGCCGCCCACTGCGTGTCAACGTTGCCGCGGGGCGCGCGGCCGCAGCGCGAGGCCGCGAAGCGCGACGTCGTGAAGCGCGCGCCCGCGGCGGCCCGGACGAATGTGTCGAGCACCCCGGATTGACTCACCCGGTCGGGTGAGTATGCTCAGCTCACGCAACACGTCCTTGACAGCTGGGTAAGCTGGTAGCCGCCGGCGCACCAGGCGCATCCTCGGCGACGTTGGGAAGCACCACTTGACTGACATGACAGCAGCGACGCAACCCGAAGAGCACGAGCGGGCCGACGACCCGGCTCTCGGCGTGCACAGCCCCGTGCCGCACAAGCTCCACCCGACGGCGCAGAAGATCCTCGCCGCGGCGCTCAAGATCCTCACCGAGCACGGCTACCAGCGCATGACCCTCCAGGCCATCTCGGCGGAGGCCAAGGTCAACAAGGCCGGCGTGTGGTACTACTTCGGCGGCAAGCAGCAACTGGTGACGGCGCTGCTCGAGGAGCTCGTCATCAGCCAGTCGGGCGTCTTCGGCCGCGTCCCGCCCGAGCACGCGACGCTCGAGGAGCGCATCGACCTGTTCGTCGGGAGCGCCAGACAGGTCGAGGAACGGGCGAAACAGTTCTCGGCCTTCTACGCGCTGCTGCCGGAGGCCTCCCGGGATGCCGACCTCCACGAGCACCTCACGACCATCTATCAGGCCTGGTACGACTGGGCCGCGGAAGTCCTCTCCCCGGTGGCCGCGAAGCCGAGCTCGGGCGCCGCCCGCCTCGGTGAGTTCGCCTCGGTCCTGCTCGACGGCCTCTACATCCAGATGGTCGTGGCGGCTCCCGGGTTCGACCTCGAGGCTGCCCTGGCGAATGCCCGCGAGGCGTTGCTGCATCTCGCTGCGCAGGGAGCGGTCGAGTCCGCGTGACCGCGAAGAAGCTCGTCATGTTCGATTTCGACGGCGTGATCGCCGACTCGTGGTGCGGACAGATACCCGTCTTCGTCGAGACGCTGCAGGCCCACGGCTTGCACGACCGTGCCACATCGGCCGTCTTCCGTGATCTCATGGACTCGAACTGGTTCGACGGGCTCGCAGACGCAGGACTGCCCGGTGATGTCATCTCCGAGATGGACGAGGCGTGGGCCGCCCTGACGCCCGAGCTCTTCCCCGGCATGCCGGAGGTCATCGAGCGGCTTGCCCAGGCTCACGTGGTGCTCGTGATCACGTCCAGCGCCACGGCCGACGTGCGACGCGTTCTCGAGGCGCATGGAGTGAGGGGCGTGGCGGACGTCCTCGGCGGCGACATCGAGCCGAGCAAGACGCTCAAGATCAGAACGGTCCGCGCGCACTACGGCGAGTCGCTGGAGTCCTGGTACGTCTGCGACACCGTCGGGGATGTCCTCGAAGCCAGGGAGGCCGGCGCCGCCGTCGTGGGGACGGCCTGGGGATGGCACGGCGAAGAGCGTCTCTTGCGCTCGAAGCCGGAGTGGGTCGCACGGTGTCCGCTCGACCTGCTCGCTCTGCTCTAGGCGCTCCGGTCGGCTCGGGCCTCGACTGAGCCGGCCTCCTCTTTCGGCGCGCCTTGTCCAGCGCGCCAACGTCCACCCGTCTCACGAGGGGGCGACGCCGGGGAAGGATAGGGGGCGAGACAGAGCCGCCCGGGGCCTCCGTGGTCACGGTCGCTTGAGAGGAGGAGGGAGCCGTGGAAGTCCGCGTCGCGGGAACGGGAGATCTGGCCGACGGTCAGATGACCACCGTCAAGGTGGGCGACCGCAAGGTGCTGCTGGCGAAGGTCGATGGACGGTTCTACGCGACGGCGGCCCGCTGCCCGCACTGGGGCGGGCCGCTGCCCGAGGGGACCCTCTCGGGGCCACGGCTGCTCTGTCCCTGGCACAAGGCCACGTACGACGTCCGGAGCGGCGAGCTGCTCGAGCCGCCGGCGCTGGACGGAATCGCGACCTACGAGGTCCGAGTGGACGGCGAGGACGTCTACGTGGACGACCAGCGGCGCCCGGCCGCCGGCGGCGAGCGGACCGGACGCGATCTGTCTGACGACAGGATGTACGTCATCGTCGGCGGCGGAGCCGCGGCCCAGGCGGCTGCGGAGGAGCTGCGGCGGCGCGGCTACGCCGGCCGCCTCCTGATGGTCACCCCCGAGGACAGGTGGCCCTACGACCGCCCCAACCTGAGCAAGGACTACCTTGCCGGCGAGCTGGGCGAGGACATGCTGCCGTTGCGCCCCCCGGGGTTCTACGAGGAGCTTGGGATCGAACGCCTGGCCGGCTCCGTGACGAAGCTGGACGTGGCCGGCCGCACCGCGGTGCTCAGGGACGGGACGTCCCTGGCGTTTGACGCCGCGCTCGTCGCCACGGGCGGCGCTCCGCGACGGCTGGACGTGCCCGGCGCCGATCTGCCGGGGGTGGTCACACTCCGCTCCCGGGACGACGCCGAGCGGCTCATTGAGCTCGCGGACGCGGCGTCACGGGTCGTGATCGCCGGCGCCGGGTTCATCGGCATGGAGGTGGCGGCAAGCCTGCGGGCCAGGGGGCTCGACGTCGCCGTGACCGCGCCCGACGCGGTGCCCTTCGCTGCCGCGTTCGGCGAGCAGGTGGGTCGCGTCGTGCAAGCCGTCCACGAAGAGCACGGCGTCCGCTTCGCGCTCGGAGGGACGATCGTCTCCATGGAGGGTGACGGAGCCGTACGTGGAGTCAGGCTCGAGGACGACACCCTGCTGCCGGCGGACCTCGTGGTGGTGGGCATCGGCGTCGCTCCGGCGACGGATTTCGTCGAGGGGATCGACCTCGCCCCGGACGGCGGGATCCCGGTGGACGGCCAGCTCCGCGCGGCCGAGGCCGTCTGGGCGGCCGGCGACGTCGCCCGCTACCGCGATCCGTACAGCGGGAGAGACGTGCGCATCGAGCACTGGCGTCTCGCCGAGCAGCACGGGCGTGCGGCGGCCGGGAGCATGAGCGGCGACGCCGCGGCGTTCACGGGTGTGCCGTTCTTCTGGACGCAGCACTTCGACCTGCAGGTCGGCTACGCCGGCGCCGGCCGTGGCTGGGACGAGCAGCTCGTGCTGGGCGATCTCGACAGCCGCGACTTCACCGTCGTCTTCGCGGCCGGGGACCACGTGCTCGCGGCCTGCGGCACGCGCGACACGGAGCTCGGCGCATTCATGGAGCTGATGCGCCTCGGGCGCCTGCCGGCGCTGGGCGAGCTGAAAGGCGTCGCGCACGGCGTGTTCGCCGAGCGGTTGGGGGCCGAAGCCTAGCCTGCCGCCACACTAACGACCGCGCAGGCGGTCGAGCTTCACGTGCGCCTTCTCCACCGCGGCGCGCGTCTTGTCGAGCTCCCGGCGCGTCTGCTCCCAGTGGCGATGGGCCTGGCGCTCCTCGGCCTCGGCGGCGCGCAGCTCGTCCTCTGCCGTCTGCAGCTCGTCCTTCGCGTCCTGCAACCTGGCCCGGGCGGCGGCGTCGTCACGCCGCTCGCCGCCGCCCCGCCGCTCGCCGACATCCCGCCGCTTCGCGACCTGCCGCGAAGCGCCCTCGCTCCGCCCGCCGCCGGTGGCGGCCTTCGGCCTGGGCGGGCGCTGCCTCTCGTCCTCGGCCCTCGCGGCCTTCGGCCTGGACTTGCCAGACTTCGGCCCGGCGGGCTTCGTGGGCGCCGGCGCCGGCGGGTCGGCTGCGCCCTTGACCCGGCGACGCGCGGGCTCGAGCCGCCTGCCCTCGGCGGGCGCGTGGGCGAGCAGGGTGCCGAAGCCGCGCGGCTCGAGCTCGCGTTCGAGCCGCGCCTCCAGCAGGTACCGCGCCGCGTCGTCGTCGACGGCAGCCGCGAGGAGCGACTGGCGCACCTCCTCACCGCCGGCGGCGAGGAGCCGGGCGAGCGCGTCGCGCTCCCGCCGCGTCGCCGCCTCACGGTCTCCCTTGCCGGCGAACTGCGCGTCCCGCAGTGCGGCCGCGGCGTGCAGGAACTCCTCCACGTCGGCGCGGTGCCCCCGCACGAGCCGGTTCACCGCGTCGGCGGCGGCCGTGGGCTTGCGCAGCGCCATGACGCGCTCCGCGTCCTCGCGCCTACCCGCCTTGCGCAGCTCGCGTGCCGCTTCGTTGCGCGCGGCCGTGAACTCGGCGGGCGGAAGCTCGTACAGGCGGTCGATGATCTCGGTGGTCTCGTCCACGGTGTCCTCGCCGTCCGGCCTCGTCGCGGTCTCGGTTCCTGCAACCGGCGGGACTGCTCCTACGAGGCCGGCTTGTCCGCCTTGGCCCGGCGCAGCGCCTCGATGTCGATCTTCTTCATCGAGAACAGTGCCTCCGTGACTCTCCGTGCCGCCGCAGGGTCGTCCGCCTCCATGAGCGACGCCAGGTCGCTGGGCACGACCTGCCACGAGACACCGAAGCGGTCCTTGAGCCAGCCGCACGGCTGCTCCTGGCCGCCCTCGGTGAGAGCTGCCCAGACGTCGTCCAGCTCCTCCTGCGTGTCCCGGAAGATCATGAGGGACGTCGCCTCGGTGAACGTGAACATGGGGCCGCCGTTGAGCGCCAGGAAGCTCTGCCCCTCGACGTCGAACTCGACCGTCATCACGGATCCGGGCTGCTTGCCGGACGGTCCCGCGCTCACCTCGTCGTACCTGGTGACCCGGCCGAGCGAGCCGCCCCGCAGCACCGCTGTGTACAGCCGCGCGGCCTCCTCGGCCTGATCGTCGAACCACAGACATACCGTGATCATCACTTCTCTCCAGTCGCCATTGGTGGTACCGGCCCGGTACCCGGGCGCTCCGGGCGCAAACGCCGACGCTCTGTTGACTCCCGGTTCAGCAGGGCCGCGCCGCGCCCGTCGTCCCACGCCCGTTTCCCGCGAGGATGACGCGGGTAGGGCCGGATGGTGTCCGGGCCGTGTCGGTCCGGCGGGTGTGACGCAGGCGAGAGTGGACCAGTGAGCGGAGTGGACCGATGAGCGATCCATTTCAGGCGCGGCGGCAGTACGACGTCGCCGTGGTCGGCGCCGGGCCGGCCGGGGTCTCGGCCGCGATCAACGTCGCGAATCGCGGCCGCAGCGTGGTTCTGCTGGCCGGGCAGGCGCCCTTCGGGCGCGTCAACGGCCCGCACGAGATCGCCAACTACGCCGGCTTCACGCTCACCTCCGGGGACGCTCTGGTGGCCGCCTTCCGGCGGCATCTCGATGCGTTCCGGGTGCCCGTGCTGCGCGACAAGGTCACGCGGATAGGCCGTGACGGAGAGGGTTCGGACGACGACGGCTTCATCCTCTTCGGCGCCGCCCAGGCGTACCTGGCGCGGACGGTGGTGCTGGCGACCGGCGTCGTCCTCGAGGCGTCGATCGAGGGCGAGGACGAGCTGGTCGGCCAGGGAGTCAGCTACTGCGTCACGTGCGACGGCAGGCTGTTCTCCGGTCGGCACGTGGCGCTCGTCGGGTACGGCACCCCCGGGGAGGAGGAGGCGAGCGAGCTCGCCGAGTCGTTCGGGGCCGTCGTGAGCTACCTGCCGCAGTACGAGGCCGAGTACAGGCTGGCGCCGGCGGTGGACCTGCGCACAGGGCTGAGGCCGTCGCGGCTCACGCGCACCGAAGCCGGCGTGCGCGTGACGCTGGTCGAGGCTCGGCTAGGCGAGGTGGGGGAGCGCGGGACCGAGCAGGGCGCCGATGGGCTCGAGGACGTCCAGGACGCGGCCGATGAGGGTCCGGGCGCGGTCGAGGAGCTCGATGTGGCGGCGGTCTTCATTTCCAGAGAGGCCGTCGCGCCGGACACCTTGCTCGACGGTCTCGAGGTGGACGGTCCCCACCTGGTCGTGGACCAGTACCTGCGGACGTCGGTGCCCGGCGTGTTCGGCGCCGGTGATTGCGCCGGCGGTCCGTACCAGGTCGCCAAGGCGGTCGGCCAGGGGCAGATGGCGGCGCTGTCCGCCGTGCGGCTGCTCAGGGAACGCGAGGAGGCGGCGGGGACGTAGGACCGCCGCCCAGCCTCGGCGGGGACGCAGGAGTCCCGCCGCTCACCCGCCGCCGGCGTCGCGGCGAGAGAGTCGCTGCAGCGCCCGCTCCTCGTTCAGAAGTCGCGCCTCGGTCTCGTTCATCGATTGCAGCAATCGGTTGAAGGCGGCCTGGAGCAGCACCATCTGCTCCACCAGATCGGACTTCGAGAACCTCCGGAGGTCCGCCGCCGCGGCGATCAGCTCCGCGAGCTCTCCGAACTGCGCTTCCAGTTCCTTCCAGAGAGGCTCAAGCCTGGGTGGTGGTTCGAGCCCCTTCCACTCCTCCACGAGTTCGGCACCGCGTTCGTTCCACGACCGGCTCGGCTCCGTGCTCTCCTCCGGCCAGCGTCGGGTCGCGAAGATCACCGTGAACAGCTCGGACACCGCCATCACGAGGGCGGACGCCTCGCGCTGGACGGCCGCCGCCCGCGCCTGAAAGGCGAAGCGCTTCTCGTCGGGGTCGCCCATACGTCTTCGCGGTCACGCCGCCTTCTGCCGCGGGGGATACGGGCGCCAGTTCGAGCGCCGGTCGAGGACCTCGAACGCGCCCGGCAGGTACACCAGCCACCTGCCGTACAGTTGGTGGCCGGGGATCCTGCCCTCCCGGAGCCAGCGGAGCACCGTGCTCGTGCTCACCGAGACGCCGTAGCGCTCGTGGATGGCGGCGGCCGCCTCGTCCGGGGTCTTGAGCCTGTCGCGGATGTCGCCCATGTAGGAGGAGTGCCCGGAATGGGCCGCCTCGTCACGACTCAACGGTCGTCAGGTCTCGGCCGGCGGGAGCGGGAACAGGAGGAATGCGACGGAAGGAGGCATCTTGTACATCGGCATCGGCACCGTCATCGCCATCATCATTATCATCATCTTGCTCGTCTGGATCTTCTAGCGGTGGGAACACGGCCGGCGTCCGGAGCGGCCCCCCCGGTCGTCGCAGGACGCCGTCAGCGCGGCACCGACGGCGACGGGACCGGTGACGGCGAGGGCGCCGGCGTGGTGAGGCGGACCGGCGGCGAGGTGTCCAGCACCCGGCCACCGGCGTCCAGCGCTTGCACCCTGAACCACGGGCCGGGCGAGTCGACCGGGATCGACGTCTCGAAGCCGTCTCTGGGCGCCGTGGTCAGCTCCGCCGGAGTGGCGCCCTCTGAGGCGGCGCCGAGCACTCGCCACGAGACCACCTCCGTGGCGCCGTTCCAGCTCACGTGGATGCGCGTCCCGCCGCCCTCCGGCCTGGCCACGACGTCGGGCGGCTCCTCCGGCAGCCCCGTCCAGTCGTCGAGGAACGCGCGGTAGCTCTGGGCGGTCTCGTAGAAGCGCAGGTCGGCGACGAGCCGGCCCTGCGCGTCGTACTCCGAGAGGTGCGGCTGTGAGCCCCAGCCGACCAGCACATGGCCGTTGGGGAGGTTCTGCAGATTGCCCTGGCTGGGCGCCAGCAGCTTGGCCGGGTGGGTGAACTCGCGGACGAGCGTCGCCGTCCCTGCCTGCTCGTCCAGCCGCAGGATCATGCCGCGCGAGTGGTCGCCGTCCACGAGTTCCGGCGACGCGGCCTTGTTGTCGAAGAGGCTGAGCGTGCCGTCCGGACGGGCCCGCGCGTCGTGCTGCCAGGCGAAGAGCGCTCCGCGTCCGAGCTCGAAGTCGCTGCGCTTGCCGCCCAGACGCCACACGACCTCGCCGGTCTCCCTGTCCACCTTGTAGACCGCCCAGGTGTGACGTGCGGAGACGAGCAGGTCGCCGTCGTCGTCCAGGGCGATCGAATTGAGGTGGTAGGCGTCCCAGGGGCTCCCGTCCTTCGGTGCGTCCTGATAAGACTCGTCAGGCGGCACGTGGTCGAAGGCGGACCACTCGAAGAGCACCTCGCCGGTCTCGATATCCACCTCCTGGACGTAGTTCTCCAGCACCTTGCCGCTCGCCCGGCCGCCGTACTCCCTGAGGTCGGCGGGCCGCGGCTGGTACACGAGCAGCAGCGCCGTGTCCTGGGGAGTGATGATGAACTCGTGCAGGTCGGTCGGGCGCTCGTTGCCGGCCTGGACGGTGGCCACCGTGCGGTAGCGCTGGTCGACGATCACGGCGCGGCCGATGCCCATACCGACGTCCTTGTCGATGGTGCCCTCCCACCAGGTCAGGACCGGCCGGCCCCGGTAGGTCTGCGCCTCCAGAGTGGTGGCCTGGACGCCCTCCCGGGAGGGGCCGACCCAGACGGGCCGGCCCTGCGCGTCCACGATCAGAGGGCCCGTGTCCCCGAAGTTGCGGCTGCCCTGCGTGACGAAGAAGTAGCCCGGTGTCGCAGTCGCCGACCTGAGAGTGGCCGAGAGGGCCGGCGGGTGCAGGTCCGGGCGCGTGACCAGCTGCAGCGCGCCCTGGTTCACGGGGGTGCTCGCCTCCGGTTCCGCGTCTTCGCCGCCGAGAGCGGTGCCCGTCACCAGCCCGACGACGAGCGCGCTCGCCAAAGCGACCGCGGCGAGCAGCGTCAGCAGGCGCGGCAACGGCATGGGCGGCACAGTACGCATGTCTTCCAGATGCCCGGAGGCGGCGAGCCGCTCACTGTCCGCGGGAGGTCGACCGCGTCGCCGGAGTTGCGTGCGCGGCCACCCTCCAAGTTGACACGCGACCTCACGCGTGGAGAAATGGCCGGGAGGGTCGGCGCCGGCGGTGGCCGGCGGTCCTGTGCGGGGGAGCATGGCAGCACCATCGGCATCTGACCCGGCCGCCACGAACGTCGTGGGCGCGCCGGACGGCGGGGGAGCGGCGACGCTGCCGCGGCTGTTCGCAGGCTGGGTCGCGAAGTACGCGACCGAGCCGGCGCTGGCCAGCCGCGTCGACGGCGCCTTCACTGCCTTCAGCTACGAGGAGCTCGACCGGCGCGCGAGCGTGCTCGCCTACGCGCTCGCGCACGAGCTGGGTGTGCGCCGCGCGGAGCTCATCGCCCTCGTCTGCGACAACCGCCCGGAGTGGATGGTGTGCAGCCTCGCCATCCACTTCCTCGGCGCCGTGGACGTGCCGCGCGCCTCGGACACGCCGCCCGCGATCCTCCAGGCCATCCTGCGGCACGCGGAGCCGGCCGTGGTGATCCTGGAGTCGCCGGCGCAGCTCCCGCTGGTCCGCGCCGCGGTCCCCGGGCTGCGCGCCGCCGTCATCATCGACGCCCAGGACGTTGACGCCGGCTCGGCCTCGGACCAGCCCCGGCTGTACACGCTTGCCGGCCTCATGGCCCTCGGCGAGGCGGCCTGGCCGGCCGCAGCGGACGAGATCAGGACGCGTCGCGAGGAGGTGGAGCCCGGCGACCTCGCGACCGTCATCTACACCTCCGGCACGACGGGTGCACCCAAGGGCGTCGCGCTGACACACGGCAACTACGAGCTGAACCTGCGCGAGCTGCCCAAGCTGCTCAAGGTGGAGCGCGTGCCCGTGATGACCGTGCTGCAGCCCTGGCACGCCTACGAGCGGCAGATGCAACTCATGTACCTGAGCAAGGGCTGTTGCCTCCACTACAGCACGGTGCTGCACCTGCGCGGCGACCTGCCGCTGGTGCGCCCGGTCGTCATGGCGACCGTCCCGGAGCTGTGGGTCAAGCTGTACAAGGGCGTGTTCCTCAAGATCGACGGCCGGCCGCCGTTCCAGCGCAAGCTCGCGCGCTGGCTGGTGGCGTGCTCGCTGACGTCGGCGCGCGCTCGCCGGGTGCTCGAGGGCCGCGAGCCGGAGCTGCGACCGCGCGGGCGCCTGCGTCGCCGCGCGGTGCACGCCTGGGCCAGAGTCGCGGCCGCCGTCTGGCGGCCGTTCCACGGGCTGGCCGATCGGCTCGTCTTCCGGGAGGTCCGCGCCGGGCTCGGCGGTCAGTTGCGTTTTCCTTGCGTGGGCGGCGGCCCGCTCCCCGACACGGTGGACGAGTTCTTCGACGCCGCCGGCATGCCGCTCCTGGAGGGGTACGGCATGACGGAGGCAGTCGTGGTGATGGCCATGCGCGACCCCTTCCACCGCGTGCTCAAGTCCACCGGCCACGTGATCCGCGGCATGGAGCACCGTCTGGTGGGCGCGGACGGTCGCCCGTGCCGTCCGGGAGACGTTGGTCGCCTGCAGGTCCGCGGTCCCAACATCATGCGCGGCTACTACAGGGACCCGCAGAGGACGGCCGAGGTGATGAGCCCGGACGGCTGGCTCGACACCCGCGATCTGGCGCTCGTTCACGCCGACGGCAGCCTGCGCGTGCTCGGCCGTCTCGACGACACGCTCGTGCTGACCAACGGCGAGAACGTCAATGCGCCGTACCTCGAGAACGAGCTCTGCGCCAGCGAGTGGATCGACAGGGCCGTCATCGTCGGGGAGGGACGGCCCTACGTGGCGGCGTTCGTGGTGCCCAGCAGGTCTCATCTTGAAGGGCTGGCGCGCCGCCTGGGCTTGAGCGTGGCCGACCTTGCGGCGGTGGTCAGCGACGAACGTGTGGTCAAGCACTACCGCCATCTGGCCAGCGCGATCAGCGCCGACCTGCGGCGGTTCACCCCGTACGAGCGGGTCCACCGGGTGCGCCTGTGGCTCGAGGACTTCCGTATAGGGCGTGAGCTCTCGCAGACGCTCAAGCTCCGCCGGCACGAGTTCGCGCGTCTCTACTCCCGCGACATCGACGACCTGTACTCGCGCTGACCGGCTCGCCGGCGCCGGATCCGTCGATCACGCGCCGGCCGGTTCGTCGCCCTCGACCAGCGCCGCTCCCTCCACCATCGACGACAGCTTTGCCCAGGCGATGCTCGGCGCGACCTGGGCGAGCCCGACGAACGTGCCGAAGCCGCAGTCTGTCCCGGCCATGACGCGCTCGGGGCCGAGGAGTGAGGCGTAACGCTCGAGCCGCTGCGCCACGAGCGCCGGGTGCTCCACGAAGTTGCTCGTCGAGTCCACCACCCCGGGGATGACGTACTTGCCGTCGGGCAGGGCGACGTCTTCGAACACGCGCCACTCGTGCGCGTGACGCGGGTTCGCGGCCTCCACCGAGATCCCGCCGGGTCGCGCGCCGACGATGATGTCGACGATGTCGGCCAGGTCCACGTCGTGATGGTGCGGGCCCTCGTAGTTGCCCCAGCACACGTGCATCCGCAGGCGCTCGGGCGGAAGGCCTCGAAGCGCGTGGTTGAGCGCCTCGACGTTGAGCGCCGCCTGACGGCGGAACTCCTCGAGGCTGTCCTCGTGGAACAACAGGTGCCGGGCCATCGCGAGGTCGGGGCAGTCGAGCTGCAGCGTGATCCCAGCCTTCACGATGGCCTCGTACTCCGGCCGCATGGCTTCTGCGAGGTCCGCCAGGTACGCCTCGCGGTCGCCGTAGTGCCGGTCGGCGAAGAAGAAGGCGATCACGCCGGGCGACGCCGCCGTCATGAACAGGCGGCTGCGCTCGACGCCCGCCGCCTCAGCCGCCTGCAGCAGCCGGTCGATGTCGCCGTGCACGGCCTCCGGGTCCTTGAGGCGTACAGGACCGGTGCAGGCGGGAGTCTTGACGTGGACCGCCTCCATGAGCCCCGCGATGTGCGGTCCGTAGTCTGGGAAGTCCGCCAGTTCGGGCAGGCCGCCCAGCCCCTCCGAGTCTCCCTCGAAGCCCGTCAACCTGTCCTGCACGTACGTGGAGTACCCCTGCTTGCCCTGCTCGCCGTCGCTCAGCACGTCGAGGCCGGCCGCGGCCTGCCGTCGCACCACGTCCCCGACGGCCGCGTCGACCTTGGCCTCGAGATCCTCGGCGGCCTCGCCCTCGTCCTGCGCCACGATGGCCGCCTCGAGCTCAGGAGGCCGCGGCAGGCTGCCGGTGTGCGTGGTGCGGATCTTCGTCATCACGCATCGCCTTCCGCCCGGCAGCCGTTCTGCGTCGTCTCCAGCAAGGACATACCCGGGTGTTCCCGCCGGTCCGGACGTCATGCCGTACGGCCGCCTGTCGGGGCCCGACCACTGTCGGGGAGGCGACCGTCGAGCGCAACGGTCCGTGCGGCGACGCTCTTCGTCTGGCGTTTCATCAGCGGCGCGGTCCGATTGACCTCGGCTTTACGGCGACTGCGCCCCGCCGCGTCGCTCCCGGCCATACAATCGAGTGACGCCGCGCGGGGCGCGGAATCAGGCGGGTGGTGAGCAGGTCTTTCCATGAAGGACCGAACTCCAGAGAGAGGGGAAGTGCGGGCGTCCGGGCCCGACGAGCCGGACTCGCGCGAGGACGATCAGCCGCCCGTCGCGGGCGAGCCGGAGCGCGAGCGGCTGATCGAGGCGGTCCACGTCCGCGAGCACTTCCTCGAGGGCATCCTCGGCACTCTCGAGCCGTTCGCCACCGTGGACCGCGACTGGCGCGTCACCTTCGTGAATCGGGCGGCGACGGAGTTCATCGGCCGGCCTTCTTCGGAGCTCGTGGGCAGGGACGTACGCGAGCTCCGTCGATTCGGCGCCACAGAGCGGTCGGCCGCCCTGCTCGAAAGGGCCATGACGGAACGGGTGGCCGTCGAGGTCGACATCGTGGACCCCACCAGACAGAGGCAGTATCTGGCTGCCGTGCAGCCCATCGACGGCGACGGCCTCGCCATCTATCTGCGCGACGTGACGGAGCAGGTGCGTGTGCATGAGGCACTCCTCGAAAGCGAGGAGCGCTTCCGTACGCTGGCCGACCAGTCGCCGTTCCTGATCTGGGTCACCGGTCCGGGAGGCGACATCGAGTTCGTCAATCGTCCCTACCGGGAGTTCTTCGGCTTGACGGAGGACGATGTGCGACGCCAGGGCTGGCAGCCGCTCGTGCACCCGAGTGACGCCGAGGCGTACGTGGAGGAGTTCATGACGGCGGTCCGGGAGCGCTGGGCCTTCGCCGCAGAGGCACGGGTACGCGACGCGCGCGGCGAGTGGCGCTGGGTGGATTCGCACGCCGTCCCACGCCTCTCGGCGTCGGGCGAGTTCCTCGGGATGGTGGGGAGCTCGCCGGACGTGACCGGCCGCCACTGCATGGAGGAGGCGCTCCGCGGGAGTGAGGAGATGCTGCGGACGGTGCTCGACAACTCCCGGGACGGCATCAACATGCTGGATCTGCGCACGGGGCGTTACGTGTTCATGAACGACGCGCAGGTCGCGCTGACCGGCTTCACGGCCGAGGAGATCAACGGACTGTCGGCACAGGAGGCCTACGAGCGGGTCCACCCGGACGACCGGCGCGTCTCCGTGGAGCATCAGCGGCGCGTGGCGACCGGTGAGGATATCGACGAGCCTGTCGAGTATCGCTGGAAGGTCAAGAGTGGTGAGTACCGCTGGTTCAGCGACCGGCGCAAGTCCGTGCGCGATGCGGAGGGCAGGCCGATCGCGCTCGTCGGCACCAGCCGCGACATCACGCGGCGAAAGAGCGCCGAGGCGGTCAGGGAACGCCAGCACCTCGTCCTGAGCGGTATCGCGACGATCCTGCAGGCGGCGCTCACCGCATCGGGTGAGGAGCAGCTCGGCGACACCTGCCTCCGGGTCGTGGAACAGCTGACCGAGAGCGCCTTCGGCTTCGTCGGGAGGATGGACGAGGACGGCGTGCTCCGCGATGTGGCGCTGAGCGATTCCGGACCACATGCCGTGGCCGTGTGGGGCCGACGCGGCGACCGCCGTTCCCTTCGCGCGTCGCAGACGTGCGGCTTGCTGGAACGGGTGGTGGCGACGGGCGAGCCGCTGCTGACGAACTCGCCCGCCGACCAGCCCGAGGCCGTTGCTCTGCCGCCCGGGCATCCGCCGCTCACAGCGCTCCTCTGCGTCCCGCTGGGCAACGGCGACCACGTGTCCGGAGTGGTCGCCGTCGCCAACCGGGAGGGTGGGTACTCCGACGATCAGCTGGCCGTTCTCCTCGGCGTCGCGCCGGTGATCCGCGAGGCGTTCGACCGGCGGCGGGCGGAGGAGGACCTGCGCACGAACGAGCTCCACGCCGCCGCGCAGCGGGAGCGGAACCGGCTGGCCCGCGATCTGCACGACTCCGTGACCCAGGCGCTCTTCGCGGCGACCATGAAGTCGGAGGCGCTGACTCTGAATGCGGGTCTGCCGACCCAGGCGGAGGACACGGTCGAGGAGGTGCGGCGGCTCACGAGGGGCGCTCTCGCGCAGATGCGGACGCTTCTGCTGGAGCTGCGAGGCGACCCGCTGGAGAAGGTGCCGCTGCGTCAACTGCTCCGCCACCTCGTCGAGGCCACGGAGAGCCGGACCAGCACCGAGGTCCGGCTCACGATCCGCGGACAGTCGCCGCCGCCGGAGCTGCACACGCCCGTTTACCGCATCGTGCAGGAGGCGCTGAACAACATCGTGCGGCACGCCGGGGCGGCCGGCGCCTGGGTCCTCCTGGACCTGCACGACACCGTCGTCCGGCTCGAAGTGGGCGACGACGGTGTCGGGTTCGACCCGGACCGCGTGGACGCCGGCCATCTCGGCCTGCGCTCGATGCGCGAACGGGCCGTGGAAGCCGGCGGCACGCTGCAACTGCACACGGCCCAGGGCGAGGGGACGCGGGTGCTGGCTGAGTGGCGCGTCGGGCCGCCCGACGAGAGCTGAGGCGGGCCGCCCTCCGGTTCACAGTCCTTCCTGCCCCGGGATCACGCCCTGCTCCCCGCGCCGGCGCTGCAGGTTGCGTCGCCGGCGGAAGTTCAGGTACTCCACCCCCAGCGCGAAGACGATCGCCACGTACACGGTGGTGCGCTCGATCGGCTCTCCGACGCCCTCGAGGATCAGCATCACGCCGATCAGGACGAGGAACGCGAGCGCCAGCAGCTTCACGCTCCCATGCCGGCCGATGAAGTTCGCCACGGGCGTCGCGAAGAACATCATCACGCCGATCGCGATGGTGATGGCGACGATGATCAGGAGCACTTCGTCCGTCATGCCGACGGCCGTGAGCACCGAGTCGATGGCGAAGATCATGTCGATGAGCAGGATCTGAGCGATCACACCCGTCAGCGACACGCGTCGCTGCACGACGCTGCGCTCCTCGTCGTGCAACTCCGTGGTGTTGAAGATCTCCCGGACGGCCTTGTACAGGAGGAAGAGCCCGCCGCCGACCAGGATGAGCCCGCTGATGGTGATCTCGTGGTCCAGGACGGTGAACAGCGGGTGCTCGAGGGTGAGCAGCCAGGAGACGCCGAGCACCATGGCCACTCGCCCGAAGAGTGCGAGACCCAGGCCGAGACGGCGGGCCAGGTTGCGGCGCTCGGGCGGAAGCGAGTCGGTGATGATGGCGATGAAGACGACGTTGTCGATGCCGAGGACGATCTCCAGGACCGTCAAGGTGAGCAGCGCGAGCAGGTTGACGGGATCGAGGAGCACGTCCATGCGGTCTCTCCTTTCAGACGAGGACCGGCCAGCGGCGCAGCACCTGTCGCGCCGTGCCGTGGTCGCCGAGCCGGCACACGGCAAGCGCCGCCGGCCGGAACTCGAACCGGAGCCGCGGGTCGTCGCGGAGCCGCTCCACGAGAGACTCGCGCGCGAGGCCGACGCACATGTGGGGGGCGTAGCGCTCGCCGCCGTGCTCGGCGATGAAGGTCTCGACGTAGGCGACGGTGTCGGCGTTGGCCGGCGGCTCACCGGGGAGCGCGAAGAACGCGCCGGGCGAGCCGCCGCCGACGGCATAGGCGCCGGCGGCGGCGAGGACCGCTTCGTGGAGCCGGACCACTTCGTCGGAGGGCGCGAAGTCCACCGCGGCGACGACGACGCCGGGGGGCGTGCCGAGCCCGGCGCCGGAAAGGCCGGCGGCGCTCAGTCGCACGGCGCCGACGTCCGTCGCCCCCACCACGCCGTCCACCGCCTGGTGGACGCGCTCCAGGTCGTCGTCACCCGCGTAGAGTTGCAGCAGGGTGACGTGGGGCAGGTGCGTCTCGTCGAACGCGAATCCCTGCCGGAGATCGTGCCTGAGCAGCGCGTTCAGTTCCTGCGCCCGTCCCCGCCCCTCCGGGTCGGGCAGCACCAGCACGTCGATAGCCGTGAGCTCGTTCATCTTCATCCTCCGCGGGCGCCGTCCGCTCAGTGCGTACCCGCCGGTCCCGCCGGCCGTCGCGGCCGTCCGTTGGCGGGCTGACACCGGCGTGCTCGGCACCGACGTGTGGCACGTCATCGGCCCACAACGGCGTGACGGCCCGACTGCCGGGTAGGGCACCGGGTACGGCGACGGACGAGGCTGGTGACCGGGTGTCGCGACGGGGCGATCCCGGGTACGGGAGCAGATGATGGACCCCTGGACCCCGGCACACGATGGGCAGGACGGACCGGCGGGCACGCCGCCCGCTACGAGATCGTGGCCGATCAGACTGCTCGCCTGGGTCGTGGCCGGCCCGCCGGCTCCCCTCGTCATTGCACTCTGGGTGGTCGTCGTGGTCCTGATGCAGACGGCTCGCTCGCCCGTCGCGACGACCGAGCAGAGCGTGGGGAGCATCATCCCGGCGGACACACCGGCGGTGGTCGCAGAGGAGCGGTCGGTGCGGGAGTTCGGCATCCCCACCCTGAGCCGGACGGTCGTCGTGCAGCGCGACGCCGGCGGCCTGAGCCGCGCAGACCAGCTCGCCGCCGTCGAAAGAGCCGTCGACGTCGCCGGCGGCGGTCTGAGGGAGCAGTTCCCCCGCCTGCGCCTGGCGCTCCCGGTGATCAACGAACGCTCGATCCTGCCGGTGTCGCGGGAGGACGAGACGACGATCGTCACCTACCTCTTCTTCGATGCCGGCGCCGGCTGGAACGATCGGAGGAACGCCGCACTCGAGTACTCGGCGACGTTGCCCGGCGATGATCCGTCGGGCCTCGGCGTCACCGGCCTCATCCCCGCCCGGATCGTTCAGGACGATGCCATCCTGGGCCGCCTCCACCTCGTCGAGGCGGCCACCGTCGCCGTCATCGCACTGATCGTCGGCGTCGCGTTCCGCTCGCTCGTCGCCCCGCTCGTCACCATGGCCGTGGGCGGCGTGGCGTACCTCACGGCCCTCAAGGCCGTCACGTGGGCAGGCGCCGAGCTCGGGTTCCCCACGCCGCCTGAGCTGCGGCCCCTCATGGTGGTCCTGCTCCTGGGGATCGTGACGGACTACGTGGTGTTCCTGCTCTCCGGCACGCGCTACCACCTGGCCGGAGGGGCGGGGCGGAGCAGGGCGGCGCGGGCTGCGGTGGAGGAGTACGGACCGGTGATCATCATCGCCGGCATCATGGTCGCCGCGGGCGCCGGCGTGCTCGTGATCGCCAGCACCCGGATCTTCCGGGCGTTCGGGCCCGGGATGGCCTTCACCGTGCTCGTCGGCCTGGTGGTCGCCGTCACGCTCGCGCCGGCCCTGCTGGCGGTGCTCGGGCGATTCGCGTTCTGGCCGTCGCCCCCGCGCCCCTGGCCCGGGCTGGGGGCCGCGGGCGCCGACGAGACACCTGTCCGCGGCACGTTCCTCTCCCGACTGCTGGCGAGGCGACCGGCGGCGGCCGCCATGGTCGTGCTCACGGTGGCCGCGCTCATCGCGGCGGCCGCGCCGCTCAGGGACGCGTCGCTTGGCTTCGACGTGATCGGGGGACTGCCGGCTGACGCCGGGCCTCGAACGGCGGCGGAGGCCGCCGCTCAGGGGTTCGCCGCGGGGATCCTCTCGCCAACCGAGGTGGTGGTCAGGGGGCCGGACGTCATACGGGAGCGGGAGGCACTCGTGCGGCTGCAGCGGCTGATCGAGGGTACGCCGGGCGTGACCGGTGTCCTGGGGCCGGCGCAGCGACCGCAGGCGGTCACGGAGGTGCGGTCGACGCTGCGCGTGGACCAGGCGCTGATCCTCGCGCCGGGTGGGGACGCCGCGCGCTATCTGGTCGTCTTCGACGCGGACCCGGCCGGAAGCGCCGGCATCTCCCGCTACGACGGGCTCAGGGCGCGTATGCCCGCCCTCCTTCGTGAGGCGGGCCTGACGGACGTCCAGGTCAGCTACGCGGGCGACACGGCCGTCGCGCAGCAGGTGATCGACCGGACGCTGTCTGACCTCATCCGTATCGCCCTTGCCGTGGTCCTGGTGGACTTCCTCCTGCTGGTCCTCTTTCTCCGGGCGCTGGTCGCTCCGCTCTTCCTCATCGTGGCCAGCGTGCTCGCCCTCGCAGCCTCGGCAGGGATCACGGTGGTCATCTTCCAGCGCCTGTTCGGTGTGCAGGACATCGTCTACTACGTCCCGTTCGCGGCCGCCGTCCTGCTGGTCTCGCTGGGGTCCGACTACAACATCTTCCTCGTGGGACGAGTGTGGGACGAGGCCCGGGCGACGCCGCTCCGGCAAGCCGTGGAGCGCGGCGTCCCTCGCGCCACACGCGCCATCTCGATCGCGGCGCTCGCCCTCGCGGCGAGCTTCGCCCTGCTCGGGCTGATCGACGTGGTGGCCTTCCGCCAGCTCGCGGTCCTGCTGGCCGTGGGGGTGCTCGTGGACGCCTTCTTCGTGCGCTCCCTGCTCGTGCCGTCGCTCATCACGTTGTTCGGGCACGCGAGCGCCTGGCCCGGCCGCCGCGCCCGTCAGTCCGCGGAGCGGGCGTAGCGGCGCAGCGACGCCCGTATCTCCTTCTCGGTCATGCCTGAGGTGATCCACTCGGAGTACAGGAGCCGGATCACCGCCGCGTCGTTCTGGCTCCAGGCCGTGATGTAGCTTGACTGGTAGAGCACGCTGCTGCGGCGGTCGGCAAGGCCGGTGAAGTGCCCGGCGCCGCCGATGGCGTGCGTCAACTCGTGGATCAGCGTGGCCCTGAGCTGCGACGCGCTGTCCTGCCGCCCTGCGTCGATCGCGATCCGGGCGCGGATGAGCCCGGGGGACGAGCGGAAGAACCGCGTGCGCGTGGTGCCCACGCTGCCTCGTCCGAACTCGCGCGCGTACTCCTCGTGGGAGAGAAAGCGGATCGTGATGCGGGGGTCTTGGCCGCCTACGGCGAACCGGACCTCCCCCTGCATCCGGTTGAGGCGGGCGACGAGGCGACGCAGGTACGTCTCGATGTCGTGCCCACCGTCGTTGAGGAGCTTGATGGTGACCCTCGGTTGCTCCCACTTGACCACCACCGGCTCCTCACCCGACGCGTCCAGGTCGGGCAGGACCATGGTGGTGAAGTAGCGACGGAACGCCGGATCGTCGGCGGCCTCTCTCGTGTGGGCGTTGAGGGACGAGAGGGCGAGCGGCTGCTCCGGCCGCCTGTCGAGCAGGCCGAAACCGTCTCTGCTGTCCAGCCACCGAAGGGCCATGGTCCCGCCGTAGACGGCGGCCACCAGCACGACGATGGAGAGCAGGCCGATGAAGACGCGGCCGATGAGTCGCATGTTCACCTTCCTCTTGAGTCTGTCGCAACGCCGGGGCCGCGCCCGCCGTGCGGGCGCGGCCCCGGGACGAGCCGGTGGGCCGGCCACGCCGGCCCACCGGCCACCGTCTGTACCTCCGGCCTCAGAACACGAAGGCCAGGAGGAGGATGATGAGGATGATGGCGACGACGGCGCCTATGCCTATGTACATGGTTGCCCTCCTTGCTGTCTGCACCTGAGATGTTCCCGCCCATTGGCACGGTCTCTCAGGCGACCGTCAGGAGCCTGCACCGCCTCGGCGGACCTCGCAGCAGCACCACGTGGCCAGGTCGCTGGAGACGCGCCCGGGTGCGGGCGCCGCCACAGCGCCGCACCCGGACGGCGCGACGGCGCCAGGCCCATGCTGCGCGTGGCGGGGCAGAGAAGGGTATGCGAGGTCGTCCGTCATCCCGCGCCCGCCCGCGCCGTCCTGAGCGGTACCGGGTGTCGACGTGAGAGCGTGGTCCACCAGACTGCGGCTCGTGTGGCGCCGGGACCTCTGGGTGCTCCCGGCGCTCATCGTCGCGGCGGCGATCGCCCTGGGCATACTGCTGGTGCTCGTCGACCCGGGAGTGACCGTCCTGCAGAAGCTCTCACCCCGGTTGTTCAGCGTCAGTCCCGACGGTGCCCGCGGCGTGCTGACGGCGATCGCGACAGCCATGCTCAGCGTGGCAGGCGTGGTGTTCTCGATCACCATCGCCACCCTCTCGCTCACCTCACAGCAGTTCACGTCGAGGGTCCTGCGCACGTTCGTCCGGGACCGGGGCAACCAGGCCGTCCTCGGCGTGTTCCTCGGCGTCTTCGCCTACTGCCTCGTCGTCCTGCGCTCCGTCCGCTCGCCGGAGGAGGGCGAGGGGTACGTGCCCCAGCTCGCCCTCCTGGTGGCCTTCGGGCTCGCGATGCTTGGCGTTGCCTTCCTCATCTACTTCATCTCGCACATCGCCTCCAGTATCCAGGCCTCGACCATCATCTCGCGCGTGGCGGGCGACACGATCACGGTGATCAGGACGGACGACCCCGGTGAGGCGGCCCCCGACGTCCTGCGGGTCATCACTGAAGAGGGGGAGGATCAGGTGACCTTCACGGCGGACGGCTACGTGCGTGGCGTCGCGCTCGCGTCGATCGCGAGTCTCGCCGAGCGGCGGGACTGGCTGGTGCGGGTCCTCGTGCAGGCAGGCGACTTCGTCACCGGCGGCGACGCTCTGGCCCGCGTGGTGGACAAACGCGGAGCGCCCGTGGAGGTGTCCGAGGAGGATGCCGAGGCGCTGCGGCGCTGCGTCTGGCTGGCGGCGTCGGGCGACGTGGAGGGGGACCCTGGGTTCGGGGTGCGGCAACTCGTCGACATCGCCCTCAAGGCGCTCTCCCCCGGAGTGAACGACGTGACGACGGCGCTCACCTGCATCGACTACCTGAGCGCCGTCTTGCTCGAGGCGCGTCACCAGCAGGGGCATGCGGTGGGCCGCGACTCGGGAGGCCGGGTCAGGGTGCTGGTGCCGAAGGACGACTTCGCGGATCTGCTGGGCGAGGCGATGGACCAGATCCGCGAGAACGGCAGAACGCACATGGAGGTGCTGCTGCGCCAGCTTCAGGCGCTCGGACGGCTGGTGGACGCGGAGACCGACCACGTCAGACTGGCGCTGCTCGCCGGCTACGCCGGCGCCGTGGAGGAGGCCGGCGCGCGCGGTCTCTCCTCGGCGGCCGCGCGCCGCAAGGTGGCGGCGGGCGCCGAGCACCTGCGCGAGCTCGCCGGCGTGGAGCGGCGCGACGCCTGAGACGGCCGGCCCATCGCGCGCCTGACGAGGAGTCGTTACCTCTGGCGCCGCCTGTGGAAATCCCAGAACAGCGGCGCGGTGTGGCGCCGCCTTCTGAGCGGATCCCTTCTGATTGAGGAGAGTCATCGTGGCGCAGTTCGATGTAAATGAGGTAGACGGCTCGACCATCTACGACCGGCAAGGTGAGAAGGTCGGCACGGTCGACGACCTGTACGTGGACGACGCGACCGGTCGTCCGGAGTGGCTGCTCATCGACACCGGGTTCCTCGGCCGCGACGCGCTGGTGCCGTACCGCGGCCTGCGCCGGGTGCAGGACGGCTTCCAGGTGGCGTTCGAGAAGGACGTCATCAAGAGCGCCCCCGACGTGGATCGAGACAGCGAGGAGCTGAGCGAGGAGGACGAGCGCGACCTGTACGGCTACTACGGCATCCCCTTCGGGGAGCAGCAGTCCCAGACCGTCTTGCCGGAGGGCGGCGAAGCCGCGGCCGGCGCGGAGTCGACGTACGCCGAGCAGCCTGGCGGCGAGCACCGGCCCGACGAGGCCATGACCCGGTCCGAAGAGGTCCTGGACGTCGACAAGGTCCGCCGCCCGAGTGAACTGGTACGCCTACGCAAGCGCATCGTCACCGAAGACGTGCAGCAGACGGTGCCGGTGGAGCGCGAGGAACTCGTCGTGGAGCGCGAGCCGATCACGGACGAGAACCGGGAGCGGGCGCTGCAGGGTCCCGAGCTCAGCGAAGGCGAGCACGAACTGGTCCTCGAGCGCGAGGACGTGGTGACGGAGAAGCACGTGGAGCCGCGCGAGCGCATTCGGCTCGACAAGGAGACGACGACCGAGCAGCAGCACGTCGACGAGGAGCTCCGCAAGGAGGAGATCGACGTCGAGCGTGAGAGCGAGGACGAGCGCCGGGCAGCCTGACGGGCCCCGGCGCGACCTGCCGGCGTGGCCCCTCCACCCGACGGCACGCGGCGAACGGCGGCCGGGGGCGGACGAGCCCCCGGCCGCCGTTCGCGTGCGGCCCCGTCAGGCCGCCTCCTCCTCGTCGGAGGGAATGGACTCATCCCTGGCTGCGTACTTCTCGGGGTCGCGCTCGAACTCTTCCTTGCAGCCGACGGCGCAGAAGTGATACGTCCTGCCGCGGTACTCCACGGTCGCCGCGGCGTGGTCCTCCTGGATCAGCATGTAGCAGACCGGGTCTCTGACCATCACTCGCCTCCTCGCGATCGTTGCCGTCCGTCTTCTCCTCTTTCCCGTTCGCGGCCGGCCTCGTGCCCTCGGCCGCCCGGCCGGAGCCGGCGGGTGGTACCCTCGGTGACGTGGACTGGGACATCGTCATCACGGTCGTCGCCGGCGTCCTCCTCGTGGTGGCCGCCATCGGAGTCGTCTATCCGGTGCTGCCCGGCAGCCCCGTCGCCATCGTCACCCTCCTCGTGTGGGCGGCGGTCGTCGGGTCCTGGGCGAGCTGGGTGGCCGGCGTGATCGCAGCGCTCGTCTGCGTGGCCGGATGGTCGGCGAGCGCCGTCCTCACCGGCCGGCGACTCAAGCAGCTCGAGGTACCCGGGTGGTCCATCGCGGCGGCGGTGGTGGCGAGCATCGCCGGCCTCATCCTCATCCCCTGGGTCGGCATCTTCGTCGGCTTCGCCGCCGGGCTGCTCGTCGGTGAGCTGATCCGCCGCGGCGACGTCCGCACGGCGCTCCACTCGAGTGTCGAGACGCTCAAGGCGATGGGTCTCGGCGTGCTCGTCGAGTTCCTGCTCCTCTGCGCGGCAGTGTCGGTCTGGTGGGCCGGCGTGATCGTCCACTTCGCCACCGACTGACCGGACGGCCGTCTCGGGCGGCACGCGCGGTCTACGCCGCGGCGGCCGTCCGGCGCTCATCGGGGAACTCCTCCACTGACTGTCCCGATCATGGGACGCGGCGGCGGAACGGAGGAACTGATGGACGGGATCGGCACGGCCCTGCGGCGCACGCCTGCGGCGCCGTCTCTCGCGCAGGGCGCCTACTACACCGTCACCGGCGTCTGGCCGCTGCTCAGCCGGCGGAGCTTCGAGGCGGTCACGGGCGCCAAGACAGACTGGTGGCTTGTGCAGACGGTCGGGGTCCTCGTTGCCGTCATTGGGACGACGCTGGCCGGCGCCGGCGCCCGCGGGCGGCCCGGCGCTCCCGTCCGGTGGCTCGGGGTGGGCTCCGCCCTCGGGCTGGCCACCGTCGACGTGGTGCACGTCGCCCGTGGCCGGATCGGCAGGGTCTATCTCCTCGACGCGGCGGCCGAGCTCGGCCTCGCCACCGCCTGGCTCGTCGCCGCGCGGCGCGATCGTCGCACTGAGACGGCCGGCACTGCCGCCGGTCCCCCGCGAGAGGATTCGGCGCCCACGCAGCGGGAACAGCTTACGTAGCGCCAAGGAGGTGCAGCATGGCCATCAACCGTCACATCCTCGTAGGCCGTGACGTGTACGCGCGAGATGACATGAAGGTCGGCGAGGTCAAGGGCCTGACCGGCGACGCCGAGTACGTGATCATCGGCCGCGGACTTTCGAGCGACCTCCTCGTACCCCTGGACGAACTGCACGAGGTCGGAGGCAGGCTCGAGATCCGGCGATCCAAGTCCTACCTCGATGGCGCTCCCGCCGTCGATGCCGACGACCTGACGCTTGAGGACAGGCAGCGGCTGGACAAGTTCTTCGGAGCGCGGGCGGCATAGCGTCCATCAACGCGTTCATGTGAGGGCCGCGGGGAGGCCGTTCGCGTCCCCGCGGCCCTCGCCCGTGAGCGACGTCGGACCTGCCCCCGTCGACGGGTTGCGGCCGCCGCCTCGGGGCAAGCACAAGGGGTGGAAGGCGCAGCCCGGACCGACAGGCGGGGCGTGCCGGGGGAGGGACACGTTCGGCGTCCACCGGCGCAACGACCGCGCACGGCGGCCGTGCTGGCGTTCGTCATCGCCCTCCAGATCGCAGCCATGGCGCTGCTGGGCACCCTCTCGGCGGACGACTCGCTGGGTCTGCCCGGATCCATTGCGGTCCTGTTGTCCGTCGTCGCCGCCGTGCTGACCGGGCCGCTCGGCGGCGTTGCGGTAGCCGCCGTGGGCAGCATCGGGTTCATCCTCTTCATCTCCGGCGCGTCCACGCCCTGGGCGACCCTGATGAGTGGACTCCTCTGGATCGTGGCGGCGCTGGTCGCCGGTCTGGTCGCCCAGGTGCTGCGAGACAAGGTCCAGCGACGCGAGCGGCGGCTGGAGGAGCGCCGGCGCGTGGAGGAGGCGCTCAACCTGCTGGGGATGCTGCTGATGTCGAGCCTGGACACTGACGAGATCCTCGACAGGGCCGTCCGTCTGGCCGCCGAACAGCTGCCGTGCGACGCTACCGCCATCCTTCTTCGCCAGGAGGACGAGTGGCGCCCGCTGGTGAGCTGGAACATGCCGCCCGTGCTCCTGTCGCGCACGTTCACCCCGCAGGGAGCGCCGTATCTCGAGCGGGCCTTCCGTGAGAACAGACCGGTCCAGGTGGTCGGTCGGCACCTGGAGGGAAGGGGCGCCGTCGACGAGGAGACCGACGGCGCCCGTGAGGAGCAGGCGCCGACGGCGTCCCTTATCGTCCCGCTCGCCGTCCGCGGGGTCCGCGAGGGCGTCCTCGTGTTCTCGTTCATCGGCGAGCGCCACGCGTTCACCGAGAGCCAGCGCGTCTTCGCAGCGCGCGCGACATCGCGGCTCGGTGAGGCGCTCGAGAACGCGCGGCTGTACGAGTACCTGAGCGACGTGGCGGTGACGCTGCAGACGAGTCTGGCCCGGACCAGACCCAGGGTCGCAGGCGTGGACGCGGAGGCGTACCGGCGCGTGGCGTACAGCCCTGAGCTCGTGGGCGGCGACTTCGCCGACCTGTTCCGCGCCGGGGACGCGGTAGTGGTCGTGATCGGCGACGTGGAAGGCAAGGGCTTGGGGGCCTCCGCGCTGGCCGAGACGGTGCGCAGCGGGCTTCGGATCCTGGCCACTCTCCACCCGTCGCCGGCGTTCTGTCTGGGTCATCTGAACCGGGTGCTCCTCGACGAAAGGACCGCGCAGTTCTGCACTGCCCTCATGGTGCGGCTGGACGCGCGCGGCGGTCGTGCCGTGCTCGCCAGCGCCGGGCACCCGGCGCCTGTCGGCGCCGGGCCGCACGGCGCCCGCCTCCTCGAGCCGGTGTACGGGCCGCCGCTCGGGACGTTCCCGTTCGAGTACGAGGACACGGGGATCGCGGCTGAACAGCTCGCGGGGACGATTGCCGCCCTGAAAAGGTATGGTCAACCTACATTCGTAATCTACCCGAATGCGGACGCCGGAGGCCGGAGCATGATCGAACTGATCGAGGAACGCTGCCGTCCGCCGCAATTTAACACCTTCAGAAATCTACCCAGAGAAGAGTACCTATCCCTGATTCGGGGGGCGTTCGCCTTGGTGGGCAACAGCAGCAGCGGCTGGGTGG
>DAIQNY010000012.1:0-28281 GCA_036788155.1 Actinomycetota bacterium | reverse complement strand
TCCTATACAGCACAACGGCCGGCGTTCTGGTGCCGGCCCGCGAGCATGGTAGCACTTGAACCCGCTTGTGAACAGGCGTCTTAACTTCGTCTTAATACTTTCTGTGGTGAGGTCGCGGCGGCCCTCGCCGGTGGTCGCGACCTCCTTGCATCCGCCGTTGACAAAGCACCACGAAGATAGTGAAAATAAGCAGGTCCTGCTGCCGCAGGTGCGGGGAACGCGGCGGCTCACCGGCTTGCTGAAGGAGGTGGCGGTCACGCAATGGACGCCGTAATGCTCGCCCGAATCCAGTTCGCGTTCACCGTCGGGTATCACTTTCTCTTCGTGCCGATCAGCATCGGCGTGGGTCTGATGGTGGTCCTCTCGGAGCGTCGCTACTACAAGAGCGGGATCCCGGCCGACAAGGCCGCCTCGAGCTTCTGGATCAAGCTCTTCACAGCCACCTTCGCCATCGGCGTAGCGACCGGGCTCACCATGGAGTTCGCGTTCGGCACCAACTGGGCCGAGTACTCCCGCTTCGTCGGCAACATCTTCGGCGCGCCGCTGGCGGCTGAGGGCCTCGTCGCATTCTTCCTCGAGTCCACCTTCCTGGGCGTGCTGCTGTTCGGGCGCAAGCGGGTCTCCAAGCGTTTCTACTACGTCTCCGCCTGGCTCGTGTGGATCGGGTCGCTGCTCTCGGCACTCTGGATCCTCATCGCCAACTCGTGGATGCAGACGCCGGCCGGGTACAGGATCGAGGACGGCAGGGCCGTGCTGACGAGCTTCTGGGCCGCGGCCCTCAACCCGTCGATCGGGCCACGCTACGTCCACACCATCGTGGCCACCCTCATCACCGGCTGCTTCGTCGTCGCCGCCGTCGCCGCCTACTACTTCCTCAAGCGGCGCAACATCGCGTTCGCCCGGCAGGCGATGCTGTCCGCCGTCGTCATCGGCCTGGTCCTCTCCGTCGCGATGCCGTTCATCGGCCACTGGCACGCGCTCGTCGTGGCCGAGCACCAGCCGATCAAGATGGCCGCCTTCGAGAACATCGGCGACACGCAGAAGAACGCGCCGCTCTACCTGTTCGGCTGGGTCAACGACGCCGGAGACACGACCGGCCTCGCCATCCCGAGCGGCCTCAGCCTCATGCTCGGGCTCGACCCCGAGCACGAGGTCGTCGGCGTGAACAGCGTGCCGGCGGCCGACAGGCCCCCAGCGCAGCTCACGTTCCAGAGCTACCACCTCATGATCGCGCTCGGCATCCTGTTCGCCGCCGTGTTCCTGGTCGCCGTGCTCCTGCACATCCTCGGCCGCCTCGAGAGGGCGCGCTGGATGCACTGGGTGCTCATCGCCTGCGTCCCACTTTCACTGCTGGCGATCAACATGGGCTGGATGGCGGCGGAGGTCGGCCGCCAGCCCTGGGTCGTGCAGGGCATCATGCGCACGAGCGACGGTGTGTCGCCGATGGTGTCTCCCGGCGAGATCTGGACGACGCTCGGGCTGTTCGGCCTGGTCTACCTCGTCCTGTTCGTCGCCTGGGCGCGGATCTTCCTCGGCATCATCAAGAAGGGCCCGGACGATGTGGTCGAGATGCTCGAATCCGAGAAGGCGACCGCTGAACCCGGCGCCGAGCCCGTCGCGCCCGCTCCCGCCGGCGCTGGGAGGTGACGACGATGACACTGGCCAACATCTGGTTCTTCCTCGTCGCGTTCCTGCTCACCGGCTACGTGATCCTCGACGGCTTCGACCTCGGCGCCGGCGTGCTCTACCCGTTCCTCGGCAAGTCGGAGGACGACAAGGCAGTCATCCGTGCCTCCATCGGCCCCGTCTGGGACGGCAACGAGGTCTGGCTCATCACAGGCGCCGGGGCGATCTTCGCCGCCTTCCCGCTGGTCTACGCCATGACCTTCAGCGGCTTCTACCTCGCGATCATGCTCGTGCTGTTCGGCCTGATCCTGCGAGCCGTCTCGCTCGAGTTCCGCCACCGCGACACCAGCTGGAAGGCGGTGTGGGACGGCGCCTTCTTCGTGGGAAGCCTGGTGCCCTCGCTGCTCGTGGGGGTCGCGCTCGGCAACGTCATCCGCGGGGTGCCGATGGACGCGCAGGGCAACTACATCGGCACCTTCCTCGACCTGCTCAACCCGTACTCCCTGCTGGTGGGCGTCACCGGCCTCGCGCTCATCGTGCAGCACGGGGCCGCCTGGCTCGCCCTCAAGTCCGAGGGCGAGCTCCACGCCCGCGCACTCGTGTGGCGACGGCTGAGCTTCTGGACGTGCGTCGTGCTCGCCATCGCCACCTCGGTCGCCACCATCGTCTCCGTCTCGCGGGCGTCCGACCTCGTCCTCGGCCGATGGGCGGGCTGGCTGTTCATCGCCGTCGCCGTGATCGGCATCCTTTACACCGTGCTGCAGATGTACAGGAAGGAGGGCGAGCTCAGGTCCTTCATCGGCTCGGCGGTCATCATCATCGGACTCGCCGGTATCGCCGCCGTGGGCAACTTCCCCGACATGGTCCCGGCGCGAGGTACACCCGACGCCACGAGTCTCACGGTGGAGCGAGCAGCCTCGGGCCACCTGACCCTGCTGGTGATGCTCATCATCGCGCTCCTGTTCGTCCCCGTCGTGCTGATCTACACAGCCCTGATCTACAGGACCTTCTGGGGCAAGACGAAGGCGGGCGACGCCGACTACTGATCACGCCGGTGTGAACAGGAGCACATGCACTGACGCGCGAAGACGGGCGGCGGCCGTCCCGGCCGCCGCCCGTCTTCGCGCCCGTCCTCTCTCTCCTGTCTGACGCGCACGCGCGAGGGCAGGGGTCCTGACCGGCTTCGCTCGTCTCCCCGGCCGGCCTGGGCGGCCGGGCCGACGCCTGCCTGCTGGACACGCGCCACCCGTTCAACTACGATGCGCCGTGGAGCGAATATGTGCAGATGAGTGATTCCTTGTTCACTTTTTCCACGGCTGGAAGCGATCCTCGAGGAGGAGCAATGAAAGACCCCAATCTCTTTGAAGACCTGGTAGCGGTCAGTCCCGGCATGGAGATCTGGTGGGACTCCTCACCGGTGATCTTCGACAACTGGTGCAAGAAGATGCTGGCCAAGGCAGACGATGCCGACAAGCCGGTCCTCGAAGCTCAGTTCGCGCGCATGTACAACCCCGACGACCCCATGAGCCAGCTCTTCCGGGGTGTCACCACCAACCCGCCCCTCTCCCTCGCCGCGTTCAAGGACGACCCCGCCCGCTGGGAGAAGGTCGCCGATCAGGTCATGGCCGACAACCCGGGCGTGGACACCGAAGGACTCTTCTGGCTCCTCTACAAGGAAGTCGTGAAGTCGGGCTCGGACATGTTCCTGCCGCTCTTCGAGGCATCGGGCCACAAGGAGGGGTACCTCTCCGGCCAGGTCGACCCACGCAGCGCGTTCGACGGCGAGGCGATGCTCGCGCAGGCGCTCGAGATCGCTCAGGTCAACCCCAACGTCATGGTCAAGGTGCCCGGCACCGCGCAGGGGTATGACGTCATCGAGGAGCTCACCTCCCGCGGCATCGCCACCAACAACACCCTGACGTTCGTGCTCTCGCAGCTGCTCGACTGCGCCAAGTCGGTCAAGCGCGGCCTCGAGAAGGCGCGCGCCAACGGCGTGGACCTCAGCAGGTGGCGCTCGGTGATCACGCATATGGAGGCGCGGTACGGCGACCTCGGCGGCCTCCGCGAGGCCGGCGCCGAGGTCGGTGTGGAGATCACCGAGGCGGACGTGCGCTACGCCGAGCTCGCGATCTTCAAGAAGGCGTGCAAGACGGTCAAGGAGCGCGGCTACGAGAGCAAGATGCTGAGCTGTTCGCTCCGTCTCGGCCCCACCATCGACGGCGTCCAGCATCTGTGGCACCTCGAGGAGAAGGCCGGCGCCAGCATCGTCGTCACCTGCCCGCCGCCGTTCATCGACGAGGTCATCAACTTCCCGCGCGCGAGCGAGATCGAGTTCAAGCCGAACCAGATCGACGTCTTCCCACCCGAGGATGTCATGGAGAAGCTCATGAAGGTCCCGTACTTCGCCCGCGCCTACGACGAAGACGGCTACACGCGTGAGGAGTACAACACCCATCCGGCCCTCGTGAAGACTGCCGAGGCGTTCTCCAAGGCCACCAACGAGATGGTCGCGTTCGCCGACGGTTGCCTCAAGGGCGCCAAGGCCTGACGGCGCGGACCAGAGTCACCTGACTGACGAAAGGACAGTGGGCATGACGGACATCAAGGATCTCATCAACCCGTACGTCTGGACGGCGCCCGAGTACAACACCGCCATCCTCGACAAGGCCTGGGCGCATCCCGAGCTGGGCCGCATGATGCTCAACGAGAACCCGATCCCGCCGTCGGACGCGGTGGTCGAAGCCATCACCGACATGGCGAAGAAGGGCAATCGGTACCCCGATCGTGCGTACCGTCTCCGCGAGAAGCTCGGGAAGCTCCACGGGGTGGCAGCGGAGAACATCGCGCTCGCCAACGGCTCGTCTGAGACGATCGACGCGATGATGCGCATCTTCCTCCGGCCGGGTGACGAGTTCCTGTGCTCCAACCCGACCTTCGAGATGTTCCCGTCGCGCGCCGGCTACTGCAACGCCAAGACCGTGCAGATCCCGCTGCGTGACGAGGACCTCCAGTACGACGTCGACGCCATGCTCGCCGCCGTCAACGAGAAGACCAAGCTCATCCTCATCATCAACCCGAACAACCCGACGGGCATCTTCATCGACGACGCCGACCTTCACAAGTTCGCACAGCTCGGCATCCCGATGTGCATCGACGAGGCCTACCTCGACTACCATCCTCAGGTCGAGGCCAAGATCGACTTCGTCAAGCAGTACCCGCACGTGTTCCTCTCGCACACGTTCTCCAAGGCCTTCGGCCTGGCAGGCATCCGCATCGGTTACCTGGTCGGTCACCCCGCCGTCGTCGACGCCTTCAACCTCATGTACCTCCCCTGGAACCTCAGCCTCATGGCGATCGCCGCGGCCGAGGCCATCCTCGACACGGGCGAGGTCAAGGAGAAGGTCGACTACAACAACGACTGGATGAAGAAGTTCGCCGACGCGCTGTCCGCAAAGGGCTGCAAGCCGTACGAAGCCCACGGCAACTACATGCTCGTCGACGCCTCCGTGACCGGCAAGACCAGCGCCGAGATCGTGCAGGCCGCCAACGACATGCAGCAGGTGATCATCAAGACCATCAAGCCGATCAACGGCAAGGAAGGCTACTTCCGTGTCACCCCCGGCACGCCCGAGGAGTGCGAGCGCTTCATGAAGTTCATCGAGGAGTACTTCTGAGCCGACACACGACGGCCTGACGTCCACCGGCAGCCTCCGCCCTCCCCCACACCGGTCTGGAGGGCGGAGGCTGACGGCCCTGATGACCCGATGAAAGGACCCAGATGAGCACAGTCGTGACGGACGCGGCGCTCCAGGAGCGGTGCATCGAGACCATCCGCTTCCTCGCCGTCGACGGCGTCCAGAAGGCGAACTCCGGCCACCCGGGCATGCCCATGGGGGCCGCGGCCATCGCCTACACGCTCTTCACCCGGCACCTGCGCTACGACCCGGCGGATCCGCAGTGGCCGAACCGCGACCGGTTCGTGCTCTCAGCCGGGCATGCCAGCATGCTGCTCTACTCGATGCTGCACCTCACCGGCTACGACGTCACGATGGACGATCTCAAGGCGTTCCGCCAGTGGCAGAGCAAGACCCCGGGTCATCCGGAGTACGGCCACACGCCCGGCGTGGAGACCACCACCGGGCCGCTCGGCCAGGGTGTGGCCAACGCCGTCGGCATGGCTGTGGCGGAGCGCTATCTTGCCGCCGCCTACGGCGACGACGTCGTGGACCACTACACCTACGTGCTCGCCGGCGACGGCTGCATGATGGAGGGCATCAGCGGCGAGGCCGCCTCGTTCGCCGGCCACCAGCAGCTCGGCAAGCTGATCCTCCTCTACGACGACAACCACATCACCATCGACGGCTCCACCGACCTCGCCTTCACCGAAGACGTGTGCAAGCGCTACGAGGCCTACGGCTGGCACGTGCAGCGTGTCGCCGACGGCAACGACGTGGACGCCATCGATGCCGCCATCGAGGCGGCGAAGGCCGAGGCGGGCAAGCCGTCGATCATCGCGGTGCGCACCCACATCGGATGCGGCTCGCCCAACAAGCAGGACAAGGCGGCCGCGCACGGCGCGCCGCTCGGGGCCGACGAGGTCAAGCTGACCAAGGAAGCCTGCGAGTGGCCGCTCGAGCCTGCGTTCCACGTGCCGGACGACGTACGCGAGGCGTTCGCCGCGGCGGCGCAGGAGGCCGCGGCCTCACATGCCGAGTGGACGAAGAAGTACGAGGCGTGGCGCGCGGCCGACGCCGCCCGCGCCGCCTCGTGGGACGACGCCTGGGCCGGCAAGCTGCCCCAGGGCTGGAACGCCGACCTGCCCGTCTTCACCACCGAGGACAAGGTCGCGACCCGCGCCGCTTCCGGCAAGGTCATCAACGCAGTGGCGCCGCACATCCCCACGCTCATCGGCGGCTCGGCGGACCTCGCCCCGTCCAACAACACGCTGATCAAGGACTCGGACGACCAGCAGGCGGCGACGCCGGCCGGCCGCAACGTGCGCTGGGGCGTGCGCGAACTCGCAATGGCGGCCATGGCCAACGGCCTGTCCGCGCACGGCGGCGTCCGCCCCTACGTGGCCACGTTCTTCGTGTTCGTCGACTACATGCGTCCAGCCATGCGCCTCTCGGCGCTCATGGACCTGCCGGTGATCTACGTGCTCACGCACGACAGCATCGGCGTCGGCGAGGACGGACCGACGCACCAGCCCGTCGAGCACCTCGCCATGCTGCGCGCCACGCCGGGCTTCGTGGACCTGCGCCCGGCGGACGCCAACGAGACCGTCGAGGCGTGGAAGATCGCCCTGCAGACCAAGGACGCGCCGGTAGGCCTCATGCTCACGCGCCAGAACCTCCCGACCATCGACCGCGAGAAGTACGCGGCCGCCGACGGCATCGCCAGGGGCGCCTACGTGCTGCACGACAACGCCGGCGGCGGCGTGCCGGACGTGATCCTCATCGCGAGCGGCAGCGAGGTCGCACTCGCGATGGAGGCGCACGAGCGCCTGGTCGCCGAGGGCGTGCGCTCGCGGCTGGTCAACATGGCGTCCATGCGGCTCTTCGAGCAGCAGGACAACGACTACAAGGAGAGCGTCCTGCCCAAGTCATGCAGCAGCCGGGTCGCCGTGGAGGCAGGCGTCACGTTCGGCTGGGAGCGCTACACGGGCGACGGCGGCGAGATCATCGGCATCGACCACTTCGGCGCCTCGGCGCCGGCGGGGACGCTGTTCGAGCAGTTCGGCTTCACCGCCGACAACGTCTACGCGCGCGCCAAGGGCCTGCTGGCCTGACAGCCGGCCGACGCCGGCGAAGCAGCTTGGACGAAGGCCGCCCCGCGCTGCGGGGCGGCCTTCGTCCGTACGGCTCCTCCGCCACGCCGTCGGACTCGGGGCGACGAGAAGATGCTTGAACACTCCCGTCGCCGAACCTATGATGTGTGCGGGTGTGTGCGAACTTGTCGCACAACGAACAGCGATTGTGAGGGGCAGCACATGTCGCCAGATGTACCGTCTGAGGTCCACGAAATGATTCCCGCCGAGCGGCGCGCGCGGATCGTCGAGCTCCTCGAGGAGCGCCGCGCCGTCCGCGTCTCGGTCCTCAGCGAGACGCTCGGCGTCTCGGAGATGACCATCCGCCGCGACCTCGAGCAACTGGAGCAGGCGGGCCTGCTCTCCCGCATGCACGGCGGCGCCATCCTCAAGCGGCGGATGATCGAGGAACCGCTCTACGCGACCAACGTCCGCGCCCACTCCGAGGAGAAGCGGCGCATCGCCAAGGCGGGTGCGGACATGATCCAGCCCGGCGAGACCGTCTTCCTGAGTTCGGGCACCACCGCCGCCCAGGTGCTCAGTCACGTCGACCCGCAGCTCAAGGCGCGGATCGTCACGCACAACGTCGGCGCCCTCTCCACGGCTCAGCGATCCTCGCTCGACGTGGTCCTGCTGGGCGGCTCCTACCGATCGCGCTCCAACACGCTCGAAGGCCCGCTGGCCGTCGAGGCCGTATGCACCTTCCATGCCAGCCGCTTCATCCTTGGCGCCGACGGCGTCAGCCTGGAGGAGGGCATCACGACGCCGAGCATCGGTCTGGCCGGCGTCGAGCGCGCCATGGTGCGCCAGACCCGCGGTGAGATCGCGGTGCTGGCAGACGCCAGCAAGTTCGGAGTGATCGGCGACGTGGCCATCTGCTCGCTCGACAAGGTCGACGTCCTCGTCACCGACGACGCAGTGGACAAGAACGTGCGCGACGAGCTCGAGCGTCTGGGGATCAGCCGGGCCGTCGTCTGACGACCTGAAGGTCCCAGTACGCGGACTGCACCTCTCGCGCACGACTGACGGCCGCCGCGGCCTTCTCTGTGCCCGCGGCGGCCTCGGCATTCAGCTCGGGCGCGGTCTCGTCGACGACGGTGCGCAGGATCGCCTCCACCGACCGCGCCGTTGCGGCACGCTGGTACCCGCCCTCAAGGATGAACGCCAGTCGGCCCTCACAGAACTCCCTCGCGAGCCGCACGCAGTGAAGCGTCATCTGGGCGAATCCGTTCTCGCTCACGCGCATGTCGCCGAGCGGATCGGTGGTGTGGATGTCCTGACCGGCCGACACCAGCAGGGCCTGCGGCCGGTACTGCCGAACGATCGGGTCCAGGAGCACGTCGAAGACGTCGTCGTAGTCGCCGTCCACCGCGCCGGCCGGAAGCGGCACGTTGACCGTGAAGCCCTCCCCTGCCCCCTCGCCACACTCGGTGAAGAAGCCGCTGCCGGGGTAGTGCGGCCACTCGTGCGCCGAGGCGAAGAGTACGCGCGGCTCCGCATAGAAGGCCGCCTGGGTGCCGTTGCCGTGGTGCACGTCCCAGTCGAGGACGGCCACACGCTCGTACCCGCCGGAGAGCAGCCGCGCCGCCGCGATGGCGATGTTGTTGAAGAGGCAGAAGCCCATCGCCCTGTCCGGCGTTGCGTGGTGGCCAGGCGGCCGGATGAGCGCGAACGGCACCAGCCCGTCGTCCCACAGGTCCGTGGCCAGCAGCGCCCCCCCGACCGAGAGGAGCGCGACTTCGTAGCTGCGGGCCGAGATGTGCGTGTCGGGGTCGAGCCAGGCGCCCCGTCCCTGCGCCGCCTGGCGGATCATGCGGAGGTGCGCCGGCGTGTGCACCAGGAGGATCTCGTCCTCGGAGGCGGGCCGCGGCTCGTCGAAGACGGTGAGGCGCGGCCACAGGTCCGTGCGCTCCAGATGGTCGACCATGGACGCGACACGGTCCGCACCCTCGGGGTGCTCACCCGTGTCGTGCTCGGCGTAGGCCTCGTGCCAGATCACGGCGGCGTCCATGCGGCAAGGATACCCGACGGGACGCCGAGAAGCCCGTGCCGGCTCGGCCTCTCAATCCCGGCACGGCTCTCCGCGTGCCGATGGGCAGACGGGTTCAGCCGGAGGAGTCGGACGGCGACGCCAGGAACGGCTGCGCGAGCCGCTCCCAGAGCTCCGTCGCCGCGCGCACGTCGGCGCCGTCCGGGTCCAGCCCGTGCTGGATGGCGAGGCCGTCCACGATCGCGATCATGAGCATGGCGAACGGACGCATCTCGGGCGCCGCGTCGGGACCGGCTGCGTCCAGGCAGCGTAGGACCGTCTCGCGGTAGCCGTCGTAGAGGGCCGCGACCCGGTCTCGCAGGTCGGCGTCGCGCAACGCGTGCGGAAGCACGTCGAAGAACGACTGAAAGCTTTCGGCGTCCGCCGCGATGCGCGTCTCGCCGTCGATGAGCGCACGCACGCGGGCCTCGCCGGTCGGCGCGGCCGCCGTCTCCTCGATCAGTCCTCGGTTGGAGTCGTGCGTCAGTGAGTCGACGAGCGCGGTGACAAGCCCGGCCTTGTTGCCGAAGTGATACCCGATGCTGGCCTTGGACTCGCCCGCCTCACGCGCGATGGCCGACAGTCTCAACGCCTCGAATCCACCCTCCGCGAGCAGGCGCTGCGCCGCCGCCAGGATGCGCTGCGCGGTGGGCGGCAGCGCCTTCATCGGATCCTCGAGCAGGAGTGGATCGGGGAGCCCCTTGCCGCGGGCCAGGCTCTTCCTGCTCTCGTCGATCGAGGTCATCGGTCTACCTGCTCCTCCCCGTCAACGGGGACGCTTGCCATCACTCGAGTCACAGTGTAGCGTATATTTGTCCGTCCGGACAAACAAACGACAGTCTCGCCGCTATCGCCCACCACTGAGGAGGAACCGAGTTGGACACCACGCTCCCCGGCCTCAAGAAGTTCCGCGGCCGTCACTTCCTGACCGACCTCGAGTACGCGCGCGAGGAGCTGGAGGACCTGCTCAAGCTCGCCGTACATCTCAAGGGACTGTGGAAACAGCGTCCGCTCACCCCGTTCCTCCCCGGCAAGCACCTGGCCATGATCTTCGAAGCCGCCTCCACGCGCACGCGCGTCAGCTTCGAGAACGGCTTCGCGGAACTGGGCGGCAACGCGCTGTATCTGCGCCCCGGCGAGATCCACCTGCCCGGCCGGGAGAGCATCGCAGACACGGCCCGCACGCTGAGCCAGTACAACGCCGCCATCGAGATCCGCAGCAAGAAGAACGAGACCGTCAACGAACTGGCCGCATGGTCCTCGGTGCCGGTCATCAACGGGATGGACCACGACCGGCACCCCTGCCAGAGCATGAGCGACGCGCTCACGATCCTGGAGCACGCCGGCACCCTGAGCGGCGTGACGTTCGCCTACGTCGGCGACGCCGCTCATCCGTGCAACTCCCTCTCCACCACGCTCACAAAGCTCGGACTCAACGTGCGCATCGGCAACGCCGCCGGCTACGAGATGGCATCCGAGCTTCAGGAGCTCGCTGCTCAGTTCGCCGCCGAGAACGGCGGGTCGTTCCTGCTCACCAACGACCCGATCGAGGCCGTCGACGACGCCGACTTCGTCTACACCGACTGCTGGTGGTGGACCGGGCAGGAGGACGAGTACAAGGACCGCGTCGCCGCCTTCCAGGCCTTCCAGGTCAATCCCGGGCTGTGGAAGCACGCCAAGCCCGAGACGAAGTTCATGCACTGTCTGCCGGCCATGCGCGGCGAGGAGGTCGTCGACGAGATCGCCGACGGCCCGATGAGCATCATCTTCCCGCAGGCACAGAACCGCATGCACTTCCAGAAGGCGCTCATGCTCGCCCTCATCGGCATCGACGAGCTGCCCGCCGACCCTGCCCTCCGACCCATCGGCGAGGCGCTGCTCAGCTGAGCGGCGGCGGCGGAATCGCACGAACCGCGTCAGCGAAAGGAACGATCATGGCAACCGATCTGCACTCAGGAGCGCCGGGGGGAACGCTCAAGGAGCAGCCGAAGGTCTTCGGCCTGCTCAGCATGGTGCTGTTCTCCGTGTCGGCGATCCTCGTCGCCGACACGGTGGGCAGCTCGGCAGCCATAGGGGTCCAGGGCCTCGGCTTCTGGATCATCCTGGGTCTGCTCTTCTTCATCCCGTACGGATTCGTCACCGCGGAGCTCGGTTCGGCCTGGCCTGACGAAGGCGGCATCTACGTGTGGGTCAAGACCGCCTTCGGCCCGGCGTTGGGCACGGTCACGTCCTGGATGTACTGGGTCAACGTCGCCCTGTGGGCGCCGTCGGTGTTCGTCCTGTTCATCGGCGCCATCGAGGTCGCCTGGGGAGTGGACGTGGCGCCGGTGTGGGAGGCCGTCATCGTCATCGCCATGGTGTGGGCGATCGTCCTCATCGGCATCCTGCCGCTGGAGTGGAGCAAGTTCGTCCCCAACCTCAGCGCCGCGCTCAAGGTGATCGTGCTCGTCGGCCTCGGCGCGCTGGGCGTCGTCTATGTGATCCAGAACGGCGCCGCCAACTCGTTCGGGCTCAGCGCGTGGATCCCGGAGTGGAACACCGACAGCCTCTCCTTCCTCCCCATCATCATCTACTCGTACATGGGGTTCGAGCTCATGAGCTCTGCCGGCGGGGCCATCAAGGAGCCCAGACGTGACGTACCCAAGATGATCATTCTCGCCGGCGTCGCGATCCTGGCCGTGTACATGTTCGCGACGTTCGGCATCCTCGCGTCGATCAAGACCGAGGACGTCAGCATCGTCACGGGCATCACCGACGCACTCAAGCTCATGGTGGACGAAGTCGCGGGTGGAGCCGGCTGGCTCTTCAACATCGCCGTCGTCGCGCTGCTGTTCACGTTCTTCGGGAACATGGTCACATGGTCCATCGGCGCCAACCAGACGATCGGGTCCACCGGCCTCGACAAGACGGCGCCGGGCGTGTTCGGCCACGTCAACAAGCGTTTCGGCACGCCTGACTATGCCTTCGTGCTCATGGGCCTCATCGCCACCGCGATCACGATTCTCGCCTACGTGCTCGACCCGACCCAGGAGAACGTCTTCTGGACGCTCTTCGCGCTCTCGTCGATCGTGTTCCTCATCCCGTACCTCATGATGTTCCCGGCTCTCCTCGTGCTGCGCCACAAGCACCCGGACCAGCCGCGTCCGTACGTGATCCCCGGCGGCAAGGCCGGCGCGTGGATCGCGACGGTGCTCTGCGAGGCGGGCATCATCCTCACACTCTTCCTCTTCTTCTACTTCCCGGCGGAGGGTGTGTCGAAGGGCACGTTCTGGCTCATCACAGGGGGCGGGACCATCGCCTCGCTCCTCATCGGCTGGTGGCTCTACCGGCACGCCAGCCGGCGAGGCGGCGCTCCGGCGGCGCCGGCGTCCCGAGACAGCTGAGGATTTGGGACAGCGATGGCAGCATCAGGCAGGAACAGGGGCAGGACCGTCGTCGTCGCCCTCGGCGGCAACGCCATCCTCCAGCCCGGCCAGGTCGGCACCTTCGAGGAGCAGCTGTTCAACATCGACGGGGCCATGCGCCGCATCGCCGCCCTCGCCGCCGACGGCTGGCGCGTCGTGCTCACGCACGGCAACGGCCCCCAGGTCGGCAACCTGCTGATCCAGAACGCACTCGCCGCCAAGACGGTGGCGCCGATGCCGATGGACGTCTGCGGCGCGATGAGCCAGGGCCAGATCGGCTACCTGGCGGCGCAGACGCTCGCCAACCACCTGACGAAGCGCGGCGTCGGCGCCCCGGTGGTGACGGTCGTCACCCAGGTGGCGGTCGACGCGGCCGATGCGGCCTTCGAGAACCCGACCAAGCCGGTCGGCCCCTTCTACACGGAGGGAGACGCCAGGCGCATGATGCTCGAGGAGGGCCTCGCGATGAAGGAGGACGCGGGCCGCGGCTGGCGCCGCGTCGTGCCCTCCCCCGAGCCGAAGGAGATCGTCGAGCTCGAGGCCATCCGCGACCTCGTCGAGGGCGGCTGCCTCGTCGTCTGCAGTGGCGGCGGCGGCGTGCCCGTGGTGCGCGGCCACGGCGCCCTCTCGGGCATCGACGCGGTGATCGACAAGGACCTCGCCGCCGCCCTGCTCGCCGAGCAGCTCGGCGCCGAGGCGCTCCTCATCCTCACCGACGTCCCCAAGGCCTACGTCCACTACGGCACCCCCGAGCAGGCGGCGCTCGACAGGGTGACCGCGAGCCAGATGCGCGCCTACGCCGCCGCGGGGCACTTCAAGGCCGGCTCCATGGGTCCCAAGGTCGAGGCCTGCCTCAGGTTCGTCGACGCCGGCGGCGAGAGCGTCATCGCCTCGCTCACCGAGGTCGAGGAGGCGCTCGCCGGGCGGGCGGGGACGCACATCGTGCCGGATGAGACGACCGCGGCCAGACGTAAGCGGGCCGGCGGGGCCGGCGCCGGCCGGAAGGCTGGTGGGAGCCCGAAGACGGATGCGAGCTCGAAGGCCGGCGGCGGCAAGGCCGGCGGCGGCAAGGCCCGCACGCCCGACGCCGGGAACAGAGCGCCGGCCACGAAGGCGGCGGCCAAGAGGCCGCGGCAGGACGCCCGCCGCCGCACGGGCGCCGAGGCGATCGAAAGCAGCACGCGGCGTGGCGCGGTCGTCGAGTGACGGCTCGGGCGCCGCTCCGAGCAGCGAGGAGGCCACGATGAGCAGGCTCATCGACAGTACCCCCCGGGCGGATGGGTTCCGTATGCCGGGAGAGTTCGAACCCCACACGCAGATCTGGATGCTCTGGCCGCAACGGCCGGACAACTGGCGCCTGGGGGCCAAGCCTGCCCAGCGCTCGTGGGTCGAGGTCGCTACGGCCATCTCCCGCTTTGAGCCGGTGACCGTCGGCGTCAACCACGACCAGTACGAGAACGCAGTGAACATGCTGCCCGACGCCGTCCGGGTCGTCGAGCTTTCGAGCAACGACGCCTGGATGCGCGACTGTGGCCCCACGTTCGTCGTCAACAACAAGGGCGACGTCCGCCTGGTCGACTGGGGCTTCAACGCCTGGGGCGGACTGTACGACGGGCTGTACTTCCCGTGGGACAAGGACGAGATGGTCCCGCAGAAGATCGCGCATCTCGAGCGAGTGGATCGGTACAAGGCCCCGCTCGTCATGGAGGGCGGCTCGATCCACGCCGACGGTGAGGGCACCCTGCTCACCACCGAGGAGTGCCTGCTGAGCCCGGGACGCAACCCGGAGCTGACGCGCGCCGAGATCGAGCAGCATCTGCGTGACTACCTCGGCGTCGAGAAGACCATCTGGCTCGCCAAGGGCATCGATCCGGAGGAGACCAACGGGCACGTGGACGACGTGGCCTGCTTCGCGCGGCCCGGCGTGGTGCTGGCCGCCGTCACCGAGGATGAGGACGACTGGCGCTACGAGCTGCTGCAGGACAACCTGCGCGTCCTGAGGGAGACCACCGACGCCAGGGGGCGGGAGCTCGACGTGATCTCCGTGCCCATGCCGGAGATCATGGTGATCACCGAGGAGGAGGCGTGGGGGATCGACAGTGCCGAGGGTTCCATCCCGCGGCGGCCCGGTGACAAGACGGCCGCGTCGTACCTCAACTTCCTGATCGTCAACGGAGGCATCATCCTGCCGACCTTCGACGATCCCAACGACGATGTCGCTCGCGAGATCATCGCCGGCGCCTTCCCCGACCGCGAGGTCGTCACCGTACCGGGCCGCGAGATCGTGCTCGGCGGCGGCAACGTCCACTGCATCACCCAGCAGCAGCCGCGCGGCTGAGGCGGGCGGCAGAAGCGGCGGCGGCCGGCTCTGAGGGGCCGGCCGCCGCCGTCTCCGCACGGTCACCCTCGGACCGCCGGCTTCGCCTCCCACACGGGGAGACAAGGAGTCATCACCGGCAGGGAGGCGCGGCGCCGGCCACCAGCTCCTTGCCCCACGGCTCGCAGTCGCTCTCCAGCAGATAGCCGCGGTGGGCGAAGAACGCTTTGGAGGTCTCGTTGTCGACGAGGATCTGCAGTTTGACCTTCACTGCGGCGAGCGCCCGGAACCGTGCCTCGAGCTCGTCCATGAGCGCGTCCGCAATGCCTCTTCGCCGATGCTCCGGGGCGACGGTGAGGTGGTAGACATAAGCGCGCCGGCCGTCCCAGCCGCCCATAACCGTGCCGGCGATGCTGCCGTCCGGGGACCGCGCGACCAGGAAGAGCCCGGGGTCGCGTGCCAGCTTGAGCAGAGTGGCATCCCGCCCGTCTGACGGCCGCATCCAGAGGTCGCCCCGCTGCCAGAGCACATGGACCACCGCGTAGTCGTCCATGCTGAACTCCTCGACGACGACGCCGGCGGACGAGGGCGTGGCGGAATCGGACATGCGGCTCTCCGGTGCTCGGGGACTCGGGGTCGCGATTGTACCGCGCGCCGCCGGCGCCGGCAGCTGCGAATGCGCCGACGAGCCAGGCGATGCACGACCAGGGCCGTTGTGCGCCGGCGACAGGAGAGGCAGCCGTGGCCGGCGGGTACAATCGCCTCAGCCGGCGCAGGCTGAGGCCGGCTGAGGCCCGGGCGCACAGCGCAGCGGGCCGTCCGGAGGAAGTGAAGGCACCGGTGAACACCGCTCCGAGCCTCGAAGACCGCATCGAGACCACCGCCCGCACCATCTTCGCCGCCATGGCCGGCGAGAAGCCCGGGCGGTTCTCGCGCGAGCGCCTGCAGGGCGACGTGATGGAGTGGGCGATGGCGGATGAGCGCCTCAAGGTGGAGATGCTGCGCTTCGTCGACGTCTTCCCCACGTTGCGCAGCAGGGATGAGATCGCCCGCCACCTTCGAGAGTACTTTGCGCGGGAGGGCGTCGAGACCCCGACTGCGCTGCGGTGGGGCGTCAGCCTGACGGGACAGCGCTCGCCGCTGGCGCCGCTGGCGAGCGCCGTCATCCGCGCGCAGATGAAGGGCTTCGCGCAGCGGTTCATCGCCGGCCGGGACGCACGTGACGCCGTCCCGGCCCTGCGGGCACTGCGACGGGATGGCATCGGCTTCACGCTGGACGTGCTCGGCGAGGCCACCGTGAGCGAGGCTGAAGGTCTCGCCTACCAGCGCACCTACCTCGAGTTGCTGGACGGCCTGGCCGCCGAAGCGGCGACGTGGCCGCAGGTCCACGATGTCGACCATGCCGCGTGGGGCCCTCTCCCCCGCCTCAACCTCAGCCTCAAGATCACCTCGCTCTACTCACAGATCGACCCGCTGGACTTCGACGGGAGCGTGGCGGCAGTCAAGGATCGCTTGCGCCCGATCTTCCGCCGGGGCATGGAGACCGGAGCCGCGCTGACGCTCGATCTGGAGCAGTTTCGCTCCCGCGATCTGACGCTCGCCGTGTTCATGTCGCTCCTCGACGAGGATGAGTTCCTGACCTACGACGACGCCGGGCTGGTGCTGCAGGCGTATCTTCGCGACGCGGACCGCGACCTGGACCGTCTGCTGGCGTGGGCCAGGGAGCGCACCAGACCTTTCCACCTGCGGCTGGTCAAGGGTGCGTACTGGGACTACGAAACGGTCATCGCCGCCCAGGAGGGCTGGCCGGTGCCGGTGTTCACGCACAAAGACGACACCGATGCGATGTACGAGCAGTTGGCGCGAACCATGCTGCAGGCGTCCGACGTGGTCCGCCCCGCGTTCGCCAGCCACAATGTGCGCTCGTTGGCCGCGGCGATCGAGACGGCGAGCGAACTCGGGTTGCCGCGGGACGCCTTCGAACTGCAGATGCTGCACGGAATGGGCGACCCAATCAAGGCCGCCGTGCGCGGACTTGGGCTACGCGTGCGCGAGTACGCCCCGGTGGGCGAGCCCATCCCGGGAATGGCCTATCTCGTGCGCCGGCTCCTCGAGAACACTGCCAACGACTCATTCCTTCGCCGGACCTTCGTCGAGGGCGCCGCCGTGGACGAGCTCGTCCGTCCGCCGCAGACCTCACCGGACTTCGGCGTCGCGCCGCGGCGCATGCCGACCGTCGAGCCCACGGACGCTGTGGCGCCGGGCCCGTTCCGCAACCACCCGCACGCCGACTTCTCCCGCGAGGAGAACCGCGAGGCCTATGCCGCGGCGCTCACGAGAGAGCGCGCCCGGTATGGCAGCCACTACCCGCTGCGCGTCGGCGGACGGGACATCGAGACGGCACGGACGCTCGACTCGGTGAACCCGGCGGCGCCGGACGAGGTGGTCGGCACGGTCGCCTACGGCGGCCGGGCCGAGGCCGAGGCGGCCGTCTCCGCGGCACGGGCCGCCCTGCCGGTCTGGCGCGACGCCGCCCCGGTCGACCGCGCGTCCGTGCTCTTCCGCGCAGCCGAGCTCATGCGCGCCGAGATCATGGAACTCGCGGCGCTCATGACGCTCGAGGCCGGCAAGCCCTGGCGCGAGGCGGGCGCCGACGTCGACGAGGCGGTCGACTTCCTCGAGTACTACGGGCGCGAGATGCTGCGCCTCGGCGTGCCGAGGCGTATGGGCGACGTCCCCGGCGAGCACAACCTGTACTTCTACGAGCCGCGCGGCGTCGCCCTGGTGATCGCCCCCTGGAACTTCCCCCTGGCGATCCTGACCGGCATGACGAGCGCCGCGCTGGTCGCCGGCAACACCGTCATAGTAAAGCCCGCCGGGCCGACGCCGGTGGTCGCCGCGCGCATGGTCCGGATCCTCGAGGAAGCCGGCGCGCCCCCCGGCGCCGTCAACTATCTCCCCAGTCCCGGCGGCGAGGTCGGCGACTTCCTCGTCCGCCACCCAGGTGTGGACCTCATCGCGTTCACCGGTTCGGTGGACGTGGGCCTGCGGATCATCAGCCAGGCGGCGCAGCACCCGGCGGAGGACGGCATCAAGAAGGTGATCGCGGAGATGGGCGGCAAGAACGCGATCATCGTGGACTCCGACGCCGACCTCGACGTCGCCGTGAGTGAGGTCGTCCTCTCCGCCTTCTCCTACGCCGGGCAGAAGTGCTCGGCCGCCTCGCGCGTCGTCGTGCTCGAGCCGGCCCACGACGAGTTCGTCCGCCGCCTCGTGGAGGCGACCCGAAGCCAGCGTGTAGGGCCCGCCGAGGATCCGGCCACACGCGTACCTCCGGTCATCACCGCCGACGCGCGCGAGCGCATACGAGGCTACATCGCCCAGGGGATGAAAGAGGCGACGCCGGCCGCCGGCGGTGACCCGCCAGAGGGCGACGAGGCCGGCGGCTTCTACGTCGCCCCTCACGTCTTCACCGACGTAAGGCCCAACGCCGTGATCGCCCAGGAGGAGATCTTCGGTCCCGTGGTGGCCGTCATGAAGGCGGCGGACATGGACGAAGCGCTCGCCATCGCGAACGGCGTGAAGTACGCACTGACGGGCGGGCTCATCAGCCGCAGTCCAGCGACGATCGCCCGCGTGCGACGGGAGTTCCGCGTCGGCAACCTGTACATCAACCGCGGCATCACCGGTGCGCTCGTAGAGCGGCAGGCGTTCGGCGGCTTCAAGATGAGCGGCGTGGGCTCCAAAGCCGGAGGGCCGGACTACCTGCTCCAGTTCCTCGAGCCGCGCGTGATCACGGAGAACACACTCCGCCGGGGCTTCGCACCCCCGGACGGGCTCCTCGAGCGCGGTATCTGACCCTCGGGGCGCGGTCGACCTCCAGGTCTTCGCCGCCCGGACTGAACCCCGTACTCCCTCGCCACGTCTCACCGCGCAGAACGGCCCACCGCTCGCGGGGCGCGGCCCGAGGAGGAGGAAGTCATGACTCGCAGGACCAGGATCGTGATCGCGGTACCGCTTGCCGCCGTTGTCGTCCTCGCGCTGTTCGCCGGGGTGGGGCTCGTCGCCGGATGTGGCGGTAGCGACTCCGGCGGTCTCGCCCAGACGGACCTCCGGGCCGTGGACGAGGCCGCCGGGCAGAGTGCTGCCGAGCCGGTGATGGGAGAAGACGCCGGCGCACCTGCCAAGAACACCGGCGGCGCCGGAATGGACGGCGAGGACTACGCGGCCGCCGTCCCGCCGGCCTCAGCAGCGTCGGCCCATCACCTGCTGCGCACCGGCGATCTCTCCCTGCTCGTCGGGCGCGGCGCCCTGCTCTCGACCGTCGATCGCATCAAAAGCGCGACGACGGCGCTCGGCGGCTACGTCATGTCCAGCAACGTCGGCAGCCAGAGCGGCGGCCCGATCGAACCGATGCCGCTCGACACGGACGCGGTCCCCGGGGGCGACGACGCCGGCACGACGTCGGTCGTCGCCTCCGACCCCTACGCAACGCTCGTGGTCCGCGTCCCGGAGCAGGAGTTCGAGACCGCCATCAAGCGGTTCTCCAGGCTCGGGGACGTGCAGAACGTCTCCACCTCGAGTGAGGACGTCACCTCCCAGTTCGTCGACCTGCAGGCGCGCCTGGGCCACTTCCGCGCCGTGGAACGCAGACTCGTGGGCTTCCTGCAGGACACCACCACCGTCAACCAGATGCTCGCGGTCCAGGATCGGATCAACGAGGTCCAGCTGACCATCGAGGAGCTCACGGCCCAGCTCAAGTCGATGCGCGAGCAGACCACCTTCGGCACTCTCTCCGTCTACGTCTCCGAGAGGGACGCCACCGCGGCCGTCCAGCCCGGCGACACGTTCGGCGGAACCTTCTGGAACTCGGTGGAGCTTCTCCGCGAGGGCGCAAAGATAACGGCCCTCGTACTGACGGCGCTGCTCCCCTTCGTCGTCGTCTTCGGCGGCGTCGCAGGCGTCGTCTGGTACGTGGTCAGGCGGGCGCGGCGGAGCCGGCGGCAGGCGGCGGAGCCGACCCTGCCGGCCTGACGGGCGGCGCCTGATCGCCTGGGCCGGCGTGCCCGCACGCCGGCCCAGGCTCGCAACCGGGGCTCACCGCCATCGCGGTGAGCCCCGGTCGTGCCGCGGGTAAGGTCCCATCAGATTCGAAGACGTTCGGATGAGGAGGCGACGGTGAAGGCGGTACGCATCCACGAGCATGGCGGCCCAGAGGTCCTCGTGTACGAAGAGGTACCGATGCCGGAACCGGGACCGACCCAGATCCTGGTGAAGATCGCCGCGGCCACGGTGAACCCCGTGGACGTCTCGGTCCGGGAGGACCGGTTCCCCACGCCCAGGCGGCCTCCCAAGATTCTGGGGTCGGACGGCGCCGGCGTCGTCGAGCAGGCCGGCGATGAAATCACCTCGGTCAAGCCCGGCGACCGGGTCGCCTTCAGCGGACTGGGAATCGGCAGCGAGGGCAGCTACGCCGAGTACGCGCTCATCACCGAGACCCAGGTCGTGCCCATGCCCGAAGGGCTCTCGTTCACCGACGCCGCAGCGATCGGCATGGCCTTCCCGGCCGCATACTACGCTCTCGTGACGCGGGGAGCGCTCCGCGAGGGCGAGACCGTCCTGGTCCAAGGGGCTTCGGGCGGCGTCGGCTCCGCATCCGTGCAGCTGGCGAAGGCGCTGGGCGCCCGCGTGCTCGCCACGGCGAGCGGCCCGGGCGCCGCCGACCTCGTCCTCAGCCTCGGCGCCGAGGCAGTCATCGACTTTCGCGTCGAGGACGTGCCGGACCGCGTGCTCGAACTCACCGAGGGGAAGGGCGTGGACCTGATCCACGAGCTGGTACTGAGCGTGAACCTTCCCGCGGACGTGAAGATGGTCGCCAAGAGCGGCAGGATCGTCGGGACCGGCCAGGGTCCGGGTCCGGACGCGACCGCCCCGATCGGCGAGGCTCTCTCCAAGGACGCCTCGATCCTCTTCATGAACCTGAACAACGCCGGCCGAGCCGGCGTAGCGGCCATCGCGGCTGAGATCGCCGCCATGGTGGCCGCCGGCAAGGTCAAACCGGTGATCGGCGCCGAGTTGCCGCTCTCCGAGGCGCGTCGGGCCCACGAACTGCTCGCCGGAGACCACCTCGGGAAGATCGTGCTGCTGCCCTGACCGCCTCCGCGGCAGTGGAGACCGGCGCGTCGGCCGACGCGCCGGTCTCAGTACCCCTTGCCGTTGCCGCGGATGGCCTCTTCGCGCTCCTTGCGCAGCTCGAGGCGCGGCAGCAGTGAGGTCATCACGGTGAGCAGGGTCTCGAGCCGCTGCTCCTCGCTGAGCGACTCGAGCAGTTCCTGCTTGAGCGGCGTGCCGAAGTCCACCGCCGCCGCCAGCCGGAACGAGAGCAAACCCTCGCCGGCGGGCTCGCGCGGGCTCTCCACATCCATGAGTGTGAGCATCTTGCCGAAGACCTCCAGCACGGCGTCGTGGAGCACCTGGGACGCCTCGGGCTCGACGTCGTGGAAGAACTCCACCCTTGCCCGCAGGTAGTCCGCCTCCGGGTCCTCCGGCTCGTGGACGCCGAGTATCCGAAACCGCCGCAGACCCTGCACGAGCACGTTCAACTGGCCGTCGTCCAGCTCCTCGACGAGTTGGACGACACGCGCCGACGTACCTGCCTCGCGGACCGCGTCCTCCTCGGCAAGGACGATGCCGAACTCGCCGTCCTCCAGCCGCTCGCCGATGAGCTTCTTGTAGCGCTCCTCGAAGATATGCAGCGGCACGACCTCGCCCGGGAGCAGCACGATCCCGAGCGGGAACAGGCCCAGCATCGGATCGTCTGTGTCGCTCACGTCACCGCCTCCCGGATCGCGTGCGGCTCCTGCTTGGCATCCAGTGTACCCCGGAGCGGGGGTCAGGCGCCGTCCACCCGCCGCGCCGCATACATGGTGTAGGAGAACGGCCGTCCGTCGATCACATCCACGGCCGTCTCCGTGCAGACCTCGTCGAACACGTCGCGAAGATCCCCCTCGAAGCTTGGGCTCTCGTCCGGAGACCAGTAGACCGCGACGCCTCCGGGACGCAACGCCGCGCGCACCGCGCACAGTCCAGCGAACGAGTACAGCCCGGCGTTTTGGCCGCGCACGAGCCAGTCGGGCCCGTTGTCGGTGTCCAGAGCGATGACGTCCCAGAGGCCCTCGACGCTCCCGAGGACGTCGGCGACGTCCGCGACGACCAGGCGAGCGCGACCGGCGCGCTCCGCCTCGGCGGCGCGTTCCGCGACCTCGCCGCCGTACTCGCGGAACCAGCGCACGACGTCCGGCTCGAGCTCGACGACGGTGACCAGGGTGACGCGCTCGCAGGCGATCGCCTCGTCGAGCGCGTCGCCGATCCCGAGCCCGCCGATCAGCACGTTGAGGGTGCCTGCGGCAACGAGGGGCCAGGCGGCGGTCACGAGCGCCCTGCTGCTCGCCGCGTTTGCGCCGGACACGAGAAAGACGCCGTTGGCGATGATCTCGAGCCCGGCGGGTCCGCGGCGCAGCACCAGCTCGCCGCTCACGCCCTGGACACGCTCGATCTCCCGGCTGAAGGCCATGCGAGGCATCCTAGGGGAGTCCGCGGTGCGGCGCGACCGGACGGACTTCGTTCATCGTCGGCGCCATCCCCAACCGGCCCCCGGCCGTCGGCGCCTCTCGGCCGGGGCGTCAGCTCACGCGCTGCAGGTACGCGTCGATGAGCCCGCGCACGTACTGCCGGACGTCGTCCGGCAGCGGCGGCACATCGCTCTCCACGATGAGCTGGTGCGCCCTGTCCCAGGCGTCCTTGACGAGCGGCGTCCCGATGTACTGGTCGAACGTGCCCCGGTGCCACAGACTCGGCTGCCAGAGCTCGCCCGCCCGGTACCGCTGCCGCGTGCTCTTGCGCGCCAGGAAGTGGCCGCCGATGCCGACGTCGACCAGGTCGTCGACGAGCGCGGCGGCCTCGTTCACGGGGTCCTCCCGCATGAATCGCTCGATCGCGTTCACCGTGTCGGCGTCCAGCACGGTCTTCGCGAGACTGGCCGTCTGGGCGCCGTCCATGAGCCCGAACGCGAGCATGATGTCGGCGCCGGCGAGGGCGCTCGCCAGACCGGTGAGCATGCCCTCGGCTCCGGCCTGCAAGTCGCACGCCTTGGCGTCGCAGCTCACGGCGCTGCCCTGCGTTCGCAAGCCGTAGAAGCGGCTCATCTCGATGCAGATCGCGTTGATGAGCCCGTCTTCGGGGGCACCAGAGAGGTACAGGCCGCTGCGCATCTCGGCGACGGCCGAGCCGACTGCCGAGACCATCGGGCACCCCGGAACGGCCAGCTGGAACAGCACCACCGCACTGAGCAGCTCGGCCATGTTGAGGATGCTGGTGCCGAGTACGCTCATCGGCCCGGTGGTGCCCATCTGCGGCATGGGCAGCACGAAGATGGGGCAACCGGCCTTCGCCATCAGGATGTGCGCCTCGGTCATCTCCCCGTCGTGCTGCAGCGGCGCGATGGTGCAATTGGTCGCCGACCAGATCGGACGCTCCCTCAGGGGCGCGCCGGCGATCGCCTCGAGGAGATCGATCATCACGGGCGCCTGGTCCGGAGTGCGCACCTCGTCCTGCAGGTGCTTGCGCGAGTGCTCGAAGGAGATGCGGGCCATCTCCAGGTTGCCGGCGCGTGAGTCCACGTCGCCGGGCGTGATGGTGGCCCAGGTGAAGTCGATCTCGGGCACCGCGTCGTACAGCGTCATCATCGCGGCGAGGTCAGCCTCGGTGCCCTCGTGACGCTCGCCCGTACGATCGTCGAGCATGTAGGTGGCGGCGCCGTCGCTCGTGTAGAGCATGGGGCCGGCACCGACCGTACAGTCGTAGGCTGGGTCGCGGCCGGCGAGCAGTGTCTCGCTCGGAACCTGCCGGAGACACCGCTCGACAAGGTCCCACGGCAGCTTCGCCTGCAGGTGGGCCGCATCCACGATCGCGCCGGCGTCGCGGAGCAGATCGGTGAGCGTCGGCGTGTTGTAGGCCACACCGACCTCCCGCAGGAGCCGGACGGTCTGCTCGTGCACGAACTGCTTCTCGGTCTCGCTCAGATACTCGAACCTGGGTCGCACCTCGGTCTCCTTAGGGATCACCAGCCGGCCGGCCGGGCTTCTCGAGTGACTTCGCCAGCGCCTCCGGAGTGCAGCCGTGACCGTACTGCTCGCACTCGCGACAGCCGCCGAGCAGTGTGTCCGCCTCCCTGCCCGCGGGCAGCTCCTCGAACCCCTGCGCGAGCCAGAACGCCGGCGAGCGCGCGGTCACGGACAACCTGCGGATGCCGCGCGCCCGCGCCACTCGCTCCAGTGCGGCATAGAGCGCCGCGGCGATGCCCTGGCGCCGGTAGTCGACCCGCACCGCCAACCAGTTGGCGGTGTCCATGCCTGCATAGCGCTCGAGGGCGATGGCGCCGACCAGCTCACCGCCGTCGAAGGCGCCCAAGGCCGCGAGGATCGTCTCGTCGCCGCGGCCCTCGTCCTCGAGCCCGCACGCCACGCCCAGGCGGCGCATCGCGTCAAGGTCGTCGAGCGAGTGGATGTCGACTGTCATGCGCCGTGCCCCCTCCGCCTCATGCGCGCTTGTGTCGCCAGCCCACGCGTGCCGTGGGGGCGCCCACGCTGCGGGCGAAGCGCTCGATGACCGCGTCGACCTCGGCGGCGACATCGTCGGACAAGGGCAGGACCTCATGCGTGCGCAGTACCTCCTCGGCGCGTGCGGCGGCCTCCTCCGCGAGCGGCCGCCCCTCGTACGCCTCGAACGGCCCGCGCTGCCAGATGGCCGGCTGCCAGACTTCGCCGGCACGATGGAGCTGCCGCGTACTCCGGCGTCCGAGGTAGTGCCCCCCGGGACCCACGGCCGCGATGTCGTCCACGAGTGCACGCGCCGCGTCGACGGGATCGTCGCGGACGAGGCGGCGGAGCGCACCGACGGAATCGCAATCGAGCAGGACCTTGGCGAAGCTGAGTGACTGGGCGCCATCCGAGCAGCCGAAGGCCAGGATGGTGTCGGCGCCGGCCAGTGCGCAGGCGGCGCCGGTGAGCATGCCTTCGGCTCCGGCCTGTAGGTTCGCGGCCTTGGCGTCACAGGTGATGGCGCTGGCGGTGCACGGCAGACCGTAGAACCGGCTCATCTCCACGCCGATCACGTTCATCAGAGCGCATTCCGGCGTGCCGCACAGGTACAGACCGCTGCGCATGTCTGCGACCCCCGCACCCACCCCGGAGATGATGCCGCAGCCGGGCTGGGCAAGCTGGAACAGGACGACGGCGCTGAGCAACTCCGCCACGTTGACGATCATCGTGCCGAGCACCGTCATCGGCGCCGTGGTGCCGCTGAGCGGCATGGGCAGCACGAGCACCGGAACGCCGGCGCGCACCATGGCGAGGGTGGCCTCGGTCATCTCCCGCTCGTGCATCAGCGGCGCCACCGTGCAGTCGATGGTCGAGAAGATGGGCCGGTCCCAGAGCGAGCCGCCGGCCACCGCCTCGAAGATCTCGATGAGCGGCGCGGCGTGCGCCGGGTCGCGCACCTCATCCTGCACGTGCTTGGCGAGGTTTGCGAGCGAGATGGCCTCGATCTCCAGGCCTGCGGTCAGGGGGTCGAGGTCGCGGGCCGAGATCGTGGGCCAGGCGTAGTCCACCTCAGGCAGAGCGTCGTACAGCCGCATGGTGCGCCGCAGCCACTCGGCCGATCCTTCCTCCCGGACGCCGGTGAGCTCGTCCAGCATGTACGTGGCGGTGCCGTCGGCGCAGAATGTCAGCGACCCGCCCCCCACGACCACGCCGTGCCGCGGGTCGCGTCCGGCCAGCCGCACCTCCGAAGGGCAGGTGGCGAGGCAGCGTTCCACCAGGTCGGCCGGCACGCTGGCACTCAGCGCTGTCCTGTCGACCCGAGCACCCGCCTCGGCCAGCAGGTCGATGGCCTCCGGCGTGTTGTACCCGACGCCTACCTCCTCGAGCACGCGCAGGGCCTGCTCGTGGATGAACGCGCGGTCCTCGCTCGAGAGATACGTCAGGCGCGCTCGTGCCACCGCTCGACCTCCTCGCGTGAACGTCTCGGGGAGTCGGCCATCCGACGTCTCAGGCCGGGCGCGCGGCCCAGTGGCGGATCACGCCGTCGATGTGCCGCTCGACGTCGTCCGGCAGCGGCGGCACCTCGTGCTCCGCGAGGATCTGGCGGGCGCGCGAAGCGGCCTCATGCACCAGCGGTCGCCCCGCGAACTCTTCGTAGGTGCCGCGCTGGAACATCTTTGGCCGCCAGACCTCGGTGCGCGAGAACCGCCGGGTGCTGCGGCGGCCAAGGTAGTGGCCGCCGATACCCACCTCGAGGATGTCGTCCATGAGGGCGGTCGTCTCGTCGATCGGCTCCTCGCGCAGATAGCGGCGGAGCGCCCCGATCTGATCGTTGTCCAGGACGTACTTGGCGAGGCTCGAGATCTGGACTCCGTCCAGACCGCCCGTGGAGATGAGCGAGTCGGCGCCGCCGAGGGCGGCCACGAGAGCCGTCATGCCGCCCTCCGACCCTGCCTGGAAGTTGGCCGCCTTCGCGTCGGCCGACATGCCTGTGGCTTGCGTGGGCAGCCCGTAGAACCGGCTCATCTCCAGACAGATGAGGTTGATGAGCCCGATCTCCGGGCTGGACGCGATGTAGCCGCCCGACCGCATATCGGCCACAGCCGAACCGACCCCGGAGATGAGCGCGCAGCCCGGATGAGCAAGCTGGTACAGCACGATACCCGAGAGGAGCTCGGCCATGTTGACGATGCACGTTCCCAGGAGAGTCATCGGTCCTGTCGTGCCGGCCTGGGGCATCGGGAGCACGAAGATGGGCACTCCGCGATCGACCAGCTTGAGCCCGGCTTCGGTCATCTCACCGTCGTGCTGCAGGGGCGCGACGGTGCAGTTGCTGACCGAGAAGCAGGGACGCTCGGCGAGCGAAGCGCCGCACGCCGCCTCGTAGATCTCGAGGATGGGATCGACCATCTGCGGCGTGCGCACCTCGTCCTGTACGTGCTTGGTGGAGTTGCGCACTACCGTGGCCTGAGTAACGAGCGGGAGCACGTCGGCAGGCGCGTCGCCGGGGTTGGGTGACGGCCACAGAGCGTCGATCTCGCCGAGTGCGTCGCAGAGCCTCGTGACGTCGGCGAGATCGGCTATCGTGCCGTCTCTCCGCTCGCCGGTCACGTCGTCAAGCATGTAGGTCGTCATGCCGTCGCTCGTAGTGATGAGCCGGTCGCTGCCGAGCACGCAGTCCCTCGACGCGTCGCGCCCGGCGAGCAGCACGGTTGGGGGGACCGTCGCAAGCGCCGGCCCGATGACGTCCCACGTGAGGCGCGCGGTCAGCGTCTCGCGGTCGACACGTGCCCCTCCCGCCTCGAGCACGTCGATCGCCTTGGGCGTGTTGTACGCCACCCCGACCTTCTCCAGCACCGCAAGCGTCTTCTCGTGGACAAACTCCTTCTCCGTCTCGGAGAGGTAAGTGATGCGGGCCCTGGCCACGACGCGTCCTCCTTGATTCCGAACAGGCTACCACAGCGTCGGCGAGGTGTGATGGGAATCGCACGTGGTGCGCGAGGTTTGCCGCATAATCCGTGCTCAGGGCGGCAAGGATTGCGAAGTCCGTAGCAGACGCTCAAGGGCTCCGCTGTTCGCGTCCCGTGAACGACGAAGGGCCCGAAGCCTGTCGGCTTCGGGCCCTTCGTCAAACAAAATCCGGCGGCGTCCTACTCTCCCGCGGGGTCGCCCCCGAAGTACCATCGGCGCTGGAGGGCTTAACTTCTCTGTTCGGAATGGGAAGAGGTGTGACCCCTCCGCTATGGCCGCCGAAACTCTCGCGCCGTCACACAGGCGCTCAAACTTCGTGCCGGCACGCGGACACGGACCTGAAAACTGCAGAGCGGCAGGTGTAGTTCAAAGTCAAGACCTCGGGCAATTAGTACTGGTCTGCTGAACACATTGCTGTGCGTACACATCCAGCCTATCAACCAGGTGGTCTACCTGGGCCCTTACCCAGTCAAGCTGGTGGGAGATCTCATCTCGAGGCGCGCTTCCCGCTTAGATGCTTTCAGCGGTTA
>DAIQNY010000011.1:0-29502 GCA_036788155.1 Actinomycetota bacterium | reverse complement strand
GTGCAGAGAGTGTCGAGGTCGGCGTCCATCGTGGCCTCCGGGCAGACGGTGTCTTTGGCACCGTCGGCTTCGGCCTCTCTGCTTTGCTTTCCTTGGACAGGCTCAATCTCGTGGAATCAATCATCTAGAGGATCTCAGGCTTCACGTTCGCTCGGCGGGCAATTTGTAAGGAGGGCCGGGGAGACCACGTCTCCCCGGCCCTCCTGCCATGAGATGTCCGAGCCATTGTGAGAGGGAACGCACACGAGCAGGAGGGGACGGATGGTACCGCGCGTGGTCGTCCACAATGAGATGAGCCTCGACGCCCGCATGGATGGCCTGGATGTGGACATGGGCCGGTTCTACGCGCTCGCGGGGACCTGGCGTGAGGACTGCACTCTTGTCGGCAGTGAGACGGTGCTGTCTGCCATGCCGGACATCGGCAGAGTCGAGCCGGCGGACGCTCCCGGGGGCGACGGCCCGGCGGGGCAGCAGACGGGCGAGGCGTCATCCGCTGCCCCGCTCCTGGCCGTCGTCGATTCACGGGGAAGGCTTCCGGGTCTTGCCAGACTGCGTGAACAGCCCTACTGGAGGGACGTGGTGACCCTCTGCAGCGAGTCGACTCCGCAGGCACATCTCGACCGCCTCAAGACCGACGGCGTGGAGTGCATACTGGCCGGTGCAACTCGCGTGGATCTCCGTCGCGCGCTGGAGTCTCTTGCCGACAGGCACCGGGTGAGACTGGTGCGTGTGGACGCCGGCGGCTCGCTGGTCGGCGCCTTGCTGCGAGAGGGCCTCGTCGACGAGGTCAGCGTGGTCGTCGAGCCTCGGTTGGTCGGAGGCAACAGCCACCGCTGGCTGGTGATCGCCCCCGACGCCGAGCCTGGTGATGTGGTGGAGCTTTCGCTGCGGGAGATCGAGCGCTTCGATGACGGGGCGCTTTGGCTCCGGTACGACGTAGCGGGTAGATAGCTCTCTGCCGAGGGCACGGTGTCACTTCCGCGGCTGAAGCGTCTCCGTCAAGCCTCTCCAATGAGCGGTCGGTGGGGGCCCTATTCGCGCCTCGCGCGAACGAGCACGCCGCCGAGAGCGTGCTCGCGCACCAACTGGAGGATGCCGGCGTACTCGGCGGCGACGAAGGCGTACCAGTCGTCCCCGAACTCTCGTCGGATCTGGCCGCGCATGTCGGCGATGCGTTGGCACAGGTGTGCGTACCAGCGGACGAACTCGGGATGAAGGTCGCGAACGGAGACGGATGACCATCCCGCGGCCGCCAGGACCTCCGGCAGGCGAAGCGGGGCCAACGGGCGCCACCAGGTCCACGTCGGGCTGCCGCCCGTCGCCGCGGCGAAGCGGCCCTGCGGGTCGGCGTACTCGAGCAGGCGGAGTTCGGCTCCCGCCGCGGCCAGCAGGCCGAGCTCGCGGAACGCCGCGTCCTGGTCTGGAGCCGCGTAGATGGCCGTCATCGCGTAGACGAGGTCGAACGGGCCACGCAAGACCTCGCTGGCCCGCTGCAGGTCACCGTGGACGATGGTCACGTCGGCGTGACGTTCGCGGCCCAGGCGGGCGGTGGCGGGGTCGATCTCGATCCCGGTGACCTCGCCCAACCCCCGCCGACGCACCCATGAGGCCGTACCGGCGCCGCCGCACCCCGCGTCGAGGACGCGGCGGCGCCGGTACGGCCTCAGCCCGGCGAAGAGCAGTTCGTTGGCCTCTTCCTCGCCGGGATGGGCGTAGTCACCACCTCGGATCAGCGCCAGGACACGCTTGCCCGTGGCGTTGTTCATCGCCGTTGGCGCATCGGGAGGCTGCGGACGCTTCATTCCTTACTCAGATCAGCGTGCGCAGCCGCTGCAGGAGCGGGTCGAACTCGGGGCCTTTGAAGCAGTAGCCGATCTCTGTGAACCCCTTGCGGAGCGCTTTGACCTCGTCGGCGACTCCCCGGTCCTCGAGGATCACCGCCGCCATGAGCTCCGCGACGCGCGCGAACTCCTCCGGACCCATGCCGAAGCGCGTCATCTCGGAGACGCCGAGGCGCAGGGCGCCGGCCGCTGTGAAGCCCTCCTCATCGGGTGCCGCCTGGTAGTTGACGATGATGCCGCTGTCCTCGAGCCGGCCCGCGACCTCGGGTCCCCGACCGTAGCCGACGCGCACCACCACCTGATGCGTCTCGGTGTAGTGCACGTCCGGATCGCCGGCGACGTCGAGGCCTGCCTCGTGAAGCGCTACGGCGAAGGCCTTGGCGTTGCGGATCACAGCCTGCTGCCACACGTCCTTGAAGTGGTTCATCTCGAAGGCCGCCATGAGCAGGCCCAGCAGCGTTCCAAGGTGATGGTTGGAGACCGACCCCGGGAAGGTGCGGCGTTCTATGGCCTCCCACAGGTCGTGCTTCTCCTCTCCATCGGTCCAGCGGCCGGCGACGATGCCGCGCTGGGTGCCGAAGAAGGTCTTGTGCGTCGAGCCCGTGACTAAGTCGGCGCCCTCGGCGAAAGGCTCCTGGAAGTGCGGTCCGGCGAGGCCGAGCACGTGCGCCATGTCGTACATGAGGACGGCCGGAATCCCGGTCGCGTCGAGGAACTGGCGCACCTCGTACACCGGCTCCGCGTGGAGGACCATGCTCTTGCCCAGGATAATGAGCTCCGGGCGCTCCTGCTCGATCACGTCGAGGAGCGCCTCCACATCCGCCTTGTAGGGGTTCTCGCGGAGAACAGGGATGTCGACGACGGCAGGGAGTTCGGTGCGCGGGTCGCGGGCGACGTAGTCGCGCAGGGCGCCCATGGGCTGTGCGGAGAGGTGGCCGCCCTTGCCGATGTGATTGTTGACGACCTTGGCTATCCGCCTGGGCTCGGCTTTGCGGTCCGCCCGATTCAGGTAGTCCACCAGTGCGCTGAACACGGCCGCGTTCGCCATCTGCCCGCTCACGGCGCGCGTCTCGACCTCGGGGCAACCGAGGTAGGCGCGCAGTTCGGCGGCGAGCAAGCGTTCGACCTCGTGGATGAAGCCGGTGCCCTGGTAGTAGAAGACATCGGCGTCGTAGAAGGCTTCGGCCTTCTTGTGTTCGGCGTAGCGCCCGACGGGGTCCGTTATGCTGAGCAGCCGGGCAGCGGGGGACGGAGTCATCTCGCTGGGGATGAGGTCGATGCACTCCTCCTGTCGCCACGTGTGGTTCGCGATTGCTTTCGAGAGCAGGCGGAGGCTCTTCTCGCCCATCTCGCCTCCCTCCAGCTCGGCGAGCTGGGGGGTGTAGTCCCAGATGATCGCCCGCGCGCAGGGCGGGGCGTCGCTGCGAAGGTGGTACGGGACCACAAGTCCCGGCACACGGCGACCACGTACGTCGACCTCGACTTCGTCGTCTTCCAATACCCTGCTGTCGAGGTAGGCGAGGGCGATCGACCGGATCTCGTGGTCCTCCGTCTGCATGGAGCACAGGCCCTCTCCCTGCATGCCCCAGTAGGGAACGGCCGTACCGCTCGTGATCCAACCGAGAAGGGTGTCTCCGCCGAAGCGCTCGCCATCTTCAGCATGGACCGGCGCGCCCTCCCGGGCTATGCCGCGGCCGGTGACGGCCACCGGCCGCACGAGCCGCGGCAGGTCCTCGAGCAGCGACCAGTCGCGCTGGAGGATGCGCGCGTAGGCACGCTGCTGTCGCTCCAGGGCTTGCCTCCCGATGAAGTCGCCCTTGCGAGGCGAGAAGCTGACCGCGAAGGTCGCGAGCGGGCAGCTGAAGATGGGGATCTCGCGACCCTCCGGGTCAGTGCCCAGCTCGTGGCCGTACAGCGGCAGACCGGCCTCGAGCCGCAGGGTGTCGCGGGCGCCGAGGCCCACTTGGACGGCGCCCGCTCCGACCAGTGCGTCCCACAGGGCCGGCCCGTCGTGGGCCGCAACAAGGATCTCGAAAGCGACGGGCTCTCCTGTGTACCCGGTGCGCGCGATGCGCGCTTCCACGAGCTCTCCCCCCGCGAGCCGCAACGTCGCGATGCTCAGCTCGTTGCGCAACGGTTCAGGAAGGGCGCCCTTCTCGATGAGTCCGTTGAGGATGTCCCGGGATGCCTTGCCCTGCAGCGCCACCATGGCGATCTCGCCCGTCTCATCCGTCATCTCGACGGCCGGGAAGCGGGAGAGGTGCTCGTGGAAGTGACCCCAGTCCTTATGGCGATTGGAGGCGTTGACGACCAGGAGGTACTCATTTGGAGAGAAGCGATAGAGGAAGGCGTCGTCGATGGCGCCTCCGGTGTCGGTCGGCACCATCGTGTACTGCGCCTGCAGCAGGTCCAGGGCTTCGGCGTTGCCCGTGAGGACGTGCTGGAGGAACGCGGCTGCGCCGGGTCCCCGGAAGACGAAGCGGCCCATGTGCGAGACATCGAAGAGACCCGCTGCGCGGCGCGTCGCAAGGTGCTCGGCGATGATCCCGCGCGGGTACTGGACCGGCATCTCCCAGCCACCGAAGTCCACCATCTTGGCGCCGGCGGCGACGTGCTGCGCGTGGAACGGAGTGCGCAACAGGTGCGGCGAGGTCTCGGGACTCATCGTGCCCACTCCTGCGGACTGGCGAGGCCGTCACGGATGGCCCCGAACGGTATCGCGGTGTAGGCGAGCCCGACGTGGCGGCGCTCCATGCCGGGAAGCTTGCGGCCGAAGCCGGTGCCTGGTGTGCTCATGCAGCTCACCCCTTAAGCGTCGAAGGACAGGGTGATGTCCCCATCACCCTGTCCGTCGCGGACACTGCCGCGATCTCCAGGGGCCCGTCCTGTCGCGCTCCGTTGGCCTGAGAGTTTCGGCGGCGCATCGGGCGCCATCCTTGCCCCTTCGGCGCCCGCACTGCCTCCCGGCCGGCGGGCTCTCACGTGACCATCTTCCGGGCGTCCTCGGTTCTCCGGCACTGTAGCACCGTGATTCCGGGGGCCGCAACGTCGTTCTGGAAGGTTGTCGCCCGCCGCGAGGGGCGACTGACCCTCACATCGCTGTCGCCTTCCGCAGGGAGCAGCGTGCTCCGGCTGCGTCGAGCAGCGGCCTGCATCGCGATCAGCTGATCGAGCGGTCCCGCATCCCGGTGGCTCCCCCGCCGAGGCTTCTGTACACTGCGAGACCGTGAGCCCACAGGAAGAGAAAACGGCACGACGCCCTCGCGTCTTCAGCGGCATCCAGCCGTCCGGCACGCTGCACCTGGGCAACTACCTTGGGGCAGTGAAGAACTGGGTGGCGATGCAGGAGACACATGATTGCGTGTACTGCGCGGTGGACCTGCACGCCATCACCGTCCGGCAGGTCCGGGCGGAGCTGCGTCGCAACACCATAGACCTCGTGAACCTCTTCCTCGCCAGCGGTGTCGATCCGGAGCGCTCCATCGTGTTCGTCCAGAGCCACGTGCCGGCGCACAGCGAGCTGATGTGGATCCTCAACACCATCACGTACATGGGCGAGCTGCGGCGCATGACGCAGTTCAAGGACAAGACGGCCGGCGCGGAGGGCGAGAGCATCGCCGTCGGCCTGTTCGACTACCCGGTTCTCATGGCGGCCGACATCCTGCTGTACCGGGCGGACGCCGTGCCCGTGGGGGAGGACCAGAAGCAGCACGTGGAGCTCACGCGCGATCTCGCCGAGCGCTTCAACAACGCCTTCGGCAAGGCGTTCGTCGTGCCCGAGCCGATCATCCGGGAGGGCGGCGCGCGCGTCATGAGCCTTGACGACCCGGCGAAGAAGATGAGCAAGAGCGCCGGGTCTGAGAACAGCTACATCGCCGTCATGGACGCGCCGGACGTCATTCGCAGAAAGGTCCGGCGCGCCGTCACGGACTCCGGCACCGAGGTCAAGGGCGGCGCGGACAAACCGGCGCTCACCAACCTCCTGGACATGTACGCCGCCCTCAGCGGCGACGCCATCCCAGATATCGAGGCGCGTTACGTCGGCAAGGGCTACGCGGACTTCAAGTCGGACCTGGCGGAGGTGATCGTGGACGCGCTCGCACCCATCCAGGCCCGGATCCGCGAGCTCGAGGCGGACAAGAGCTACACGCTCGGCGTGCTCCAGGCCGGCGCCGAGCGTGCGGAGGCCATTGCCGAGCGGACCCTGGCCAAGGTCCGCGAGCGGGTCGGGCTGGTCCCGCGCCCATAGCGACGGGTACACTAGTCCGCGCAGCGGTCCCTTTCAGGAGGCAGCATGATCCCCAACGAAGTCATGACGCGACCCAACGCCGGCGACATCATCGACCGCGCGACCGGCGTCCTGGTCTCTCTCGAGGCAATGAGGTCCCGAAGCGCCGCGATGATCGGCGCCGAGTTCCCTCTGGTCTTCTGGCGCGGCAAGGGCCGCATCGTGGCGAGCGACGACGTCAGCATCTCCCTGCTCGTTCGCGGCACGCGGGTCGACCTCACCTGGGAGCGGGTGGGGACCACATGGGAGCGTCTTCTGTCGAACCACACCCTCACGGTCGACGAGCTCGGCGGGGGCGCGGACGCCGTCGGGATCGTCAGCCTCTTCGTGCTCCTCGAGGCTGAGGCAGTGTCCGTGCTCGACACGGACGGCCTCCTCGTGTCCAACGTGATCGAGGGGACGCCCGTCCACCAGTTCGCGGACATGTCGCGGCCCACATCGTGGGCCCCCTGGCGTCGCAGAATCCACGGCGACTGACGACGCGCCCAGTCGCGCTGGGCATACGTTGCCCCTGCGCGCCTCCGGCTCGAGCCGCCGACCGCGTCGACGCCCGAGACTGGCGGATGAGCACATCCAGGCGAAGGTAGGCCACGGGGGCGGATCTCCCGCATCGAACACGTACATCCTCGAGTCTTGATCCATCAGGGGGGAAACATGGCTGAAGGCTATGGAGCGCAGGGCATGGTCGGGCGCCTACGGCGCGTGCTGATGCGCCGTCCTGGCGAAGCGATGGCGGCGGCGGATCCCAGGGAGTGGCACTACACCGAAGCGATCGACGTGGAGGAGGCGCGGCGCGCGCACGATGCGTTTGCGGACGCCCTCCGCGCCTGGGGCGTGGAGGTCCTCTACCACGATGAGCCGCTGCCCGACCACAGCGACAGCGTCTTCGTCTTCGATCCCGCGCTGGTCACCGACCGCGGAACGCTGCTGCTCAGCATGGGCAAGGAGAAGCGCCGCGGCGAGGAGGAGCCGCTAGGGCGTGCTCTGCAGGAGTGCGGGGTGCCCGTGTACGGCCGCCTCGAGGGTCAAGCGCGCGCGGAGGGCGGGGATACCATGTGGCTGGACCACGACACGCTGGCGGTCGGCCGCGGCTTCCGGACGAACGCCGAAGGCGTTCGTCAGCTCCGCGGCCTTCTCAAGCCGCTCGGCGTGACGGTGCTCGACTACGACCTGCCGTTCTTCACCGGCCCGGAGGCGTGCCTCCACCTGCTCAGCCTGATCAGCCCGGTCGACGTGGACCTCGCGGTCGCCTATCCGCCGCTGATGCCAACCGCCTTCTGGAGCGAGCTCGAGCGCCGCGGCGTTCGGCTGCTCGAGGTGCCCGAGGAGGAGTTCGTTCGAACGCAGGCGACCAACGTCCTCACGGTGGCGCCGCGCAAGTGCATCATGCTCAAGGGCAACCCCGTCACGCATCGGCTGCTCGAGATGGCGGACTGCGAGATCGTCACCTTCCCCGGCGCACCGCTCTCCTTCAAGGCTGAAGGCGGACCCACCTGTCTCACGCGGCCGGTCTGGCGCGATCCCGAGTGAGGAGACCGGCATTGTGATCGACGAGATCAGCGCGGTAGAGCGTCGGGCGCTCGAGGCGCTCGACGTCGATGGGCTCGTCGAACTGCTGCGTGATCTGATGGCGATCCCCAGCCTGGACGGCGCCGAGACCGCCGCACAGCGAAGGGTCGCCTCCTGGATGGAGACAGAGGGGTTCGAGACCGACGTCTGGTCCATCGACCTGGAGGAACTCGCCCGCCATCCCGAGTGGTGCCACGAGGTTGAGCGGGACGAGGCGCTGGGCGTGGTGGGATGGATCGGCGAGCCTGCGTCTCGGGGGGCGTCTCAGTGGGGCGGCCGGGATCTGCTGCTCAACGGGCACATCGACGTGGTTCCCGCTGGCGACGAGGCCGCCTGGACGGGGGCGCCGTGGGACCCGCACGTACGGGACGGCCGGGTCTACGGCCGCGGCGCAGCCGACATGAAGGGCGGCCTCTGCTGCGCGCTCTTCGCCGCAAAGGCGCTGCGGGACGCTGAGGTCCGTCTCCGTGGGCGCCTCAATGTGACGAGTGTCGTCGGTGAGGAGGACGGCGGCACCGGCACCCTCGCGACGTTGCTGCGTGGTCACGCCGCCGACGGTGCCGTGGTGATGGAGCCGACGCGGCTCCACGTGGTCTCCGCACACGCAGGTTCGCTGATGTTCCGCCTCGTGGTGCACGGCCGCTCGGCGCACGGGTGCGTGCGAGAGGAGGGGGTCAGTGCGGTGGAGGAGTTCATGCCCGTGCTGGTTGCGCTTCGACAACTTGAGGCAGAGCGCTGCGGTGTGAGCGCTGCGGCTCCCGGCGTCCAGGACGGACAGGCGGTCGCTCCTGGGGGCGCACGCGTCGCGGGAGATCCGAGCTCTCCGCTGTTCGCAGGCTATCGCCTGCCGTGGCCGATCGAGATTGGCACGGTGCACGCCGGCGACTGGGCTTCGAGCGTCCCCGACACACTCGTGGCGGAAGGACGATACGGTGTCGCCGTCGGCGAGGATGTGGCCGCGGCCAAGCGGGTGTTCGAAGAGGCCATCGCCCGCGCCGCCACGGCAGATCGCTGGCTCGCCGCTCATCCTCCGGAAGTCGAGTGGTGGGGCGGCCGTTTCGACCCTGCCACGACGGATCCGGAAGATCCCATCGTCACGGCGGTCTCTGCCGCCGCGACCGCAGTGACAGGCGTGCCGCCGCCACTCGAGGGCGTGACCTACGGCTCCGATGCGCGCCTGCTCGTCACTGTGGGCCGCATCCCGACGGTCCTGTTCGGGCCGGGGGACGTGCATGTCGCGCACATGCCGGATGAGTACGTGTCCTTGACCGATCTCGAGACGGCGGCCCGCTGCCTCGTGGTGGCGGCGACGCGCTTCTGCGGCGCCGGCTGAACCCGTTCATGAGAGAAGCAAGGGCCGGGGCAGCGCGAGCCGACCCGGCCCTCGACGCTCCGGCCGGGAGCGTCCCAGGGGCCTCCGCGATGGCAATCAGTTCGTGGCGACCGTCTCCTTGCGAAACACCGGCAGGTTGCGCACGCCCATTTCGGCGATGAAGGCGTCACGCACGTCGCGGGTGAGTTCCTCCGGACAAATCATGCCCTTCTGCGCGATCCTGTCCTCGACGATGAACTCGGCGTAGATGCTCGCGGGGGTGCTGGTGCCGTAGCTCACGCACGTAGCGCCGGGAATCTGACTGTTGACCCACTGGATGTCCGGCGGGAAGACGTAGTAGCCGATGCTCGCAGGCTTGCCGTTCTTCTCACCGATGCAGTCCACGGTGACGACGCCGTTGTCGGTGATCTCGCCGGCGAGCGCGAGCTTCGCCAGTTCGTCGGCCGGCGGGTTGGGCGGCAGGGTGGCGACGAACACGTCGATAGGCCGGACCTCAATTCCGTCCTTGAGAGTCACGGGATACTTGCTCGTCATGCCGGAGCCGACGAGGGCGAGGTCGGCGTCGATACCTTCTTCGTCGCCGCCCATCTTGAAGTCGACGTAGCGAAGGCCCTTCTCACCGAGCGCCGCCGGCAGCGTGCGCGGCAGCGTGGTGACCTCTTCGTGATCGTGGCAGATGACGGTGCCGAGTCCGAACGGAGCGGGGAACTCGTACTTCTCGCGGCGTCCGAAGATCTCGACGCGCTTGAACTCGCCGTCCTCATAGAGCAGCGGCGGCTGGGCGCAGTCGGTGTAGTAGGTCTCCTGCGACCAGACCTGGAGCGGCACCGGCGAGTCGAACAGGGCGTAGTCCTTGATCCGGATCTCGAAGCACGCGTCCAGGTCCTCATAGCCGTTCGCCGCGAAGGTGTTGGTGACGCCGGGGTCCATGCCGGTGCTGAGGAGGGCGAGCTGGCCCTGTCTCTCGAATTCCGGGGCCAGCGTCATCTGGTCGAGGTATGCCTCGTCGATCGTCTGCGTGCGCGTCTGGCCCTGGGCCATGTCGAGGTAGGCTGCGCCGCACTTGAGGCACGCCGTCATGATTGCCTTGTTGAACTCGGGGACGACGGCGTTGACGATGAGCTTGCAGCCTTCGCCGGCCTCGGCGACGGCGTCGCTGTCCGCGGCGTCGATGAACGTGGACAGCGCCTTGCCGTTGCCGACCTGGCCGGCGACGAACGCGGCGCGTTCCTCGTCGTAGTCTGCGACGATGATCTCGGTGACGGCCGGATTGCGACCGAGGTTCCAGGTAAGCACCTGGCCCTGCATGCCGGCGCCGACGATAAGGACCTTCATGCTGCTACTCCCTCCTCGTGGCCACACCCCGTGCGGGAGCGCGGACTGCCTCTCACAGCCGTCGTTCTACCACGAGAACAACGCGGAGACAAGAGTCCGAAAGACGAAAATCGCAGGAATCTGGCTCTCTTGAGCAGCAAGTCGTGGACACAGCCGCGTCAGCGCGGCGTATTTCGAGTCTACGCCACGGGCGAGCCACACTCATTGCAGAACCTTGCTCCGGGCTGCAGCTTGGTCCCGCACTGGGTACAGTGTTTGCCGCTCTTGATGTCCGCGCCGCACTGGGCACAGAACTTCGCATTGGTCGCCTGCGGCGCCCCACATGAGGGACATGAAGCCACGATGCCCTCTCGCCAGTCCTGGTCAGTGAGGTGCTTGTCCTCCTCGGCCATCTTGGCATGTGCCCAGACCTCCTCCACTGACCTGCTGGCCTGAGCGGCCGCCATCTCGACGCCGAGGTCCGGGGCGCACTCCTTGCACAGGCCTTTCTTCTCGTTCCAGCAGTGCTCGCGGCACATCCAGGCACTGCAGCGCGGGCACTGTACGAACTTCGGCATGATCTCCTGCTGGGCCTTGGCGAAGGCCTTGTCGCCGGCCTTCTCCCAAGCGGCGGACTTCGCGCGCTGCGCGACGTCCGCCGCCCGCCCGAACACACCGCCGAGCAGCCCGCTGGCGCCGTCCAGGACGTTGGTGGCGGCGCTCAGTTCGAACGTGTCGAACTCCGTGCGGTAGCCGCTCCCGCAGCGCATGCAACGAAACTCGAACTGGAATCCATTGTCGGTGCTGAGGTCGCTGTAGTTGGTGGTGAACTGGATCTCGCGTCCCATCTGTTGAGGCCTCCGTTCCTGGATGGGTGAGTCCTGTGGACCGTGACTGGGCAGCAGTATATGCCGTGCCGGGGGGAAGACAGGGCGATCGGAGGCGAAGAGGGGCGAGCACACGAACGCCGCTCGTGATGAAGCGAGAGGTGGTGGAGCATAGCGGAATCGAACCGCTGACCTCCTGGGTGCGATCCAGGCGCTCTCCCAGCTGAGCTAATGCCCCACGCGGGTCCCGGATATCCCGGGACAACGTAGTATGCGGCATTCGCGAGTCTCGGGCAAGTCAGTCCCCCTGCGCCCTCCCAGGCTCGTCCGGCGGCTGTTCGCGAGGCGGCGCGGGTGTCGGCGGCTGTCCGGGAGCTTCTGGCTGGTCCGGCGTCTGGGGAGGCGGTGGAGGAGCCGCGGGGCCTTCGCTCGGTGGAGGCGGTGGAGGAGCCGCGGCGCCTGCTCCGGGCGGCGCCGGAGGGGCTGCAGGCCAGGACGGCGCCGTCGTAGGGGGCGGCGCCGCGGGCCACGACGCTGCCATCGGGGCCGGAGGCAGCTCCGCCGTGAGCGACGGTTCGAACGTGAAGGGCGGGTAGCGGTCCACGAGGCCCAGCGCGTAGGCGGTCACCCTCGTGTACCAGCGCACGTAACCGGCGACCACGTCCCACATCCCTTTGGGGAAGCGCGCGACGAACAGGATGACCCACTGCACGACGAACCACAGCACGAACGCCGCGATTCCGATGAAGGCGAGGACGATGTAGTGCGGGATCGCAGCCAGTTGCCGCAGAAGGAGACCGCTGCCGCTCCACGAGGGCAGGTTGAACTGGTAGCTGTAGTTGCCGGTGTCCGTGACCCAGGTCTCTGCGTTGTCGATCAGCCAGACTGCGAGCCAGATGAAGGCGATGAAGCCGAGCACCTGCACGACGATCGTGAAGGCGGCGTAGAGGCGGCTGGGCTCGGTCGGACGCTCGGCGACGACATCCGCCGGATAGTCGGCAACCGGCTGCAGCGTGAATGGCGGGTACCTGTCGTTGAGCGAGAAGAGGAACGTGCTGACCCTGGTCTGCCAGCGAAGAACCCCGGTGACGAACGTGTGCATCCCGGCTGGGTACTCCCCCTTGAATGCGACCACGAACTGGGCGATGAAGGCCACCACCCACTGGGCGATGCCGAGGAAGACGAGAATGATCGCGTGCGGGATGAGTGCGAGGAACTTGATCCAGAAGATGGTGAGCGCCGCCCACCCCCGAGAGCTGCGCTCAGGGTAGTCGGTGCGCACATCCACGGGGTAGTCGCTCCGGCTCATGACGCTCCTTTCGTGCGCCGGCTCTCGCCGGACTGGTCAGAACAGCGCGCGCAGCCTCGCCGCCATCTCCTCCGGTGCGGCGAACATCAGCTCACCGCCGAGCTGCTTCTGCAGGAAGTAGTCGTCGGTGCGGTAGTCCTGCTTGAATGCAGTGCGGGCTATGACTCGCATCACGACGGGGAACCCTCTGTCGCTGCCGTCCAGCGGCCCGCCGTACAAGGTGAAGTTGAAGGCCGAGAGTCCTTCGTCTTCGTACCACGTCAGGATCCGAGTCAGACCGTGGGCGATCGCTGCGATGTGCTCGTCGTCGAGATCGGTCACACGGCCGGCGCCCGGTACCACCGCGAGCGCCTCGCGGGCGCCGGCCGGCGCGAACGGCACCAGCCAGTGCACGCCGGCGACTCCCCAGACGTAGCGCTCACCGAGGGCCTGCTCCTGCTCGACAAGCGTTCGCCAGTAGCTCTCGCCATGGCGGCGGAGCCAGTCGGCGGAGCGGTCCCAGTAGAACTGCACGAGCCACGGGACGGTCTGTCCGCCGAAGACCTGGAGGTGCGGGTGCACGAGACTGGCTCCGCCCGGCAGCATATGGTTGCAGCAGACCGAGACGTGCGTCAGTGCGGGTGAATGAGCCGCTGCGCGGCGAGCGACGTCGACGGCCGCGCCGAGCCCTTCTTCCAGCAGGCTCGGCGTGAATTCGGATGGGCGCAGAAAGTGCCTCTCCGGGTAGGTGACCACCGCGTGCAGTGCGGCGAGCGGGAACAGGTTGGGAAAGACAAGCGCCCGCCCGCGCTGCAGCCGCCCCCCGGGAACGAGCTCGTCCGGATACTTCGGAGTGGCCTCGAAGACCTTCTCGGGGCAGAAGAAGCAGCCTTCCCGGCTTCGGGACACGAGCAGGTCCGCGTAGGCCCAATCCGTCTTGCCGAGGAACATCTCCTCCTTGGCCTCGAGGCCGGCGGACGCGATGGCGGTCATGCCGGTGAGCGGGTCCGTCCGCACTTCGATCCGGTCTTCGGCGAATGCCATGGCTGCAAGCGGGCTGAAGAACGCCGCCGACTCCTCGTGACGCTCGAACTGGATGGCCTGAGTCATGAGGGCTCCTCTCCTCAGCGTCGTCCCCGTCCTCCCGCAGCGGCACGATGATACGGCCGCCCCCGCGAGGCGACAAGGCGGCTGCCGCTCGCGTTCCGGCCGACTGCCATGGCATAGACTGACAACCTGGCACCGACACGTGGAGCGCGTCTTGAAGATCACAGCCGTACACGTCGACACCCTTGAGCTGGCCATGGAGGAGCCGTTCGTCATCGCCTCCTCGGCGCTCTCGACCGGACCCTGTGACCTCGTGCGCGTGGAGACCGACGAGGGGGTCGTCGGCATCGGCGAGGCCTGCCCGGCGTACGAGTTCACGGGCGATACGCTCTGGTCCGTCCAGGACGTGATCGCCGAGTACCTCGCACCGGCGGTCGTCGGACGTGACCCCTTCGACATCGAGGCCATCCATCGCTGCTGGGAGCGCGAGCTCTTCATGGTGGGCAACCCTGCGGCACGGGCCGGACTCGAGATGGCCCTCTGGGACCTCAAGGGCAAGGCGCTCGGGCGGCCGCTCTACGATCTTGTCGGCGGCCGCTCGCGCACCGCCCTCCAGGAGGTCGTCGCCCTCGGATGGGACGAGCCTGCCGTGCTGGCCACGAAGGTCGGCGGGATGAGGGCGGAAGGCGTCCGCATCTTCAAGGTCAAGGTCGGCGACGCGCCCGAGCGTGACGAGCAGCGCGTCGCCGCCGTGCGTGAGGCCGCCGGCCCCGAAGCGCTGATCACCGTCGACGCCAACCAGGGCTGGTGGGACGCCAAGACCGCCATCCGCGCCATCAGACTCCTGGAACAGCACGGCATCGAGTTCGTCGAGCAGCCCGTGCGGATGGACGATCTCGGGGCGGCGAGGTTCGTCCGCGGCCATGTCGACGTGGCGATCGCGCTGGACGAGAGTGTCCGCGGACCCAGAGAGGCGCTGGCGTGTGTGAAGACCGGGGCCTGCGATATGTTCGTCGTGAAGCTCATGAAGACCGGCGGCATCCTCAACGCGCTCAAGGTCAACGCCATCGCCGAGGCGGCCGGCATCACCGTGATGATGGGCAACATGGGCGAGAGCTCGATCGGGCTCTCGGCGCACTTCCATCTCAATCTGGCGCTGGCCAACGCCGTCCACTGCGACGCGGACCTGCCGGGGCGCCCCGGGGGGTTGATGCACGACATCGGACGGGGATTGCGGCAGGAGGTCGGCGACGGGATCTCCTGGATCGACGTCCCCGACGCGCCGGGCCTCGGCATCGAGATCGTCGAAGAGCACGTCGAGCGGCAGCGGGTCGCGCGGCGCTGGTGAGTGGGAGATGGAGGCCGAGGAGCTCAGAGCGCTGTGGGAGGCGGCCGGCGGCCGGGGACGGTCACCTGCGCCCGGCTCTGGTGCACTCGGACTGCCCATCGTCGACGACGCGGCAGCACTCGCCGGGCTGACGCTGGTCGTGCTGGGGGTGCCGATCGACGTCCCCGCCGGAGCTCCCGAGGCAGTCCGGCGGATGTCTCGGCGCTACTCCAGATGGCTCCCCGAGCTGGACACCGGGTTCCGCGCCGGCGACTACGGCGACGTCAACATGGCCCGGGACGACCACGCGGTGGCCTTCATGCAGGCCCACGACCGGCTCGCGGACATCTTGGCAGCCGGCGCCGTTCCTCTGGTGCTGGGCGGGAGTCCTCTCGTCAGCGTCCCCGTCCTGCAGGTGCTCACGGGCAAGCTGCGCGGACGCCTGGGCATCGTCGCCTTCACGCCTGCCTACGACATCGCTCCGGAGCCTCTGTACTCCACACTGTCTCGTTGGGCAAGGGCGCTGGAGCTTGGTGTAGTCTCGCCGTCCAGTCTGGTGCTGGTGGGCGGCCGGGCAGAGCCGTCCGACGGCCCGGCCCGCCGCCTGCTCGAGTCCATCGGCGTGACGACGCTCTCTCTCGCCGACGTCGCACAGGACGGGATGGAGGCGATCGCGCAGGACGCGCTGGAGACGGCGGCGAGCGGCACCGAGGCGGTCTACCTCTCGGTGGACGTCGCCGTCCTTGCCGGCGTCGGCGACCCGCTCGGCTTGACGGCCCGGGAGCTCGTCGCCGGCGTATCGATCGTCTCGCGATCACTGCTGGCAGCAGCGGATGTGTGTGGCGTCATGCAGGCAACTGGACAGGGCGACGGTGTGGCAGCGGCCGCGCGCGTCGCCGCAGAGATCGTCGCCGGCGTAGCCGGCGGGCTCAGCTGAGGAGGATGTGTGGAACCTGACGCCGATCGCCAAACACCGGTCGTCAACGCGTTCAACGAGTGGGACCCACTCGAGGAGATCGTAGTCGGGCGCGTCGACGAGACGACGCTCGTTCCGCCGTGGGACGTGATCATGCCGGCCGTGGTCCATGACAAGACACAGTGGGACTTCTTCAAGCAGCACGGCGGCACGCCGTGGCCGGCGGACATGCTGAAGAAGGCCGAGCGTGACCTGGATGCCTTCATCGACGTGCTCCAGCAGGCCGGCGTCACAGTGCGGCAGCCCGAGCCCTACCCCTACGAGCGACCACTCGCGTCACCCGACTGGGAGGTCGCCAGCAGCTGCTACGCGCTGATGCCGCGGGACGTGCTCTTCGTCATCGGCGATCAGATCATCGAGGCGCCGATGGGATGGCGCAGCCGGTCCACCGAGAGGCTCGCCTACCGCGAGCTCTGCAAGGACTACTTCCGCGGCGGCGCGCGCTGGGTCGCCGCTCCGCCGCCGCGTCTCTCGGATGAGAGCTACGTGCGGGGGTTCGTGGCTCCCGAAGAGGATGAGCCGCAGCGCTTCATCCCAACGGAGTACGAGCCCATGTTCGACGCGGCCGACGCCATCAAGTGCGGCCGCGATGTCTTCATCGCCCGCTCCAGCTGCTGCAACCGCTTCGGCATCGAGTGGCTGCAGCGTCACCTCGGCGACGAGTACACCGTGCACGAGGTCCAGATCCACGACACGCACCCCATGCACATCGACGCCACCTTCTACCCAATGGCCCCCGGCAAGCTGCTCATCAACCCGGAGCGAGTGGTCGAGGTCCCGGAGGTGTTCGAGAAGTCGGGATGGGACATCCTCGTCTGCCCGGAGCCCGAGATGCCCGAGATCCACCCCATGTACAACTGCAGCCGCTGGATCATGATGAACATGGTGATGCTCGACGAGACACTGGTGATCGTCTCGGCTGGTGAGAAGCGGTTCGTGCGGCAGCTCAAGGAGTGGGGGTTCGAGCCAATCGAGTGTCCCTTCTGGGACTTCGAGACCATCGGCGGCGGGTTCCATTGCGCCAGTGTCGACATCCGCCGCCGCGGGACCCTCAAGTCTTACTTCTGAGCAGGCATTTTCTGCGATTCCCGATGGAGTCCCGGAGCCGGTGGGTACCTCTCCCTAAACGCGAATCCCATGGCGGGTACCAGGCTCGACACCGACACTCTCGGTGGAGTCAAGAAACACCCTGGGAGGACACCGTGACACGCGAGGAGAAGGAACGGGCGGTAGATGCGGTGCTCACTCGCTACGAGCGCCTGGGAGCGACAGTCGTGAGCGATGATCATGCCCTGTGTCGTCTCCTGCAGACGCTGGAGTTCTCGGATGCCGACAGGGACGTCGGCGAGTATCTCTGCTCTTTTCTTGTCGCCTGACCGCGTCGCTCGGGCGCGACGCGGCGGCAGGCCTGAAGGCAGCGGCCCCGGCGGACGGTCGTGAGGAGATCGATCTCCTCATGAGTCCGCCTGGGCCGCGCCGCGTACGCCACGGGTCAGCGTGCGAGCACCTGCGCGAACGCGCGAGCGAGCTCGTCTTCTCCCCGCATGGCTGGGCAACGGAGCAGCTCGTCCAGCGCCTCTGCCTCTGAGATCCGCAGCCGGTATGGGCGCTCCATGACGAGCTCCTGATAGGCCGCGGTCAGCGCGACGATCTTCGCGCCCGTCGTGCCGGGCGCGTCGTGCGGGTCGGGGGCTACGAGGGCGGCGCGCACTTCCTCCGCCGGCACCCCGCAGATCTGCGCTACGCCAAGAGCGATGTGGGCGAGCGAGGATCGCTGTCTACGCCGGAACGCTTCTCGCGCGGCGACGAGCTCGCTCATCACGGCCACATGGTCGGGGTGGACCACGGCGGCCTGCTCTGGCGTCTCGCCGCCGTGGTCGGCGCCGAACGTCATGACCTTGTCTCGTCCGCGCCGCTTCGCGAGGTACATCGCCCAGTCGGCCTTGTCGACGAGCTCGTCCTTGAACGTGGCGTCGTTCGGGGCGGTCGCGACGCCGACACTGACGGAGATGCTGTCCGCCCCGAACCGCAGGCGGGTGATGCCGTCGCGGATCCGCTCCGCGACCTCCAGTGCGCCTGCCTCATCCGTGTCGATGAGGATGGCCGCGAACTCCTCGCCGCCGTATCGGGCCACGAGGTCCACATGCCTCACCGAGTCCTCGAGGACGCGGGCGACGGAGCGAAGCACGTTGTCACCGGACCCGTGACCGTGGAGGTCATTGAATGCACGGAAGTTGTCGAGATCGCACAAGAGCAGCGCCAGGCCGAGATCGCCGTCACGACAGCGCTCGAGTTCCTCGCCGAGGCGCTCGTGGAAGTAGCGGTGGTTGTAGAGGCCCGTCAGGCCGTCGGTGATCGCCTCGAGCTCCGACCGACCAGACTGGGCGGCGGCGTCATGGAGCATCGATGCGAACGTCTGGGCGACACTGCTGCGCAGTCCTTCCACCTGGGTGACACCCTCCGTCGCGGGGAAGTCGGCCGAGACCACGGCGACCACGCTGCCGTCCGCGTCTCGGACAGGCGCAACGCCGCTGATCCAGACGCCCCACTGGTCCACGTACAGGACGTTGGCGGGGAGCTGGCGTCCGGCGAACGCCGCTGTCAACTCGTCGTCGCCGACGACCTCATCACCGGGCCGGGGCGACCCGGGGTCGTCACCGGTCTCAGAGTGGGCGAGGACGACTGTGCGTCGGCCGCGCCGGGCGAACACGGTGAGGTAGCGCGCGGGGGCTCCGTCACCGCGCACCCTACGGAGCGTCCGCGTCACCGACGCGTACTCGGACCGCGCGTCGTCCTGCGACTCGCGCAGCGCCAGGCACTCTCCGGCCGTGAGGGTGGCCGCCGCCCTGCCGGCAACGCCGGCCGCCAGGCGGCGGCCCTTGGCGATGCGGTCGAGCACGCGTCGGAACGCCGCGACCATCTCCGGGTCGAACTGCACCCCGCTGCACCGCTCGAGCTCTTCCACGCACTCCGCGTCGGTGAGGCCATGCCTGTACGGTCGCCTGAACGACATGGCGTCGTAGGAATCCGCTACGCACATGGCTCTGGCGATCGGAGGGATCTCCTGACCGGCGAGTCCGTCCGGATAGCCCTCGCCGTCCCAGCGCTCGTGGTGATGTCGTACACCCGCGACGAGCGCTTCATCGAACAGGGGCTGGATGATCTCCGCGCTGAACACGGGATGCCAGCGCATCAGACCCCACTCGTGGCTGTTCAGGCCGCTCGGCTTGAGGAGCACACGGTCGGAGACGCCGATCTTGCCGATATCGTGAAGGTAGGCTGCCTCTTCGACGTCCATGATGAGGTCGTCCGGCCAGCCGAGCTCCTGACCGAGCAGTACCATGTACGCGGCCACCCGAGCGGCGTGACCCAGCGTGTAGTAGTCCTTCGCGTTGAGCGCCGAACTCAGAGCCTTGAGATTGCTGAGGTGCATCCCCTTGATGCCCTCGTAGAGTTCGGCGTTGTCGATCGCCAGCGCGGCGAATCGGCATATCGACACGATGGTGGCCTTCTCATCGGCGGACCAGGTCCGGTGCGGCTCGCGGTGAATGAGCTCCAGCACACCGATGACGCGCTCGCGCGAGATGAGCGGCACCAGCAGCGCCGACCGCTCCCCGAACTCCTCCATGAGGGCGAGTTCGGCGGCGGAAAGGATCGGATCGTCGCGGCTCTCGACCACGATCGCGGAGCGCGTCTCGACCGCTCGCTTCATCGCGGACCACTGATCGAGAGGGAAGCGTCGGCCGAGCCAGTCCGTGTCAGTCTCACCGCCGTCGATGCTCGTCACGCTCTCCAGTGCTCCGCCGTCGCGCAGCACGTAGATGTCGCAGCTCGGGGCGCCGGAGATGGCGCACAGGCGGCGAGCGGTGGAGGACATCACCTCCTCGAAATCCAGTGAGGAGGTGAGCTCGAGACTGATATCCCCTACGAGTGCCACGTGCTCGCGGCCGCGGTCCACTTCATCGAGCAGCGCCGCGCTGCGCCGCTCCAGCCGGTCGAGCAGCAGCGCGTTCTCGATCATGCCGGCCGCCGTGTGGCCTACACTGTCGAGGAAGTCCGTGTACTCCGCATAGTCGCGCGGTCGCGTGTCGAAGACGTCGATGAGGCCGATCACCTGGTCGCCGCTGACGAGAGGGATGCACAGCTCGCTCTGGTAGCCGTAGTCGAGCATGTCGCGCCGCTCTTCCTCACTCAGGCGTGGGTCCCCAAGATCGGTGACAACAGTTGGCTCTCCCGAGCGTATGGCCGCCGCCGCCCCCGGGAATCGAGCGACCTCGAACACCTGGCCTACCGCGGTCATGTCCAGGCCGGCCCTGTCCGCGCTCACCAGGCAGCGGAGACTGTCGCCGCGGAGTGCGAAGATGTCGCAATCGGCGGCGTGCAGCGTGTCCTTTAGCCGCTCCGCGAGGGCGTTCAGCACATGCTCCAGATCGTGAGCCTGGGAGGCTACCGCGCCAAGCTCCACCACGTCACGGAGGACCGTGGTCCGTCGCCCCAGTTGCTCGACGAGGCGAGCGTTCTCGAACACTCCGCCGAGGATTTGCGCCGTCCCGCGCAGGAAGCTGAGATACTCGGAGAAGTCACGTTCGCGGGTGTCGTAGACGTCGAGCAGGCCCTGCAGCTCGTCGTTGACGACCAGCGGCAGGCAGACTTCGCTCGAGAAGCCGTAGTCGCGATACGTGACCCGCTCGCTCTCACTCAGCTGCGCGTCGTCTGGACTTGTGACGGTGAGGATCTGGTGGTTGTAGACCGCCTCAAGGGTGCTGGGATAGCGGTCCCGGTCGAAGATGCTGCCGATCACCGAGCTGTCGTGCCCGCTGCGGTCGTAGCTCGCCACGCAGCAGAGCTCACCGTGCACCATCCGGTAGATGTCGCAGTCGGCGGCGTCGAGAGCGTGCAGCACGCGTTCTGACACGGACCTTACGAACTCGTCCAGATCCGGCATGCTGCTGGCGCTCGAGCCGATCTCCACCAGTTCGTTGAGTATGCGGTTGCGCCGGTCGACCTCCTCGAAGAGTGACGCATTTTCGATCGCGTGCGTCGCGACCTGGCCGAGGCCCCGGATGAGATCGAGGTCTTCGGAGAAGTCCCGCGGCCGGTAGTCGGAGAGCTCGACCACGCCGAGCACGCGCCCGCGAGAGACGAGTGGCATGGCCAGTTGCGAGTGATACCCCCACTTCTCGAGTGAGAGCCGACCCTCTTCGTCGAGAGTCGGGTCGTCGAGGTCCGCGACCAGGGCGACCTCACCCGTCTCCACCGCGCGCCTGCAGCAGTGGTAGCGGTCCAACGGGAGCACGACGCCAGTCCACTCTCCGTCGAACCGGCCGCCGTCATAGCTGACCAGCGCACGAAGTGCGTCGCCCTCAATCGTGTACAAGTCCGCCACCGGTGTGTTGGTGAGCGTGGAGAGGCGCTCGGCGACTGCGTGCAGGATCTCGTCGGTGCTGAGGCGGGCGTTGTCCTCGAGGCCCGCCTCCACCACCAGTGCGAGGTCTCGAGCGCGTCGTTGCAGTCGTGCGATCACATGGCCGCTGCCGAGCGTGACGGCGAGCAGGTCCGCCGCGACAGGTGCCACCTCCGTGGCTACGGCGAGCCCTTCCCGCGACGTCGCACCGAACTCCAGCACGCCTACCAGCCGGTCTCGGAGCACGACCGGGGTGAGCACGACGCCGGTGAGGCCCCGCGAGCCGAGAAGCCGCTCGGTGGGGTCAGGGGCGTCGGACGGACCACCCGCGAGAGTGACGCTCGTCCGCCCGGCGACGGCTCGAGCCGCGGGAGGGTGGTCGCTCAGCCGCCACGCTCCGCCCCCCGCGAACGGGGCACCGCCGGAGTCGCCGCGCGGGAAGGGCTCGGCGATGCCATCCTCCACGCGGTACAAGGTGCAGGCAGCAAGCGCGGGATGCGCTCGAAGGGTCGAGAGCGCACCGAGGACGAGGGCCTCGGCGTCCAGGTCCGGGGTGTGCTCGCTGGAGGCGACGACATCTGCGAGGCGGGTGAGGCTGCGGTCGGTCAAGGTGAGGGGCTTCCCGGAGCGAGGAGAAGGCCCGGTATCGCCGGGCGCCATCGCGACGACCGGCATGGGCCCTCGGTCACCCCGATCGACGTCGTCGGAACCGAGGAGCCGTGCAATCTGGCGAGCCATGAACTCCGCGAAGGCGACGTTGGCCCCACTGAACGTGCGCGGCGTCCAGTCGATCAACTCAAGGATCGCCGCACTGCGCCACTGAGTGGCAACGGGGAGAGCGATGACGGCGGCGTCGCCGTCTCGGCGCATGGTCTGCGCCTCGCTTCGCTCGAGCATGTGAGTAGCCGCGAGATCCGGGATGATGAGCCGTCGGCCCGTCCGGAGCGCCTTCATGGCGGCCGGCGAAGGCGGCGTCCCCTCTTCGTCAGTCACCTCTGCCGGACCGCCTCCTTCTGGTCGTCTTGCCCGGAAGAGGCGGAAGGCGCCGCCGGTGTCAGGTACGAAGATGCGGCATTCCTGGACGCCGACACCCTCGGCCGCAACGTGAGCCAGCGTGAGCAGCGACGTCCGGGTGTGGTGATCGGCGCCCGCCCGCGTCTTGCCCAAGTCCGGGCCACTTCCGCCTTCCGCCAACAGCAGCATCTCGATGTCTGCGCGGCGGTAGCGACGGTGCCCTCCGGGACTCCGATAGCAGGTCAGTCTGCCCGCGTCGCTCCATCGGCGGAGCGTGCCGGGGCTGATTCCCAGGTTCGCTGCCGCCTCACCAAGACGGAGCCAAGCCTCGCCGTTCGCTCGTCCTACTCGCATGCCTGAGGGTGAGAGGTTGCTGTGCGATCAGAAGTTCACCAAATCTGGCGTCTCTCCTGCTGCGCCCCAGCACTGTGGGAGCTATGGGAGGGTAGTGAGGGGCGCGGCAGGGCCATCAGCCTGCCCTTTCGGTGTCTGACTCTCACCCTCGAGTCCAGTCAGCTCGTGGGCAGCAGGCGTCAAGGGGCGCCTCTTCGAGGTGCAGGGGCCCCCTGCAGACCCCTGCAGCAGTGAAGCACCACGATGAAGTTCGTAGTGCCCGTTCGTTCAGCTTGCGGCTGTCTCCGAGGTGGGGGCTTCGTGGTCGGCGCCTTCGTCGATGATCCGAGCGATGTCGGCAAAGGCTGCGCCGACCGGTGACCCGGGCTCGAGGGCGGCCGGCGCGCCGACATCTCCGCCCTCTCGAGTCGCTTCGTCCAGGGGGATGCGACCGAGGAGCGGCGCGTCCATGAGACGTGCGATTTCGAACGCGCCGCCACGTCCGAAGATGTGATGCCGGCTGCCGCAGTCCGGACAGACGAAGTAGGCCATGTTCTCGATGACTCCGAGCACCCGCTGCTTTGTCATCTGCGCCATCTTGGCGGCCTTGATCGCCGTTCGTGCGGCGGCCTCCTGTGGAGTCGTGACCACGATGAGCTCCGCACCCGGGATCATCTGGGCGATCGTCAAGGCGATGTCGCCGGTACCGGGCGGGAGGTCGATGAGGAGGTAATCGGGGCTCCCCCACAGCACGTCGCCGAGAAACTGCTCGATGGCGCGACCGAGCATCGGTCCGCGCCATACCACCGGCTCGTTGTCCGGCAAGAAGAACCCCATCGAAACGATCTTCACTCCATGGGCTTCTGGTGGGACCATCTTGCCGTTGTGGGTCTCCGGAGGGACCGCGGGGAGACCCATCATGAGGGGTACCGTGGGTCCGTACACATCGGCGTCGATCAGAGCGATCGCTTTGCCGCGAGCGGCGAGCGCGGTCGCCAGGTTGACCGTAACGGTGCTCTTGCCCACGCCGCCCTTGCCGCTGGCGACCGCAATGGTCCGAGTGCGTGATCCGGGCCCGAAGAGTGTTTCGACGAGCTGATCTCGCTGCCTCAGGCGTCCAGCGAGCGCGTCGCGCTCGTCACAGGACATGGCGTCAAGCTTGACCTCTACCGAACGGCCGCCGGCAACGGCGGCGAGCGCCTGCTCTGCGTCTGAGCGGATCTGATTGCGCAGCGGACAACCTGCTGTGGTGAGAACGATCGTCGCGCCCACCCTCTTGTCGTCGAACACGACATCCCGGACCATCCCGAGATCCACGATGTCGCGCTGCAACTCCGGGTCCTTCACCCCTGAGAGCGCGCGGAGTACGTCTTCCTGAGTCACGCCTGCCTCCTTGCGGAATCGGGCCTCATGTGTGTTCCCGTGCATCGGACGTTGCGGTCAGCCCAAGCCATGGTAGCAGGATGCAGGCGGACCGGTCCTTCGCCTCGGCGGCGGGACGTATGGCGCCGCGGCGAAGGCCGAGCGGCGGCGCAAATGTCCGGTTGCCGACTGTTTCACGTGAAACGCGTCGGCCAACTCGATTCAACGCTCCAACTGCCGACGCGACGACGCTCTGCCTTCGGGCTGCGTCATGTGAGGTTTCACGTGAAACGCGAAGGGGGCCCGCGGGCCCCCTTCGCGTCGAGTCGCTCCGCTGCACGCAGAGCGATCCACTCAAGACCGTGGACTCAGGCCTTCAGGCCCACCGGCTCTGGGTTTCCCGCGCCGGTCGCGTAGGTGTCCTTGAAGATCTCCATGAGCACCGGGCTCTCGCGCACGACCTCGAGGCTGATCACGGCGTGGTCCTTGGTGTAGCCGTTGCCGATGATCATGAGCGTGTCGGCACCGATGCCTTCTGCGCCGAGCGCCGCCGAGGTGAAGCTCGTCGCCATGCTGAAGAAGTAGACGGTGCCGTCGTCCTTGGTGGCCAGCACCGAGGCCATCTCCGTGTTGGGGATGTCGACGCAGTTGATGGTGAGGTCGGCCATCTCGCCGCCGGTCGCTTTCTTGACCTCTTCGTAGACGAACAGCTGGTCGGTCGCCGAGCCCTGGATGATGACGTCGGCGAAGCCGGCGCGCTCGAGGCGCTTCTTGCCGGCGTCGCCGTGCACGAGGCAGATCACCTTGCCGGTGGGCTTGACGCGCTTCTTGGCCTCGTAGGCGCACAGCAGACCGCTCTTGCCGCCGGCGCCGATGATGAACACGGTCTGGCCCGGCTTGCTGAGCTTGGCGGCCTGGGCGGGAGCGCCGGCCACGTCCAGGATGGCGAGCGCCAGCGCCTCATCCATGTCGTCCGGAATCTTGGCGTAGATGCCGGTCTCGAAGAGGATCGCTTGGCCCTTCACTTTGACCTGGCAGGTGTCCCTGTTGACCGAGATCACCTCGTCCACCTTGAGCGGGGTGAGGGAGAGCGAGACGAGCGTGGCGATGCGGTCGCCGACCGCAAGGTCGCGGCCGGCGAGCTTGGGCCCGATCTCCTTGATCGTGCCCAGCAGCATGCCGCCGGACCCGGTGTCGGGGTTATGGTGCTTGCCGCGCTGGGCGATGATGTCGAGGCTGTGGCGGGCCATCTTCTCGACGTCTCCGCCCTCGGCCTCCTCGATCTGGGTGAAGCTGGCCGCGTCGATGTTAAGGGTGTCGACGTCGATGAGGATCTCGTTGTCGTAGATCTCCATCGTGTTGTCGACCTTCCATGCCGGCTGCGGCAGGACGCCGTGCGGCTCGATGACCCTGTGGGCACCGAACTTGTTGCCTTCCTTCATCCCTGCTCCCTCCCCCCGAGGGCGGCCGGGCGCGGGGCGCCTTGGCGCTCGCCCGCGCCCGGCCGAGTCCGGGGTCGTTTCGTCGGGCCGGTGTCAGCCCTCTACCCTGATGACCGAACCGGCGCCCTGACCGCCACCGACGCATGCGCCCGTGAGGCCGACCTCGGCGCCGCGCTTCTGCATCTCATGAATGAGCGTGACGATCATGCGCGTCCCGGTGTTGCCGAGCGGATGGCCGAGCGCGACGGCGCCTCCGTTGACGTTGACGATATCGTCGCTGAGGTCGAGCTCGCGGATGGCCAGAGCAGCGACGCAGGCGAACGCCTCGTTGAGCTCCGCCAACTGGACGTCCTTGCTGGTGAGGCCGGCCTTCTCGAGCGCCCTCTGGGCGGCGACGGTCTCACCGAGGCCCATGATCGCCGGATCGACGGCAGCCGTGGCGTAGCTGACGAGCTGGGCAATGGGCTTGAGGCCCAGCTCGGCCGCCTTCTTCCTCGACGTCACGACCAGTGCGCTCGCCCCGTCGGCGATGGCCGAGGCGTTCCCGGCTGTGACCACACCGTCCTTCTTGAACACCGGCTTGAGGCCGGCCAGGATCTCGGGCGACGTCTCACGCGGGCATTCGTCGGTATCGACGACCTTCGGGTCACCCTTGCGTTGCGGGATCACCACCGGCACGATCTCGTCCTTGAAGCGGCCGTCCTTGATCGCTGCGGTGGCGCGAAGCTGGCTCTGGTAGGCGATCTCGTTCTGCCGTTCCTTGCTGATGTCGAAGCGTTCGCTGAGGTTCTCGGCGGTCAGGCCCATGTGGGTGCCGCCGATCGCGCACCACAGGCCGTCGAGCACCATGGTGTCGAACATCTCGGCGGACGGCATGCCCATGCGGTAGCCGCTGCGGCCGTTCTGGAGCACCCACGGCGCCTTCGTCATGTTCTCGGTGCCGCCGACGAGATAGAGCTCGCCGTCGCCCGCCTTGATGTTCGCCGCTGCCCACGCGAGCGCCGAGGCGCTCGAAACGCAGACGCGGTTGACCGTGATGGCCGGCACGTTGTCCGGAATGCCGGCCTTGAGTTCGGCCTGGCGAGCCACGTTCTGGCCGAGCCCGGCCTGGATGACGTTGCCGAAGATAACCTCGTCGAGCTGGTCGCCGGTGACCCCGGCGCGATCCATGGCCTCCTTCATGGCGATGGCGCCGAGCTCCTGTGCGGGAGTGCCGGCGAAGCCACCCTGGAAGCGACCCTGGGCCGTACGGACAGCAGAGAGGATGACGACGTCGTTGTCAGACACTGCGGCCTCCTTAAGCCGTTGCGTGTGTGGCTGCAGCCCCCGACGCGACTCCGCTCTGCATCACGACACATTGATTGGATTCCATGACTATGCTACCGGCTCAAGCCTCGTCGTGCCTGCGCACGACTTCCTGAGCGAGGAACGATGCGACCTCGAGCGGCGTTGTCCGCGGTCCGAAGCCGGCGTCGTACCCGAGTTCCTTGGCGAACGCGTTGTTGATGCGCGGTCCACCGACCACCAGGACGAACCGCTCGCGCACCCCCTCCGCCTCCAGCAGTTCGATGAGCTGCGTCAGGTGCTGCACGTGGATGTTCTTCTGCGTCACGATCTGGCTGACCAGGATGGCGTCGGCCTCCCTCTCACGCGCCGTTCGCAACAGCTGCGCACAGGGGATCTGGGAGCCCATGTTCAGGGCATCCATCTCGGGATAGCGCTCCAGCCCGTAGTTGCCGGCGAATCCCTTCATGTTCAGGATGGCGTCGATGCCGACGGTGTGGGCATCGCTCTCGATCGCCGCGCCGACCACACAGAGCTTGCGGCCCAGCCGCTCCTTGATGAGGGCATTGATGGCGTAGTAGTCCATCTCCTCGACTTCGAGGTAGTCGCCCTTGACCTCCTCCGGGTCGATGCCCGTGTCCGTGCGCCCGTAGGCCACGAAGAACGTGTAGTCGGGATCGATGGCCTTGCACTCCGCGATACCGACCGTGTGGAAGCCGAGCTTCTCCAGGAACTGCTTGCCGACGTCGGCGGCCTTGACGGAGTAGGGCATGGGAAGGGTGAACGAGAACTGGATGACCCCGTCGTCCTTAGTATCACCGTACGGTCGCACTAGCATCAGTGACCCCCTTCGAGCTTCGTGGCCGCCGCGCCGGCCGTCGCCGCTTCGCCCGGGGCCGGGCCCTCGGGAGGTCCGCTCATCCGGCCCTCACGCAGGGCCGCGAAGAACGGGTTGAAGTAGTCCGCCGTGACCTTGAACACGCCCTCGAACCCGCGGCCGCCGCCCGGGTCGCGCTTGACGTCGGCGAACTCGCCGTCCTCGAGCGCCTTGAACAGGCCGATCGACTGCACGTGCTCGAGCTGGTCGACGGCCTTCTGCAACTGGTCGTTGGCGCGCCGCTCGATCATGCCGCCGGGCTTGTAGGTGACCTCGCCGGCCAGATTGCGGCAGCTCTCGAACACGTACTTGGCGTTCTTGATGCTCAGGTAGCGATCCTGAAGCAGCGGCGTGTGCAGTGCCTCGGTGAGCATGCCGAGGAGCATGATCTCCTGGCCGGTGAAGATGCCGGTGAAGTTGAACATGCCGTCGATGATGTGGCCCTGGAAGACGTCGCCAGGCATGTACTTGGTGGGCGGCATGTACTTGAGGGGGTAGCCTGGGAACAGCTGACGGATGAGCTGTGCGTCGGCGATCTGGTAGACGACTTGGTCCGGCTTGTCCGGGTTGATCTCGAAGGCGTGGCCGAGGCCGATCTGCCAGGGCTCGAGGTTGGCCCGCAGCGCGAAGGCCTCGTTGATGAAGTCGGAGCTGACGACCGTGTAGCCCTTCTCGAAGGCGTCGGCGGTGGTCAGGTAGTTGTCCTCGCCGGTGTTGATGATGATGCCGGCGCGCGCGTTGATCAGGCGGCTCAGGTACTGGTCGACGAACGTCCGCTCCATGTTGATGTTGCGGAAGATGATGCCGTACATCGAGTCGTTCAGCATCATGTCGAGTCGCTCGAGCGCCCCCATGGTGGCGATCTCCGGCATGCACAGACCGCTGGCGTAGTTGCACAGGCGGATGTAGCGGCCGAGCTCCTCGCCGACCTCATCGAGGGCGGCGCGCATGAGGCGGAAGTTCTCCTGCGTCGCGTAGGTGCCGCCGAACCCCTCAGTCGTCTCGCCGTAGGGCACGTAGTCGAGCAGGCTCTGGGCGGTGGTGCGGATGACGGCGACCACATCGGCGCCGGCACGGGCGGCCGCCTTGGCCTGAGCCGCATCCTCGTAGATGTTGCCGGTCGCCACGATCACGTAGACGTAGGGCTTGAGTGGCTCGCCGACCGTGGCGACCAGCTCGTTGCGGCGCGCACGGACGGCGTCTATGCGCGCGACGCCCTCCCTCGCCAGTTCCTCGGCGCGCGCCTCCGCGGCTGCTCTCCGTTCGGCGGGCACGTCGGTGAGGGCGAGATCGCCGCCGGCGACGCCCTCAGCGACTTCCTGCGCGCCCTTGCCCGTCTGGTTCATGCGGTCGACGAACGCCCGCGTGATGCCCGAGGGCAGGAGGTCGCGGGCGTGCTCCACAACCACGTTGACGAGCGGCACGTCGATCTCGTTGACGCCCGCGACGCCGAGGAGGCGCAGCGTGGCGCGCTCGGTCGTGTCGGTCGTGTGTTCCTCGATGTGCTGCTGGATGTCGTCGGCGATCGCGTCGGCCGCGGCTCGCGCGCGGTCGACCAGATCGCCGTTCAGGTGAAGGGCATCGTTCACTTGACCACCAACTTTCGTCAGGAGGTGACGGAGGTCGCGAGGTCGCCGCCGCCCGCCGGCAGTCGGGCGAATCCGTTCACGACATCGAACATGGGGACGCGGTCGCCGACGGCTTCGGCGATCGCGGAGAAGAAGACCTTGGGCCGATACGGCTGGGGGAGTCGGAAGGGGTTGACCGTGAGCGCGAACACCCGCAGGGGGGTAAGCGCCTCAAGACGGATACCCCTGCGCAGGAAGCGGCCTACCATGGCGGGCGGCAGGACGAGCACAGTGGGGTCGCGCACGACGACGCGGAGCTCCGTACGCGGCGGCAGCACGCGGGAGAAGTCGTCGACGAACTCCTGTGTGAGGGCGCCGCCGACGAGCAGCGTGTCGGCGCCCAGGCGC
>DAIQNY010000010.1:0-29959 GCA_036788155.1 Actinomycetota bacterium | reverse complement strand
CGATCGGCCGCGGCACTTGGGTGCTCTCGGCGACCGACGTCACGGAACTGCGGGAGGCCGAGCGGGCACTGCGTCGCCAGGAGGAGGACATCCGCCACGCCTACGTCGACGTGCTGGATGCGGTCACGGGCGGCAAGCTCATCCTCCTGACTGAAGAGCAGCTGGCGGACGAGCTCGGCACTCCGCTGGGGCACCAGACCGTGTTCGGAGCGGCGGCGGAGTTGGCGACGGCGCGCCGGAGGCTCGTGCGGGCGGCCGAGACGCGTTTCGCCGGCAGGATCCGCCACAAAGACCTGCTCAGTACCGTCGGCGAGGCGCTCGACAACGCGCTCAAACACGCCGGCGGCGGAGCCTACCAGGCCTTCGCGCGTGAAGACTGTCTGCAGGTGGCCGTGAGCGACGACGGCCCGGGGATCGACTTCCGTATGCTGCCCCGGGCCACACTCGTGCCCGGCTTCTCAACGGCGGCGAGCCTCGGGATGGGCTTCACGATCATGCTGCAGCTCTGCGAGCGGGTGCTGCTCACGACGCGGCCGGGGCACACCGTGGTCGTTTTGGAGTTCGCCCCCGAGCCGGAGCCGCAGCTCGACGGCGCAGGAGGAGGAGCGGCCGAATCCCGATCGGGAGAGGGACTCGGGCCTAGGTGACGCGCCCTCTGCGGCGGGGAGAGGTACGCCACGTCGGGCGATGCTCGACCCTGTGGCTCGAGCCATCGCAGACGGCCAGCCGGTCCCCGCCGGCGCGCTTGGCGGCGTAGAGCGCGTCGTCCCCACGCCGCAGCAGGTCGCCGGCCGTCTCGCCCGGGCGCCACTCGGACGCGCCGGCGCTCATCGTGACGCCGCGGCGGCGGAGCGCCATGCTGGAGCGCACGGCCGTCAGGGCGCGCTGCGCCACTCTTGCGGCTCCCGCCAGTGTGATGCCCGGGAGCAACAGGCAGAACTCGTCGCCGCCCACCCGAGCCGCCAGGTCCTCCGAGCGGCACAGCGAACCGAGCAGCCCGGCGAACTCCCGCAGCACTTCATCGCCGGCGGCATGCCCTTCGGTGTCGTTGACTCGTTTGAAGCCGTCGAGGTCGAGGCTGAGCAGCGCGAGCGTCAGATGCTGGCGGCGGGCGAACGAGACCATCTGTTCCGCGCTCTCGAAGAAATGCCGCCGATTGGCGATGCCGGTGAGGTCGTCGGTGCGCGCGACCCGGGCGATGGCGGCGTTGGTCTCGGCGAGCATGGCCGTCTCGCGGATGAGCTCCTCGTTCAGGCGCGCCAGGGACGCGCTTCGGGACGCGATCTCCGCCTCTGCCCGCTTTTGCTCGGTGATGTCGCGGTTACTCTCGCATCGCCCGAGCCAACTGCCGTCGGCCGCGTGGGCCGCCGTGCACACGTGGCCGACCCACCGCACCTGGCCGTCCGGCCGCACCACGCGGAACTCCAGCTTCTCCTCGTTGCGTCTGCGATCCGTGGCCGGCGTGAAGTGCGCGTGCACGGCTTCCCGGTCGTCCGGATGCGCGATCCGCTCGAGCAGCGAGGGGTCGGCGAGGAACTCCTCGGCGGTGTGGCCCGTGATGCGCTGGCACGACGGCGAGACGTAGCGGTAGGCGCCTTCCGGTCCCCGCCAGGCCTCCCAATCGTAGGTGAACTCGGCGAGGAGGCGGTACTCCTCCTCGCTGCGTCGCAGGGCCTCTCGCGTGCGCCGCTCGACCGTCACGTCGCGGACCCGCACGACGGCTCCGCACACCGCTCCGTCCGGATCTCTGAGCGGTGTGAGGAGGGCTTCGTGATGCCGTGCGTCGTCGCCGTCTCCCGAGGTCACCTCGGTGACGACCCGTTCCCCCGCGAGGACGCGCTCGCGCACGTCGGCGAGGGCGCCTCTGACGGGTTCGCCGGCCGGTTCGACCGGCCGGTCCCCGAGCGTGATCCGGACTCCCTCGCGCGCCAGCACACCCTCCGCGTGCGCTCTGTTGAAGGCGGTGTAGCGCCAGCCGGCATCGAGCGAGAACAGCTCGTCGTCGCTCGCCTCGATCATGGCGCGGAGTGCGTCGAGGTCGCCCACCACGTCTCCCTCTCCCCCTGTCGCGTGGAGCAACTCTACCCCCATCCCCCGCACGCCGGCGTCGCAGCCGTCGACGTCCTGCGCAGCGGACTCTGACGCCTGCTATCCTCGAACGATGGATGGTCGCCGCTCGAGACGCTCAGGCTGGCGCCGACTCACGCCGCGCGCCGGCGCCCGCACCCAGCTCGTCGCGGCCGCCGCGGTGTGGCTGGTCGGCACCGTGATCCTCCTGGTGCGCGGCATTGCCTACATCGTGGCTCCCGACGAGTACGAGCGCTTCGGTCACGGCATCGTGCTCATCGCGCTGGTGGGGATCGCCATCGGCATCGTCAAGGCGAGGTTCGTCCTCATCCGGTACGCGACCAAAGCGGTCACCAGGATCCGCACGCGCGGTCATGCCTGCTTCTTCGGGCTGTTCGCCTGGAGCTCGTGGGTGTTCATCGCGGTCATGATGGGCGGCGGTCTGCTGCTGCGTCACTCGCCGCTCGTCGACTCGTGGTGGGGGCGTACGTTCCTCGGCGTCCTGTATGTCGCGGTCGGCACCGCCCTCGCCATCGCCGACGTCGTCTTCTGGCGGGCTGCGCTCGGGCGGACCAGGCGGGAGGATCGCCCTGCGGTCTCGGGAGCCTCCCGCGCGGACGAGGCCGGGCAGCGTCGTCCGCCTGATGCCGGCCGTCGCGACCGGACCACCGTCTAGGCTGCCTGCGGCCGATCGTCTCCCCCTACAGTCGAGACGGCCGTGTGGCCACCCGCCGTCAACGTCGTCGGGTTTGAAATCCGGGCGAGATGCTGTAGCGTGCCTGCAAACGGGTTTGGGACGTCGGACACGGTCAGGCAGAGACAGCCCGTCGCGGCCGTACTTGTCCCCGTCCCATGTCGCCCGCCGAGGGCGCGGGCAGGAGCCGCGGGAAGCGCGGCGCATACGTCCACGAGGACGTCACCACCCAAGCTGAGGTCCGGAGGGTCGACATCGTGCACTCCATCGCCGGCAGATCCCTTCTCACGGTTGCGGGGATCGCCGTCGTCGTGGCGCTGGCGGCGGCAGTCGCCGGCCCGGTCGAGGCCGCGAAGGTCATCCGCAACAAGACCTTCAAGGACTTCCGTCTGCCGGAGGGTGCGCATGACCGCGTGTACGAGAAGTGCACCTTCACCGGCGGCGGCTCACGAACGGCGGTCCTCCAGATCGATCGGGCCGCCCATCACATCACCTTCCGCAACTGCGTCATCAAGTCGGGACCCTGGAACGGCATCTCCATCAACGACCATCTCGGCAACATCCACGACATCACGTTCAAGAAGTGCCGCATACGGCCTCAGAAGCGTATGGGCTTCGAGTGCACCAGCCGCCCCGCAGACGACGCCAGTGGGTACCACGGCATCAAGCTCGTCCGCTGCACCTTCGACCCCCAGGGATCCGAGGCCATCTCGTTCGACGGCGGCCCCGGATGTGTGGACAACAGGGTCTCAGGGACGCTGATCAGAGGCGCCGGCACCAACAGCGCGTTCCCGTGGGGTCAGGGCTTCGAGCTGAACGGCATCACCCGCTTCCGATTCGTCAACAACACGGTCTACCAGACGCGCTCTTCTCTCCTCAACCTCCAGATGTACAGCGACGTCGACTGCGGCTGGACGTTCACCGGCAACCGGCTCGACGCCTCGACCCACCGGCAGAAGGTCACCATGGAGTCGAACGCCCAGGTGGTGTGCGGCAAGGGCATCCACGGCGGAGAGTTCCACGACAACACCATCATCGCCGACAAGCCCGGCGGCGGCGTTGCCTGGTTCGGCGATTGCCACGACATGGACTGGCGCGGCAACCGCTGGCGCGACTCCAGGCGCGGCGCCTGGGATGACCCGTTCCTCGAGTTGGGGTCGTCGGGCAACCTCTTCTGACCGTCGCGCAGCGGCTTCGTCGTCCGGTCACTTCGCCCGGTTAGCCTTCCGCCGAGACGGCAATCGTTGAAACCAGCCCCAGATGCGGGGAAGCGCCTCGAGGAGGAGTCCATGGCATCCGCCATCAGCTGGTTCCAGATCCCTGCGACGGACATCGCGCGGGCGAAGCGGTTCTACGAGACGGTCTGCGGCGTCCGACTCGAGCAGGTCCTCGCCTCGCCGGGCATGGAGATGTGGGCGTTCCCGGCGGACTGGCGCCGAGGGGAGATCGGGGGCGCCCTGGTCTGCGGAGAGGGCGCCGTTCCCAGTGCGATCGGCACGGCCGTGTTCCTGGACGCAGGCTCCGATCTGCAGGAGATGCTGGACCGCGTGGAGCGAGCCGGCGGTCGCGTCCTCATCCCCAAGACCGCCATCGACACGGAGGGCGCGGGGTACTTCGCGATGATCGCCGACACGGAGGGCAACACGGTGGGCCTGCACTCGCGCGGCTGAGCACGGCCCAGGTGGAGCGCGTGACCGGGAGACGGCCGGGACGCCGGGCGCGGCCGCACAGGTGGTCAGACGTGGACGTCGCGGCGCTCGAAGAGCACGAGGGCCGCGACGAGCATGACGGCGGACGTCGCGGCCATGACGGCGAGCCCCGCGACGTCGAGGTCCTTGCCCAGGGGTGCGGCTCCGCCGGCATAGTGGAAGAGCGAGACGTACCGGAACGGGCGCACCGACTCGTCCATCACGGCGAGCGTGTTGAGCAGATACATCGCGACGGCTACGCCGGCGCCGGCGGCGATGCCGTACTGCCGGCGCCCCGTGCCCCCGCCGACAGCGAATGTGATGCTGCCCATCGCCAAGCCGAGCAGGGTGAGCCGCAGGAACGCCACGCCGAGTTCGCCGGAGCCGACCGGGGTGCCGGCGATCGCCGTCGCGATCATCAGTGACGCCCAGAAGACGCCTCCGAGCGCGGCGACCGCGACGATGAGGGCGGCGTACTTGTGCAACACCAGACGCCGCCGTCCCACGGCGTGGGTGAGGACGAGGCTCAGCGTGCCGCTCTCCTCCTCGCCCGCGAGGGATCGAGCCGCCAGGACGACGGCGAACGCGATGAGCACCACGGGCGCGAGCCACGAGAGCAGCTCGACGTTGACGTACCCGACCGGCGTCGTGAAGTCGCTCGACCCCATGAACGCGGCGCGGATCGCCTCGGGCATCTCCTTGACGTACTCGTTGATCGCCGCCGCGCTGTTCCTGATGCTCGGGTAGATGGACATGAGCAGCGCCACGTAGAGTGCCGCGCCGGCGCCCCAGACGAGGAGCGGGCGGAGATGGTCGCGCAGGCTCTTGAGGAAGGGATTACGAAGCATCGCCGCCCTTCTCTCCGTAAAAGGTCATGAAGACGTCCTCGAGGTCGGGCACCTGGCTGACGAGATCGACGACCGGGTGGCCGGCGAGTGCCTTGATGACCGGGTCCAGCGAGCCGGCGACCGTGAACCGCAGCGTCGTGCCGTCATCACCATCGGCCGTGACGGAGGTCACGCCCGGGACGCCGTCGAGGATCGCCGGCGGCACCGCGTGCGCGAACACCACGTCCATCTCCCGGATGGCCCTGCCCGTGAGGCTTGCGACGTCCTCCACGGCGACCAGCTCGCCCTCGCGGATGAACGCCACCCTGTCGCACACGCGCTGGACCTCCGGGAGCACGTGGCTCGAGAGGAAGACCGTCTGGCCGGCCTCGCGCGCCTCGTCCAGCAGACGGTAGAACTCGTGCTGGACGAGCGGGTCGAGGCCGGACGTCGGCTCATCGAGGATCAGCAACTCCGGCTGGTGCATGAACGCCTGGATGAGGCCGATCTTGCGCTTGTTGCCGCTCGAGAGGTCGGCGACTTTGCGGTCCAAGTCGCAGTCCAGGCGCTCGGCCAGCTCGTCGACGCGACGCCACTCGACGCCGCCGCGCAGGCTGCCCAGGTAGCGCAGCGTCTCGCGCCCGGTGAGCGTGGGATACAGGTACAGCTCACCGGGCAGATAGCCGCTGCGCGCCTGGACGGCCAGTGTCTCGCGGCGGCTGTCGCGCCCGAGCACGAGGGCGCGACCCGAGGTGGGCCGGATGAGGTCCAGCAGAAGCCTGATGGTCGTGGTCTTGCCGGCGCCGTTGGGACCGAGGAAGCCGAAGACCTCTCCCGTCCGTACCTCGAGGTCCAGGCTGATGATGCCGCGGCTGCGCCGCCGTCCGTAGCTCTTGGTCAGCTGCTCGGTGAGGATGGCCGGCCGGCCGGCTCCCGTCGGCTGCTCCGCACGGGTGGTCATGCGAACCACCGCCGCACCGCGTCGCGGTCGAACAGGACCAGCGACCCAGCCTCGACGCCGAGCACTCGCTCGAAGGCCTCTTCGTTCGCTCTCATCATGTTCTCCAGGGTTCTGAGAGCCGACTCTCCGAACGCGTCGTCGAGGAAGAGGCGGACCACGCCTTCGCGCGATCCGGTCATCGCCGCGACGAGGATCCGGGCCGCCTCGTCCGGGCAGCTCACGTCGAACACTGACTCGTCGGCCCCTTGACGGAGGACGGCGGCCAGGAGCGGGGTGAACCCCGCGAGGGTCGCACGCCGAGTCTTCTCCCGCATGAGCGCGTTCTCGTCCGACTCCCACACGCGCAGCAGGGCGCGCATGAGCTCGGTGCGGTCGAGCTTCCACTCGCCGAGACCGCGGAACAGGCCCTCGAGCTTGGCGACCGCACCGAGTGCCTGGTCGTTCACCAGCGGACGTACGGAGGAGAGCGCTCGCTCGACGGTCCGCTCGACGACTGCCTCGAGTAGGGCCGTCTTGGAGGCGAAGTAGTGGTAGAACGCCCCTCGCGAGGAGCCGGTCTGGTCCAGGATGTCCTGGACGCTCGTCTCCTCGTACCCCTTGGTCTGGATGAGCAGCTGCGCGGCGTCCAGAAACGCTTCGCGCCGCGCCGCATGCGCCTCGATGTCGATCGCCCGGGCTGCCACTCGGTGCTCCAATGAATAAACCGACTGTCGGTTTAACACTAGCACGGAGGTCGGCACCGTCAAGTCTGCCGGTGAAATGCCCTCTGGCGGCCCCTGCGATATCACAGGTGGCGGACCCGTCGCCTCGTCGCCCCCATCAGTTAGGCAGCCCAGAAGGCGGTAACAGTGGCGGTATGGGCGACGCCGTCTCAGGTGAAGACGCACTCACTCCCGAGGAGCTGCAGCTGGCGACCCGGAACCGGGGCATGCCGCTGGAGGCGCTCCGGTATGAGGTGACGCCATCGGGGCTGCACTATCTCCTCGTCCACTTCGACATTCCCGACGTCGATGAAGCGACCTGGCGCCTCGACGTCGGAGGACGCGTCCTTCGACCGCTCTCACTGGATCTGCACGAGCTGCGCAAGATGCCCGCGCGCACGTTGCCGGTGACCATGGAGTGCGCCGGCAACGGGCGCGCCCGGCTCTCGCCCCGGCCTCTGAGTCAGCCGTGGCTGGTCGAAGCGGTGAGCACTGCCGTCTGGACGGGAGTGCCGCTGCGCGACGTGATCGCCGCCGCGGGCGTGAGGCCGGGCGCGATCGAGCTCGTGTTCACGGGGGCGGACCACGGCGAGCAGGGCGGCGAGGACCAGGACTACGAGCGAAGCCTGTCCCTCGCGGACGCCCTCCGCCCCGAGGTGCTGCTCGCGTACGAGATGAACGGTCGACCGCTCGAGCCGCAGCACGGCGCACCCCTCCGCTTGATCGTTTCCGGGTGGTACGGCATGACCAGCGTCAAGTGGCTCACCAGGATCACCGCCGTCACCGAGCCCTTCCGTGGCTATCAGCAGGCGGTCGCCTACCGCTACCAGAGAGATGAAGACGATCCGGGCGACGGCGTGAGCCGAATCAGGGTTCGGGCGCTCATGATCCCGCCGGGCGCGCCCGACTTCTTCTCACGGCGCAGGATCTGCGAGGCCGGCGAGGTGGAGGTGCACGGACGCGCCTGGAGCGGGACTGCCCCGATCTCGCGCGTCGAGCTGGCAGTGGATGGAGCGTGGGAGCAGGCGACGCTCGGACCGCAGGTCGGCGAGTTCGCCTGGCGCGGGTGGAGCTACCGCTGGCACGCCCGGCCCGGTGAGCACGTGCTGTCGTGCCGGGCCACCACCGACACTGACGAGACCCAGCCGCTAGATCAACCTTGGAACTACCAGGGGATGGGCAACAACCTGGTGCAGGATGTGCTGGTCACGGTGCGACCCGGCCCCCACGCCCGTCACGGGTGAGGCCGACGATGCCACCGGCGAGCATGCCGGGCGAAAGCCGGTCAGACGTCACGCGGCTTCCTCCTCCTGGCCGATGGCCGGGGCCTCGTACGTCGGCATCATGACGGCGCGTGCCAGAGTGTGACCCAGCAGCGTGAGGTGCAGGTGGGCCACGCTCGAGTCGTCGTCGCCGGGCAGCCGCTCCACGTCAACGGCGTGCACCGCGATGAAGTAGCGGTGTGGACCGTGGCCCGGCGGCGGCGCCGGTCCGTCGTACCCGCGGGTGCCGCCGTCGTTGCGCAGGTGCCTGGCGCCGGCGGGCAGCGAGGCGTCGCCGGAGCTGCCCGCTCCGGCCTCGAGACCCTCCATGTCGCCGGGGATGTCCTTGACCGCCCAGTGCCAGAAACCGCTGGGCGTGCGCGCGTCCGCGTCGAACATGGTGACGACGAAGCTCCGGGTCTCCTCCGGGAAGCCGTACCACGTCAGCGGAGGCGATTCGTTGGCACCGCCAGCGCCCCGGCTCACCATGCGTCGCGGCATGGCCTTGCCGTCCAGCACGTCCGGGCTCGTGACCCGGAAGGAGGGAGCTTCTGGAAGTCTCTTGTAGGGGTCGTGCCTCATCGGCGCACCTCGTGGTCTCGCGGGGCGGATGCCAGTCTCAGCGCGCTTTGCCTTCCTGTTCCCTCGTCGCGGCGGCCGGAGACCGGCCGGCGTTCGACGTGGGCGTCTCTCCACGGGAGCGGCGCGAGACGGGCAGGCGCCGACAGACGACGTGGGTCGGCGCCTGCCGGCTCCGCCGTTCGCGTCAGAGAGCGCTGCGGATGGTGTCGAGCGCCCCCCGCAGTTGCTCGCTGAGGCCGCCGGCGTCCGACCGCAGCTGGTCGACCTGGTTCTGGACGTCCTGCCTGGTCAGTCCCTCCCTCTGAGCGGGATCGCTCAACTGGTCGGCGGTCTGCTCCAGTCTCGTCTGCGTGCGCTGGAGGCCGCGCACCACGGCGTCCTGGATGGACTGGAGACCGGAGGGCGGCTGGAGGTCGGCGAGCCGCGACGCCTCGTCGGCGAGCTCCCCGGCCAGCCGTCGCAGATCCTGACCGGCCTCCGTCCAGGTCTCATCGGGGGTCGTGTTGATGCCCTGGACGGTCGCCGGGAGCGCTCCCAGTGTGTCGCCGACGTCCGAGAGCACCGCGCCGGCCTCGTCGAGGTAGGCGCCGAGTCCGGCGGGGGCGGTGCCCGTGGCGGTCGACTCGGGCGTGGGCGACGGCGAGTCGTCGGCCGTCGTGCTCCCGCAGCCCACCAGGACGACGGCGAGCAGCAGGACCGCCAGCGTCGACCCCATCCTTGCCAGTCTGCGTGTGTCCGTTCTCACGCTCCCTCCCTGTTCGTCACCGTGATCTCGACCGCGAAGCCTGCCGGTCGACTGCCTTCTGGCTTTCGTCTTCCCGGGCCTCGACGTCCCAGACAGGGTGCGTTCTGATGACGGCGACGGGGGAGGAGAGACAGCTGGACTGCTTGACACTCCGGCCGCGGTACGTATCGTCAGGGCTCCGACGGCCACGAAGGATGCCCCCGCTGTGTCCACCCTTCTCTACAGGTTTGGCGGCTTCTGCGCGCGGCGCGTGTGGCCGGTGCTGCTCGTCTGGGTCCTGGTCGTCGCCGCGATAGGCGCGACCTGGTTCGCCCTGGGTGCACGCACGTCCAACGACATCCGCCTGCCCGGGACCGAGACACAGGCGGCGACGGACTTCCTGGCGGAGGAGTTCCCGCCACAGCAGAACGGGCAGAGCAACGTCGTCTTCCACACGCGCACCGGTTCTGTGTTCGACGCCCGTGCGGAGCGCGCCATCAGGGAGTCCGTGCGCCGCATGGAGGACCTGCCGGATGTGACCAGCGTGACCAGCCCGTACGCACGCGGCGCACGCGACCTCCTCATCAGTCGCGACGAGACGACGGCCGTCGCGCAGGTGCTGATGGGCATCGACGCGGGGGCCGTGACCAAAGAGGTCGCGAACGACGTGCTGGCCGCCGCCCAGCCCGCTCGCGACGCCGGCGTGCAGGTCGAGGCCGCCGGCGTGCTGGGCGTCCGGCTCGCGGAGGAGCACTCCCGTCGCAGCGAGGCGATTGGGCTCGCCGCCGGCGTCCTCATCCTTGCGGTCACGTTCGGCACGCTCGTCGCGGCCGGCATGCCCATCATCACCGCCGTCGTGGCGCTTGCCGTGGGACTCGGTCTCATCGGGCTGCTGGGTCACCTGGTCGAGATCCCCGTCGTCGGTCCCACGCTCGCCACGATGCTCGGGCTGGGCGTGGGCATCGACTACGCGCTCTTCATCGTCTTCCGCTACCGGGACGAGCTGCACGGAGGAGCGGATGTGCGCGAGGCCGTGGCACGAGCGATGGCGACCTCCGGGACCGCGGTCGTGTTCGCCGGCGTCACGGTGATCATCGCGCTGCTCTCTCTGCTGGTGGCGCGCGTGCCGCTGCTCGGCGCCATGGGATACTCGTCGGCGCTGGCCGTGTTCGTCGCCATGCTGACGGCGATCACCTTCCTGCCGGCCGTGCTCGGGCTGGTGGGCCGGCGGATCGACGCGGTGCGGCTGCCCTGGCGGCGCCGCCTCGAGGTGGCGCGCCACGGAGAGAACGTGTGGGCGCGCTGGGCGGGCGCCGTGACCCGGCACCCGTGGATCGCGCTCGTCGCCTCGCTGGCTACGCTGCTGCCGCTGGCGGCGCCGACGGTGACGCTCATCCTGGGCCAGGAGGACCATGGGTCCTGGCCCACGTCCGTCTCGCTGCGCCGGGCCACCGACCTCGTCTCCGACGGCCTCGGTCCCGGCGCGAACGGACGGCTTCTCGTGGCGACACGGTTCTCGCCGCCGGCGCAGGCCAGTGCGGAGTACTCGGGCCTGAAGGAGCGTGCAGAGCGACTCGCCGAGAATCTGGAGAATGACGCCGGACGGCTCGAACGGCGGGGCAGGAGGTTGGCCCGCCGCGGCGACTCGCTGCGCGGCGAGAAGGCGGCGCTGCAGAAGCAGGCCGCCGCCCTCACCACGCAGAAGGCGGCACTGGAGTCCGAGGCGACCCCGCTCGTGGCCCGCAAGGACGAGCTGCTGGCGGAGCAGAAGCGGCTGCTCGCCAGACGGGCGCGCCTGGAAGCGCGGGGTGAGGCGCTCGCGGCCCGCGGCGCAGCGCTCGAGAGGCAGGGCGCCGCGCTGGCCGCGAGGGGCGCCGCGCTGCAGCAGGAGATCGCCGCCGTGCAGGCGCAGATCGCCCAGACGACCGACCTCGTCCAGCTGCAGCAATTCCAGACTCGGCTCGTGGGGCTGCTCTCCGAGGCGCAGGCGCTGCAGGAGCAGGTGGCCGACGTGCAGGCTGAGCTCGCGGCGCTCGAGAGACAGGCTGCCGCGCTGAAGAAGAAGGCGGCGCCGCTGGAGGCGGAGGGGCGCCGCCTCGAGCGGGAGGGGGCGGCGCTGCAGGCCGAGTCCGCCGCCCTCACGGCCCGAGGCCAGACGCTGCAGGCGCAGGGCGATCGTCTGGCCGCGGAGGGCGCCGCACTCGAACGGCGCGGGGCGGCGCTGGAGGACGCGGCCGCCGCCCTCACGCGAGAGAAGCGGGCGCTGGAGCGCCGCGCCGGCCGCGCGCGTGAGCTGAAGCGGAAGCTCACGCGCATCCTCACCGACGCCGGTGGCGACCCGCTGGCCACCGACCCCCGTCTGGTGCGGCTCCAGCGGGCGCTCGAGGGCGCGAGCGGCGTCGCGTCCGTGCTGCCGCCGAGGGTCAACGACCGTGGCACCGCCGCCGTGTTCGGCCTGACGGCGACCACGCGCCCGGCCGACCCGTCTACCTCGGACCTCGTCGCCCGCCTGCGCTCGGACGTGATCCCCCGGGCCGTCGCCGGGCAGGGCATCACCGTCTATGTCGGCGGCATCACCGCGGCCTTCGACGATCTCGCGGACGTCATCTCCTCGCGTCTGCCGCTGGTCATCGCGGTCGTGCTTGCGCTGAGCTTCGTCGTGCTCCTGGTGGCCTTCCGCTCGGTACTCGTGCCGCTCAAGGCGATCCTCTGCAACCTGCTCGCCGTCGGTGCATCGTTCGGCATCCTCACGGCATTCTTCCAGTGGGGCTGGGGTATCGAGCTCGTGGGTCTGGAGAACGACTACGGCACGGTGCCTATCGCGAGCTACGTGCCGCTGATCATGTTCGCCGTGCTGTTCGGCATGTCGACGGACTACGAGGTGTTCCTGATCAGCCAGATCTTCCACGCGCATGCAGCGGGCATGGACACGCACGCGGCGGTGCGGATGGGCGTGGGCAGCAGCGCCCGTGTGATCACCGCCGCGGCGGTGATCATGGTCACGGTCTTCGCGAGCTTCCTGCTGGTGAGCGACCCGATCCTGAAGGAGTTCTCGATCGGTCTCTCGGTGGCGATCCTGCTCGACGCGACGATCGTCAGGCTCGTGATCGTCCCGGCGACGATGGTGCTGCTGGGCGAGTGGAACTGGTGGCTGCCGCGCTGGCTCCGCTGGCTGCCGCGTGTGGACCTGCCGGACGAGCGGGCGGGCGCGACGGCGCCCGCCCGCTCGTCCGCGACGGATCCGGCGCCCGTCGACTGAAGGCGCCGGCGCCGGGGGAGCGCCCCCGGCGCCGGCGGCGCTCACTTGACGACCAGCTTCGCGGCGGCAGGCTTCACCTGCCGGTAGCCGACGCTGTCGGTCGCGTACACGTACCACCGGTAGGTGCCGCGGGCGAGTTTGCAGCGGAAGGTCTTGGAGAGCCAGCTCAGCGGCCGCGCTCCCTTGACGCTCAGGCTCTTCACGGTGGCGCCCCGCCTGTTCTTCACCAGTATCTTGACCAGGCACGGGGAGTAGTCGGCGATCCGGTACCGCAGCCGGGCAGTCGAGCCGCGCCGGACGCTCGCGTTCAGCGCCGCCGGCTTCGGCTTGGTCGAATCGATCTTCCAGCGGCCGAGAAGCCTCGGCGCCGAGGCATTGCCCGTGCGGTCGATGGCACGCACGTATGCCTTCACGTCGCCGTTCCGCACCGTCAGCGACTTCTTCGTAACGTAGCTGACGCCGCCGTTGACGGAGATCTGTGCACGGCCGACGCCGGAGCCTGCGTCGCTGGCCGTCACCCTGATGACCCTGGGGGTGCGCGTCCAGCCGCCGGCGCCTCGGGCGCTGCTCTCCGTACTCGCCCCAGTCGCGGCCTTGGCCGCGGTGCCGTTCACGGCGGGCGGGGTCGTGTCGACGAAGTCTTGCAGCGCGTAGACGGTGGTGCTCGAGTACGCGGTGGCGTCACCCAGGCCGAGCTGGCCCCACTCGTTGTCGCCCCACGCCCACAGCGTGCCGTCGGTCTTCAGGCCGAAGGAGTTTGAGCCGGCGACGATGTCCGACCAGACAGCGCCGCCGCCGCTCGGGTCGGCCACGAAGCGGACGACGTAGTCGCCGCCGCCGAGCTGGCCGCGGAAGTTGCCGCCCCACGCGTAGAGCTGCCCTCCGGTCTTGGTGGCCAGGCTGTAGTTGTCGCCGTAGGAGCTGCCGCAGGCGACCTCACTCCAGTCGCTGTCGGCGCCGATGCGGACCGGCGAGAGGTAGTGGTCGATGACGGTCCCCTGGCCGAGCTCGCCCGAGTACTGGTATCCCCAGCCCCAGAGTGAGCCGTCGGTCTTGACGGCGAGCATGTGGCTGGAGTCGCGGCCGCTCCCGCAGGCGAACGCCGTGAACGTGTCCGGTCCCGAGCCGGTCGTCACCTGTGTCGGCACCGCGATGCCGGACGTGCTGCCGTGCCCGAGCTGTCCGAACTGACCGTGTCCCCACGTCCACAGCGTGCCGTCCGTCTTGAGTGCGGCGCTGTAGTCGTCGCCGGCGGCGATCGCCGCCCAGTCGGCGTCGGAGCCGACCCGGACCGGAGACGTCGTGTCCGCGGCTCCGGGGGAGCCTAGACCGAGCTGGCCCTGGTCGTTCGCACCCCAGGCCCACAGCGTGCCGTCCTTCTTCAGCGCGAGCGTGTGGTCGTCAAGCGTGTACGGATCGCCGTACAGCTGCCGGCCGCGGTCGCCCACGCCGTCGCTGCAGGCGACCGCGGCCCAGTCGCTCTCCGTGCCCACCTGCGTCGGGACCGTTCTCTCCGTCTTGTCGCCAAGGCCGAGCTGGCCGGTGTCGTTGTCCCCGAACGCCCACAGCGTCCCATTCTTCTTGATGGCCATCGTGTAGTTGCTGTCCGTGTAGGCGCCGCACGCCACCGATGCCCAGTCGTTGTCGAAGCCGACCCTGGCGGGGGCAGTGAGACCGCCGCTGCCACCCAGGGCGCCGTCGATGTCGTAGCCCCAGGTCCACAGCGAGAAGTCGTCCCTGACACCGGCGGCGTGAGTCAGGCTGGCGTCGACCTGCAGCCACCCGCCGACCGTGCCGACCTGCTCGGGACTGCAGCGGTACAGGGGGAACCCCAGACCTATCTGACCGTAGTGATTGGAGCCGCAGGCGGCGAACCTGTCGTCGAGCGTCGCCGCCACCGTGTGATACGGCCCGCAGGCGACGTCTCTCCACGTCGTCGCGGTGCCGACACGCTCGGGCGAGGTGTGGTCGGCATGGTCGGCCGGCAAGCCGAGCTGGCCGTTGACGTTGTATCCCCACGCCCACAGGGTGCCGTCGGTCTTCACGGCAAGGCAGTCGAGTGGACCGGGTGAGACCTTCGCCCACCCGGCGCCGGCTACCTTGGCGGGTGTGGTTCGGGGCTTCGTGTGCCCCAGGCCGAGCTGGCCGAAGTCGTTGAGGCCCCACGCGTAGAGCTCGCCGCTCGAGTCGATGGCGTACGACTGGTTGGAGCCCGCGTAGACGCTCACCCAGTCCGATCTGCTTCCCACCTGGGTGGGCAGCGCGCGGTCCGTCGTATCGCCGATCCCAAGCTGGCCGCTGTCGTTCAGCCCCCACGCCCACAGCGTGCCGTCGCTCCTGACGCCGAGACTGTGACCGTAGCCGCCCGCCACGGAGTTCCAGAGCGAGGCGCCGACCCTGACCGGCACGGACGAGCCGGCGGAGGGGCCGGAGGTACCGTCGCCGAGCATGCCCCACGTGTTGTCGCCCCACGCGTAGAGCTCCCTCGCACCCGCCGAGCCGTTCTTGAGCAGGAGCAGGTGCATGTCGCCGGCCGCGAAGTCCTCCCAGGGACCGGTCCATGCGGGGTCTCCGGTGTACTGGGTGGGAGACGTCGTGAATGGGATGCCGTAGTCGCCCCAGTGCCAGAGCGTGCCGTCTTCGCGAAGGGCGATCGTGCCGAGACTGCCGCCTGACGCTATGCTCTGCCAGCTCGCCACCGTCCCGACCTGGACGGGCAGCTCGCGAGGCAGGGTGTCGCCGATGCCGAGGCCGCCGAAGGCGTTGCCGCTTCGGACTCGTCGTCTCCGCTCAGCGAGATGCTGATGTGTCGCCGATGCCGAGGCCGCCGAAGGCGTTGCCGCCCCACGCCCACAGCGTTCCGTCGCTCTTGATGACGTAGGACTCGTAGCCGTTGGCGGCCGTCGTCCTGCTCATCGCCCGCGCGGGTGCGGGCAGCAAGAGCAGAAGCACCGCGATGAGCGCGAGCGCCGCAACGGCGACATGCGCGGTGAGACGACGGTGTGCAACAGACATCTGAGACCCCCTCCGGTCACCATGAAGGCGGCCCCGGGTGGGGCCACCATGAGCAATCTAAGGGAGCGGTCGCGGTCCGGCAAGGAGGGGCGACGGGCCAAATGCATTTGACGCGACCGCGACCGGAGGAACCGATTCAAAGGCGTGGCCAGTGGTGATAACGCAAGCGTGTGCACATGCGGGCGGTGGGAGCTCTGGATCGTCACCGCCCGCTGGTGCGTACGGCGCTCTTCCAGGGCGCCTTCGGATGCAACTCGCCTTACGGGAGGGATCCCATGCCCCGAAGGACACTCGATCTCCTGCTCAGCTGGACGGGCCTCGTGGTCGCCGTCGTGCTCCTCGTCGCCGGCGGCCTTCTGCTCTGGGGAAGCAGCTTTGTCGAGACCCAGGTACGCGACCAGCTGGCTGAGCAGCGCATCTTCTTCCCGCCGGCGGAAAGCCCGGCGGTGCAGGGCCCCGAGTTCGCCGACGTGCGCGAGTACGGCGGCGAGCAACTGCTCACTGGCCCGCAGGCCGAGGCCTACGCCAACGACTTCATCGGTGTCCACCTCGAGGACGTCGCCGACGGCAGGACATACGCGGAGGTGAGCGGCGAAGCCTTGGCCGACCCGGGCAACGAGCAGCTGCAGGAGCAGGCACAGACGTTGTTCCGCGGCAACGCGTTGCGAGGCCTCCTGCTCAACGCGTACGCCTTCTGGACGGTCAGCCAGATCGCCTTCGCCGCCGCTCTGGTGAGCCTCATCGGCGGCGCCGTGCTCGTGGTGCTCTCGGCCTTCGGCTTCCTGCACGCCCGCAGCACGCGCCGCGCGGAGCGGCCGCTGGAGCTGCAGCGGATGGAGGCGGCCGAGCGCCGAGCGGCCTGACAGCCGCGTCCGCCCGAAGGGGCGGCCGCCCCACGTAACGGGCGGCCGCCCCGACATGTCGGCCGGCGTGCCGCCGCCGCGCGGCCGCGGGCACCGTCCCAGCGGGCTGCCGTTCTAAAGTCCGCTCAGCGCCAGAACGACGCCGTGAACAGGATGAGGACGGTGTAGAGCTCGAGCCGGCCGGTGACCATGAGGAACGTCAGGAGGAGCTTGCCGGCGCCGGGCATCGCCGCGTAGGTGTCGAACGGTCCGACGGCCTCGAGACCGGCGCCGTTGCTGCCCAGCATGCCGATGCTCGCCGACATCGAGGACAGGACGTCCATCCCAGTGACGAGCGAGACCGCCACCGTCCCGGCCAGGAACACGAGCATGAACAGGCCGAGGAAGCTCGACACCGAGCGCATGGTCTGGGGCGACACCGGTCTGTCGGCGAGGTGCGGAGCGGTGACGGCTCCGGGATGCAGGGTGTGGAGGGTACTCATCAGTGCCTGCTTCAGGAAGAGTTGTATGCGCACCACCTTGATCCCGCCTGCGGTCGAGCCCGCACAGCCTCCCATGAACATGAGCAGGAGCAGGATGAACTGTGCGGCCGGCGTCCAGAACTCGTAGTCCACGATCGCCAGTCCCGTGGTCGTGCCCATGGAGACGACCGTGAAGACGGCCTCGTGCAGTGCTCGTCCCGGTGACGAGTCGCCGGAGGACCACAGGATGACGGCGACGACCAGGGACAGCGTCACCAGCGTGCCCGTGAAGAACCGCCACTCCGGGTTGCGTACCAGCTTGCCCGGCCGGCCACTGATCACGGCCCAGTGCAGGGAGAAGCTGGTGGCGCAGATCCACATGAACACCACATGCACCCACTCCACGAAGGCACCGCCATACGCGGTGACGCCTTCGCTCGTGATCGTGAACCCGCCGGTGCTGAGCACGGCGAACATCGCGCAAGCAGCTGAGAAGAGATCCATGCCCCCCAGCAGAAGCAGGAGCAGCAGGACACCCGAGATGAGGAGGTAGAGGAGCCACAGGATGCCGGCGGAGCTGCTAATGCGCGGGCGCAGGCGTACGACCTCAAGACCCGGTACCTCGGCGCCGTACAGCCGAGAGGCGCCCACACCCAACAGGGGGAACAGGGCCACGTAGAGCACCACGAACCCCATGCCACCGAGCCACTGTGACATGGAGCGCCAGAAGAGGATGCCACGCGGCAACTCCTGCGGTTCTGCGATGACGCTCACGCCGGTGGTGGTGAAGCCGCTGGTGCTCTCGAACCATGCGTTCACCAGATCGAGCGCGCCGGAGAGGACGAACGGCACCGATCCGAGCAGGCAGATCATCGCCCAGCCCGCGGCGACCACGACGAACCCCTCACGGCGTGAGATGCTCGAGAGGTCGCAACGCAGCAGGAACACGCCGGCGGCGCCAAGGGCGACGCCGGCGAACAGGGTCGTAGCGAAGGCGCCCACGACCTGGCTCTCGCGGTACACGACGGCGACCGCGAGCGGAGCGGCCAGCGTGAACGACACCACAAGAAGCAGCGCGCTCAGCAGGAAGGCGACCCTGCGCGGGGCGGCGAAGCGCCCTGCGGACGGCCGTCGGGCGACAGATGCGAGCGTGGTGGCCATCAGTCCGGCTGCCGTCTCATCCCGGCAGGAGCAGCCGCTGCATCCTCGGTATGAGAGCAGGGCGCGCGAAGAGGACGACGCGGTCGCCGGGCTGCACCACGGTGCTTCCGCTCGGGATGATGACCTCCTCGTCCCTGACGACGGCTCCCACCAACGACCCGTGCGGCATGTGCAGGAGCGCGAGCGGGAGGCCTACGATGCCGGCGCCCTCGGCGGCGACGAACTCGATGCCTTCGACGAGGCTCTCCCGGAGCGTCTGCACGGCGACGACGTCGCCGCGCCGCACGAGTTGGAGGATCGGGTTGAGTGACGTGAGCAGCGGGCTCAGCACGATGTCGACGCCGATCGTCGAGGCGAACGGCATCCGCTCCGGTGTGTCGATGAGCGCCGCAACACGTCGCGCGCCGAGCCGCTTGGCCTGCAGGGCGGTGAAGAGATTGTCGTTCTCGTCCCCCAGCGCCGCGATCACCATGTCGGCCCGGGAGCCCCCCTCATCGGCCAGGAGGCGGTCGTCCATGGCGTCACCGTTGAGGACCAGCGTGTCGTCCAGGAGTTGTGAGACCTTGTCGCACACCGCCGGGTCGCGGTCGATGATCTTGGTGTGGATGCCGGCGGCGGAGAGGCGGCGGGCGATGGCGACGCCCTCCCAGCCGCCGCCGGCGATCAGCACGTTGCGGGTGCGCACCCAACGCTTGCCGATGCCGGTCAGGGCGCGGCGCGCGGTGGATCGGTCTGCGACGAGGAACAGGACGTCGCCCTCAGCCACGCGTATGTCCTGGCTGGGGGCGTTCACGATCTCTCCGCGATACACGCCGGCGACGAGGAGCGGCCCGCCGGCGCGGCGCCTGAGTTCGGTGAGCGGCCGTCCGATGAGCGGCGAGCGCTCGTCGACCTCGGCGCCGACGGCAAGGACCTTGCCGTCGGCGAACTCCAGCACGTCCGTGGCCCCGGGCACGCGCGCCAGCGCGGCGACCGCGGCGGCGACCTGTTCCTCGGGGCTGATGACGAGATCGATGTGCAGCTCGCTCTGATCGATGATGCCTTCGGCGCCCAGGTACGCCGGGTCGTGGATGCGCGCCACCCGGACGATCTCCTTGGTCACCGTCTCGGCGATGAGGCAGGCCACGATGTTGATCTCGTCGCTCCCCGTGGCGGCGACGATGATGTCGGAGGAGGGCAGACCGGCCTCGAGCAGGACGGACGGGGAGCTGCCCTTGCCGATGACGAAGCCTACATCCAGCGCATCCTGAGCTTGACGCAGCGCAGCCTCGTTCTCGCCCACCATGATGACGTCGTTGCGCTCCTCAGAGAGACGACGGGCGATGTTGAGACTCAGCGTCCCCGTGCCGACCACGATCACCTGCACCGGCAGCCCCTTCCCTTTACGGCTGGCTGAGTCATGGGCCGAGGATGTCCCGCCCGGCCTCGGCCTGCACGTCTTCGGGTCTGCGGCCCGGCAGCAGCGCGCGGATCAGGTCCTTCTCCTTGCCGGGCGGGAGCAGGCAGAGCACCTGATCCCCCGGCAGGAGGGTCTCGCTGCCCCTCGCTACGATGGCAGCGTCCCCCCGCAGGACCGTGGCCAGCAGGACGCCCTCGGGCAGGCGGAGATCGGCGATCGTGAGGTGCGCCGCCGGTGACTCGTCGTTGATCTCGATCTCCACGAGCTCCATGTTCTCCCGGCGCAACGAGAGCAGAGGGACGAACTGGTGGTGGGGAAGCTCATGCTCGATCATGGAGATGATCATGGACGACGCGCTCACCGTCGCGTCCACGTCGAGCAGGTCGAAGGTCTTGCTGTTGGCAGGGTTGTTGACCCGCCCCACGACCTTGGGGACCCCGTAGAGGTGCTTCGCCATCTGGGCGATGATGACGTTGTCCTCGTCGTCGCCCGTAACGGCCACCACCAGGTCGGCACGCCGGATGCCGGCCTCCTCGAGCACCCACATCTCGGTGCCGTCGCCGAAGAGGAGCGACTCTTCCATCTCCTCGAGGAGGAGGTCGTACCGGGTGCGGCGCTGTTCGATCAGGATGAACTCGTGCCCGAGCTGCGCCAGGCTGCGGGCGACGTTGAGGCCGACCTTGCCTGCTCCGACCACGACGACGAACACCGCTACTCCTCCCTGCCGGCCGGGCAGGCGTGGAGCTCGTCGAGCATGAGCGTCCGGGCGTCCTCGGTAGGGCAGACGGTGCGCACCCCGAGCTTCGCGAAGGCTGCGGCGCGCAGGGGATCGTAGACGCGGGCGACGGCGCAGGGCACCTCGAAGGCGCGCGTCGCGATCAGTGCGCAGACGATGTTGGTGTTGTCGCCGTCGGTCGCGACGGCGAAGGCATCCGCACCCTCGATGCCCGCCTCGATCAGGATCTCCCAGTCGATGGCCGCACCCACCACGCGCCGGCCTGTGAAGTGACGGCCGAGCAGTCTGAACGAGCCGGGGTCCTCGTCGATGACGACGACGTCGTGGCCCTCGGCGCTGAGCTGCCGGGCCATCCCGGATCCCACGCGGCCGCAGCCCGCGATGATCACGTACATGTCTGGCTCACCTTCATTCCCGGACGGTCTGGTCGTCCGCTGCGCTCCCCTCGAGGTCCGCGAGTGCGGTGCTCTGCAGGTCGTAGTCGTGCGGCACCAGGTTGAGGAGCACCTCGCCCGGGGCGTTCCGCAAGACGTACTCGACCGTGCTGCCCACGAGCCGCGCATCGCTGCGCAGCTTGCGCGGCGAGCCGATGACGACGACGTCGCAGTCCCACTCCTCGGCGGTCTCCACGATCGCGCGGCCGGCGCGCCGCGCAGGGACCAGGTGCAGCCATGCCTCCACGCCGAACTCGGCGGCGACGGCCATGGCCACGTCGAGGATCTGCTTGCCGCGGGCTCGCTCTCGCTCCATGGAGGCGTCCATGGGGAGGTTCATCGGCACCTCGACCACGTACACGGCGTCGATCGTCGCTCCCTTCTCCGACGCCAGTTGGCAGGCTAGCACCATCATCTCGTCGCTCAGCCTGGTCCCGTTGACCGGCACCAGGATGCGATCGTAGTCCACGTTGGACATGGCGGCCGCCGGCAGTGCCGTCTCCTCGGGCTGGCGCAGGAGCGGGCGCCCAACAACCCGACGGTAGACCACGTAGAAGAGCAGGCCGGCGGCCAGCCAGGCGAACCCCACGAGCCGGGCGGCAGGATGCGTGACGACCATGATCACCCAGATGATGAAGCAGGCGGCGGCTCCGATCACGGCCGGCAACGGAACGAGCACGCCGCGGAAGCGCACGGGCAGCGGCACCACGAACGGCCGCGCCAGCGCGGGCTCGCGCAACCGGAGGACGATCACGGAGAGATGCGTGAGCGTGAAGGCGAGCGCGACCCCGAAGCCGAGAAGCCCGAACAGGAGCAGCGGCTCCCTCGGCAGCAGGAGCACCCCGGAGACGACCCCGAACAGGATGATGCCAACGTAGGGCGTCATGCGTGTGATCCCGATGCGCCCCAGAAGCGCGGGGACCTGCCGGTGTCGGGCGAGCGAGTACACGATGCGGCCGGAGCCGCCCACCACGGAGCTGGCGACCAGGACGAGCGCAAGGGAGACGACGACGGCCACCCAGACACGGAGCGGTCTCGCCAGCCAGTCCAGTTCGGCGGGCAGGCCGTCGACGAGACCCATGACGGGGTCGCGCAGGTAGTCGCTGCCGAGCAGGGTCCCGTACAGGCGCGTGACCATGACCCCGTCCTGCTCGACCACAGGTCCGGCAGGCCGCTGAGCGGGGATGACGTAGCCGCCGTCGACGCGGCGTACCGGCACGTACACGACGGCGTCCGGGTCGTCGGCCAGCACGTAGATACCCGCCTGGTCGCCGGGGACGACGGCAACCGGCTCTGTGCGGCCGGTCACAGGGTCGACCGGCACGACGTTGGACTCGACGGGGAGCACGGAGAGCGCGACGAGCGCCAGGCCCACGGCGAGGGCGACGACGATGGGCGGCATGACGGTGAGGGCGCGCGGTACGTCGCGCTCCGGGTGCAGCGCCGTCTCCGCCCTGCTGGAGATGGTGTCGATGCCCAGCAGCGCGCCGAGGGCGAGGGGCAGCACCCACAAGAGACTGCCCCACGTCGGCGCAACTCCCAGCTGGATCTGGCTCCACACGTCGCCGGGGCGCAACGTGACGAGCAGCCCGACGACGAGCAGCAGGATGAGCGTTGAGAACCCGAGGGCGGCGGCGAGGGAGCTCAGCCTGACCGACTCCTGCACGCCGAGCACGTTCAGCAGCACGATGAGCACGAGGACGCCCGCGCCGATGGCGAGATCGTAGGGCTCGTTCTGGAGCTGGGGCCACAGTGCTCCGAGGTAGTGAGGCACGGCGAGGCAGGCCATCGCGACGATCACCGCGGAGTCGAGCAGCAGGGTCCACGCCGTTGAGAACCCTGTCATCGGGTCGAAGGCGCGCCTGGCGAAGCTGGTCGCGCCGCTGGCGTCCGGGAGCGCCGAGGAGGCCTCGGCGTACGACCACGACGTAAGGATGAAGACGATGCCCACCAAAAGGATGATGAATGGGGTGACACCAAGGGCGGAGAGCCCGAGGGCTCCCAGAACGAGATAGATGGAAGTGGCGATGTCGCCGTAGGCGGTGCCGAACAGACCTCCTACACCGACGACACGCCCGAGCGCCTCCTGGCGTCTCCTCCGTGCCACTCGATCTCCCTCTGCCGCAGCTCCGCCGCCGCGCTTCTCCGGCCACGCTAGCATCGACATCCGCGCGGCTCAAGGTCGCTCCCCCGGGCCGGCTCTCGGGCGCGGGCGTGATATACAGCCTGTCATGGAGTTCGACGGCGTCATCTTCGATCTGGACGGCACGCTCGTTGATACGCTCGAGGACATCGCCGACGCCATGAACAGGGTGCTCGCGCAGGAGGGCGCGGCCGGCCACGGCTACGACGACTACCGCTACCTCATCGGCCACGGCATACGGAACCTGGTGAAGGAGGCGCTGCCGGCGGAGTTGCGCGGCACAGAGCGCATCGAGCGGTGCTACGAGCGCATGCTCGAGGAGTACGGCGCGCACCTGGTGGTGAAGACGCGCGCCTACGAGGGCGTGCCCGAGCTGGTGCGCGCGCTCCGGGCGGCCGGGGTGCCGCTCGCGGTCCACTCCAACAAGGCGGACGCGCCGACGCAGGCCATCGTGGCCGCGCTGCTCGACCCCGGCGACTTCGTGGTGATCGCCGGGGCACGTCCGAACGTGCCGCTCAAGCCGGATCCCACCGTGGCGCTGGATATCGGCGTCCGCCTCGGGCTGCCGCCGGCGCGGGTCGCCTACGTGGGCGACTCACTCGTCGACATGCGCACGGCCACCGCCGCGGGGATGGTCGCGGTGGGCGCGGCCTGGGGCTTCCGCACGGCGGAGGAGCTCATGGCCAGTGGGGCGCGGGCGGTGATCGCGGCGCCGGACGAGCTGCTCGACCTGCGTTCCTGAGACGGCGCCCGCGCGACTGCGCGGCCGCATGCCTTCAGCGCCGCGCGGACGGCGTCACCGGCGCGCCAGGGCGCCGGTCTCCGCGAGCAGGTCCATGAACGCCGGCATGAGCGCCGGGTGGGCGGCGACGACCGCCGGACCGCGTCCATGCGCCGCCTCGACGTGCTCCACGGCGGCGCCCGCCTCGCGCGCGATCAGCGTGCCGGCGGCGTAGTCCCAGGGCGAGAGGTCGAGCTCCCAGTACGCGTCGACCTCGCCGGCGGCCACGTGGCACAGGTCAAGCGCCGCGGTGCCGCCGCGGCGGATGTCGCGGATGCGCCCGAGAGCCGCCGCGACGACGGCGCCCTGGCGCTCGCGCTGCGCCGCGTCGTAGCTGAAGCCGGTCGCCACCAGCGCCGTGGAGAGGTCGGCGGACTGCCTGGCGTGGACTCGGCGCTCGCCGCACACGGCGCCGTGTCCGGCGATCGCACGGTACAGCCGGCCGGAGCTGGAATCGAGGACGGCGCCCGTGACGACGACGCCGTCCACCTCCACCGCGATAGAGGCCGCGTAGGCAGGGTAGCCGTAGACGTAGTTGGTGGTGCCGTCCAGCGGATCGACGATCCAGCGCACGCCGCTCTTGCCGGCGAGCAGGCCGCCCTCCTCGGCGAGCAGGGAGTCCTCGGGGCGCTCGGCACGCAGACGCTCCAGGATGAGCTGTTCGGCCTCCCTATCCACCTCGCTCACGATGTCGGTCGGAGACGACTTGGTCTCGAGGGTGAGCGCCCGCCGCCTGCCCTCCGCGTGGATGCGCCCCGCCGCGAGCGCAAGGTCGCTCGCCAGGGCGAGCAGCTGGCGCAGGGCCGGCGGGGCGGAGGCGAACGGATCGTGATCGGACACGCGCGACTCCCTTCGTCCTGCGGCGGCTCCTTCGGCGAGCCGCCGGCCCGACGCTAGCAGATAGCTTGCTGCGCGGCCACAGCCTTTCCCGCCCCCCACGCTTCGTACCGTCGCCGGCGGGAACACTTCGAGTGAGGCTGGTCTTTCGGAGGGATCATGACGGTCTGGATGCCAAGCTGCGGTCGGGTCCACGACACCACCGACGTCCTGTCCGACGTCGAGTTCGTGGTACCGGAGGACGTACGCGAGTTCGTCGCCGCTCACGGCGGCCGTCTGTTCGTGTGGCTCTGGCTTCCCCGTGGCCTGACGCCCTTGCCGTGCATGCTGGAGGCGTCGACGCGACCGCCGTCGGGAGAGGAGCTCTCGTTCCGGCGCGTCAACGTGGACGGCTTCGAGCTCTACCTCGAGGGGACCCAGCGGATCTGGCCCAAGACCATGGAGTTCGCGCTTCGACGCAGGCGGCGCGTCGAGGCCTACTGGAACGGCATGGCCTGGATCGCCTGAGTGCCGCCCGTCTCGCGGCGGGCTCCGTTGTCCGCCACGGAGACGCCGGCAAGCGCCAGAGCGAGCCTGAACGCCGGCTCCCGTCGGCGTGACGCCGTCGTCCATGTCATACTACGGCGTCAGTGGACGACCGGACGACAGTGCTGGGAGGCGGCGCCGCGACTGCGGCCTTGACGGCGCTGCTCGTGGCGCTGCTTCTGCTCCTGGTGCCGGCGACCGCCGGCGCCGCTTCGCCGCCATTCGCGTCCACCGTCCTTCCCGAGCCGGTCTACACAGGCCCCCTCACCCCCGGTGCACGTGCCGCGCTGCACGCGCCGGCCCCCGGGAGCGGCGGCTGGTACTGGCCGGTCGGCACTGAGGACTTCAAGGGCTGGTCCGGCTGGCTGGATCCGCGCGGCGCCTACGTGCATGTGGCCCAGGACATGCCTTGCGCCGCCGGGCACGCCGTCTTCGCCATCGGGGACGGCGTCGTGTTCATCTCGCGTGCCGACGCCGGTGGGTACGGCGTCGGCGGCGCCCCCGGCGGCTGCATCATCATCACGCACACCACCGCATCGGGGACCGAGTTCCACGCCTTGTACGGGCACGTGTCCTCGCTGAAGGTCAAGTCTGGTCAGCGCGTCGTCGCCGGCCAGCAGATCGCGAAGGTCAACGGGTGCAAGCACCTGCACTTCAGCACGCATCCAGGCACGAAGTACCGCGATGGCAACCCGTACGCCGGACACGTGCCGAAGAGGCGGAACGACCACGGGGGGTTCGTGGACCCGGTCAGGTTCCTCAAGACCAACCCGTGCGCCGCCGCGTACAGGCCGCCGGAGCCGCCTCGGACGAAGGTCGTCACGGAGACCGCGCCGCTGCAGTACGGCGCGGTGGACGGTGTCGCCTACTGGAGCGAGGAGAGCGGCGCCGGCTCCGTGACGTGGCGCCTCGACCTCGAGACCGGCGTCCGTGAGGCGCTCGCAGCGGACCAGGCGCCACCGGCCTTCGACACGCGCCGCTATGCGGTCGCGCCGCTCGCCGGTCCCGCGGTCGGCTTCTCCGTCGCCGATCACCTTCCGGTCGTCACGGTGACGGCCAGACACGACACCCCGGTCTGGGGGGCCAAGGCCGTCCTGGTGGCCAGGCTCACCAACGGCGCCGGCCGGCCCATCCCCGGCGGCGTCCTGAAGCTGCAGCGCTCTCGTGACGGCCGCTGGCAGACGGTGTCGCTCGCCGCGACCGGCGCGAAGGGTACGACGACGTTCCGCCACCGTCCGTCCGCCGCCGTCACGCTGCGCGCCGTGTTCGTGCCTCCCGCCTCGCAGCCCGAGGGGCGCGCCTACCTCACGTCACGGAGTCCCGTCGAGGTCGTCACCCCGCACGTGCAGGTGACGACGCCGCGCCTGCCGGCTCGAGTGAAGTCGGCCGCCCTGATCACCGCCGCCGGGCGGCTCCTTCCGCGGCACCCGGCAGGGGTTCGCACGGTCCGGCTGCTGTTTCAGCGGCGCGGCGCCGGCGGCGCATGGGTCGACAAGCTAGAGCGCGCCGCCGTCAACCGCGATCTGGACGGCAAGGCCACGCGGTACGTCGCCCACGCACGTCTCCCCACAGGGTCCTGGCGCGTGCGCGCCGTCCGTCCGGCCGACGACGCCTTCGCCCGCACAGTGACGGCGTGGCGCGCGTTCGTCGTGGAGTGAAGCTACAGACAGCGTTCGCGCACCATTGAGCAGGATTGCAGAGGTTGTGGGCACGTGGCCGTGGTATCTGCGCACGGATCTCGTGGGGGAACCTGCCGCTGAGGGCGGAGGAATCGGACGCTGGTTGAACTTGACCCGGCATCCGCATCGTGGTTACCTGAATCGGCTGGGGAGGCTGGCAGGCCTGTCGGATGGCGAGTCCCGCTGCGCGGTTCTGGCGAGCGCGAAGGAGTCGCGGCGCTTCGGCGCCGATCCGCGGTCACGTCGGGGGGTATGACCGCGCTGGACGACGGCCGGCGTCGTGCATCGACGCCGGCCGTCGTCATGCTGGTGGCGCGGCTCCATCGGCCGCGGTCCGCCGATGCATCCATCCTCCTCGTCGCTGCTCCCCCGCTTCTCGCGCGCCGGTCGGTCTGCGCACGGCGACCGTTGTCTCGGCGCCGCGGCGGATGCTACAGTGGATGCGCTGAGCCGGTGCGAAGCAGCCCGGACGAAGGCCGCGTGAGAGTCCGCCTCCGGGTCGGACGCCGAAGGGGCAAGGCGCGAGGTGGCGCCGAAACTCTCAGGCCAATGGAGCGCGGTCGGACGGGCCCCCGGATGACACGTGTCGCCGTCCAGGCGGTGAGGTCAGACAGGGTGGGAATTCCACCCTGTCTTTTTTCGTCTCCGGCCCGGGAGCGGCGGCTCCTCGCGCACGTGGCGTTTCTCGCTCGCGTGACGCGGGCAGGCTCGAAGGTCGACAGGTGCGGCACGGACAGGAGGGACGATGGCGGACGAGAGCTATCCTCAGGATCTGCGGTACTACAAGGAGCACGACTGGGTGCGCGTGGACGGCGAGGACGCCGTCTTCGGCATCACCTGGTTCGCGCAGGATGCCCTGGGTGAGATCGTCTACGCCGAGCTGCCCGAGGTGGGCGCCGACGTCAGAGCCGGCGAGCCGTATGGCGAGCTCGAGTCGGTCAAGGCCGTCAGTGATGTGTACTCGCCGCTCACCGGCGAGGTCGTCGAGGTCAATGAGGCGCTGCAGGACGAGCCGCAGCGCGTGAACGAGGACTGTTACGGCGAGGGCTGGCTCATCCGCATGCGGATGACCGCTCCCGGCGAGCTCGGCGACCTCATGGAGGCCGATGCCTACAAGCGATTCCTCGACGAGGCCTGAGCGGAGAGGAAGCCTGAGCACTCCGTGACCCCGACGAGCTACATCGCCCACAGTCCCCAAGACCTGAGCGAGATGCTGGCCGCCGTACGGGCCTCCAGCATCGAGGACCTCTTCGCCGAGATCCCCGAGGAGGTCCGCCGGCGGGAGCCGCTGGCGCTGCCCGCCGGCCTCAGCGAGGCCGAGGTCGTCTCGGAACTGCGCCGCCTCGCCGGAGAGGACGTGCCGGCGACGCAGCTGGTGAGCTTCCTCGGCGCCGGCGTCTACGACCACTACGTGCCCGCGGTGGTCGACGCCGTCGTCAGCCGCGGCGAGTTCCTCACCGCCTACACGCCCTATCAGCCGGAACGGAGCCAGGGCGTGCTGCAGACCATCTTCGAGTTCCAGACGGCCATCTGTGAGCTCACCGGAATGGACGTCAGCAACGCCTCCATGTACGACGGCAGCACGGCGCTCGCCGAGGCCTCCATCCTCGCCGGCGTGCAGACGCGCCGCGGCGAGGTGGTGCTGTCGGCCGGCGTGCACCCGGAGTACCGACAGGTGCTCGCCACCGAGTCGGCCGGGCATGGGCCACGCCCACGGACCGTGGGTCTGCGGGCGGGCGCGGCGACCGACCTCCAGGCCCTCGCCGCCGCGGTCGGCGACGACGCGGCGGCCGTCGTCGTCCAGCAGCCCAACTTCTTCGGTGCGCTGGAGGACCTGCCGGCCGTCGCCGAGCTCGCGCACGGCGCCGGCGCGTTGCTCGTCGTGGTCGCTGACCCGGTCTCGCTCGGAGTGCTCGAGGCGCCGGGCCGCCTGGGCGCCGACATCGTCGTCGGCGAGGGCCAGGCGCTGGGCAACGCGATGAACTTCGGCGGCCCCGGCGTCGGCTTCATGGCCGTCACGACCAAGCTGATGCGGCGTATCCCCGGCCGGCTGGTCGGCGAGACCGTGGACCTCGAGGGCCGGCGCGGGTACGTGCTCACACTGCAGACGCGCGAGCAGCACATCCGCCGCGAGAAGGCGACGAGCAACATCTGCTCCAACCACGCACTGAACGCGCTGGCCACGCTCGTCTACCTGAGCTGGCTGGGCAAGGACGGCCTGCCGGCGCTCGGCCTGCACTGCGCGCGCAAGGCCGCCTACCTGCGCGAGCGTCTGCTGGCGCTCCCGGGAGTGGCGGCGCTCACCGAGGGTCCCGTGGTCCGCGAGTTCGCCGTACGGGTGCCGCGACCGGCGAGTGAGGTCGTCGAGGCGCTCGTACCGCAGGGCTACCTGGCCGGCGTGGCCATGAGCCGCTTCGCGGGCCAGTTCGCCGGCCTCATGCCCGGCGGCGAGGACGCCGAGCCCGTCGCCCTCGACGACGTGCTGCTCATCGCCGTCACCGAGAAGCGCACGCGCGCCGAGCTCGACGCGTTCGTCGGCGCGCTCGGCGACCTCCTCCAAGGCGGAGGCGACGATGGGTGATCCCATCGGAGCCCGCTCCGACCCGTCGATGAGCCGAGACGATGCGGCGGTGTGCCGCCCGCCCGCCGCCGACCGCGCCACCGTCTACGAGCGGTCGCGCCCAGGGCGTGGCGCGTACAGTCTGCCGGAGCTCGGCGTGCCCGAGGTGCCCGCCGCCGAGCTCATTCCCGAGTCCCTGCGCCGCACGCAGCCTGCACGACTGCCGGAGATCAGCGAGATCGACCTGCTGCGCCACTTCACCGGGCTGAGCGCGCTCAACTACGGCGTGGACAGCGGCAGTTACCCGCTCGGATCCTGCACCATGAAGTACAACCCGCGCGTCAACGAGGTTGCCGCGCGCCTCGAGGGGTTCGCCGGCCTGCATCCATACCAGCCCGATTCGCTGGTGCAGGGAGCGCTCGAGCTGATGCACGAGCTCGAGCGCTGGCTCGCCGAGATCAGCGGTCTGCACGCCACCACGCTGCAGCCCGCTGCAGGCGCCCACGGCGAGCTCACGGGGCTGCTCATCATCCGCGCCGCGCATCAGGCCGAGGCGCGCGGTCCCAAGCCCCACATCATCCCGGACACGGCCCACGGCAC
>DAIQNY010000009.1:0-31543 GCA_036788155.1 Actinomycetota bacterium | reverse complement strand
GGCGCCGGCTACGGGATCCTGCTCAGGCTGTTCCCGTGGCTCATGTTCCTGGTGCTCGGGTTCGGCGGCGACACATACCGCAACGTGCGGGTCTGAGCCGGTAGCCGCCAGAAGGGCGGCACCTCACGGGAAGCGCGCGAGGGGCGGGGGCTACGGCGTAGCCCCCGCCCCTCGCGCGCTCACGCACGCACGTTTCTCGCCGCCCCGGCGCGGGCACGAGCTCTCAATACCAGACGAATCCAGTCCGGCGTTGCCACACGGAGCCGTCTTCGCGAAGGGACCGTCATGAGACTCTCGACCACCGCGCTCGCGCGCGGATCGGCGCACCGGCCATGGCTCACGCTGGGACTGTGGGCGGTGGCCCTCGTCGGCGCCGCCGTCGTCATCATCCTCGTCCTCCCCGGCAGCCTGACCGCCCAGTACAGCTTCCTCAACGACCCGGACTCACAACGCGGCCGGGAGCTCCTCGAGGAGCACCTCGACCTGCCGCAGAAGGCAAACGAGGTCGTGATCGTACGCTCGGACGGTCCGACCGCCGACGATCCCGCCTTTCGCGCCTACGTCCTCGGACTGCAGCGCGACATCGCCGCCCTGGGTCCCGGCGTCGTCGACGTCGTGGCCAGCGCCTGGCGGGGCGGCGATCAGACGCTGATCTCAGCCGATGGCCGCACCGCCATCCTCCCGCTGGTGATGGCCGGCGACCTCTCCGACGCAGAAGGAACGTCGACGAGGTGCACGCCGTCGTCCATGCCGCGGACGACGAGAGCGGCTTCTCCACGCTCGTGACCGGGACGGCCAGCATCAACAGCGACTTCAGCGCAACGGCCGAGAGAGACCTGCGCAAGGGCGAGGGCATCGGCGTCCCCATCGCCCTGGTCATCCTGCTGCTCGTGTTCGGTGCGGTCGTCGCTGCGGCGCTGCCCATCGGCCTGGCCGTGGTGGCCATCACCGCCGCCGTCGCACTCACCGCGCTCGTGGGCCAGACCTTCGACATGTCCGTCTTCGCCATCAACATGATCAGCATGATGGGTCTGGCCACCGGCATCGACTACTCGCTCTTCATCATCTCCCGCTTCAGAGAAGAACGGGCGCGCGGGCGTGACCGCGTGGACGCGATCACGGTGACAGGCGGGACGGCGAGCCGCGCCGTGCTCTTCAGCGGGCTCACGGTTATCCTGGCGCTCATCGGCCTGATCGCCGTGCCGACCAACATCTTCGCCAGCCTCGCCGTCGGGGCCATGCTCGTGGTGGCGATGGCGGTGCTTGCCGCGCTGACGCTGCTGCCGGCAGTGCTGAGCCTGCTGGGGGACCGAGTGAACCGTCTCAAGGTCCCGTATCTGGGCCGCAGGATCCTCGACGGCCACACCAGCGGGCGCACCTCCTGGATCGCCCGGCTGGCGCAGCGTGCGATGCGGCGTCCGGCGCTCGCCCTCGCCGCCGGCGTCGCGCTGCTGCTTCTCTGCGCGTACCCCGCTCTCGATATGCAGACCGGGGTCTCGGGCGTGAGCACCTTCCCGGACGACTTCCAGAGCAAGCAGGGGTTCGCCGTGCTCGACCGCCAGTTCTCGGCCGGTACGGTCAACCCGGTCCAGATCGTCGTCGACGGCCGGGTGGACGATCCCGCCGTCCGGGCAGGCATGACCCACCTCGAGACGGCGCTCGCAGAGGACGAGGCGTTCGGCCCGGTGCAGACGCAGGTGGCGGCGACGGGCACGCTGGCGCTGCTGTCCGTGCCCGTCGCCGGGGACGCCGTCGGCGACGTCGCGATCCAGAAGGTGCGTGACCTGCGGGAGACGCTCGTACCAGCCGCCTTCGGCGGTACGGGAGCGAGCGTCTACGTCACCGGCCAGACCGCCGGCAACGTCGACTATGCGGACATGGTGAACGGCTACTTCCCGTGGGTGGTCGCCCTGGTCCTCAGCCTGAGCTTCATCCTGCTGCTGATCGCCTTCCGCTCCGTCGTCATTCCTGCCAAGGCGATCCTGATGAACCTGCTGAGCGTCGGCGCTGCCTACGGCCTCGTCACGCTGGTCTCCCTGAAGGGTTGGGGTGCAGAGCTTCTCGGCTTCCGACAGGTGGAGACCATCGAGCAGTGGGTGCCCCTGTTCCTGTTCGCCGTGCTGTTCGGCCTCTCCATGGACTACCAGGTGTTCCTGCTCAGCCGGATCAAGGAGGCTTGGGACCGCACCGGCGACAACACGCGTGCGGTCACGGAGGGGATCGGGGCCACCGCCGGCATCATCACGGGCGCCGCGCTCATCATGGTCGCCGTGTTCGCCGGATTCGCGGCCGGCGACCTCGTGATGTTCCAGCAGGTCGGGTTCGGTCTCGCGGTCGCCGTGCTGCTCGACGCGACGCTCATCCGGGTGCTGCTGGTCCCGGCGGCCATGAAGCTGCTCGGCCGCTGGAACTGGTACCTGCCGAGCTGGCTGGAGTGGCTCCCGCACCTCAGCATCGAGGGTGCGCCCGGGGTCTCGACCGGTCCGCAGCCTGAGGAGCCGGCCGTCGGCGGACCCGGCTTCGAAGGCACGCCGGCGGAGGAGCGCGCGGCCTGAGCAGGGCGCGGTCGGTCAGAGCGGAGGTGCACGGAGCGGAGGTGCGGCGGCCGGCGGGCAGGGCTTTCGCCCGCCCACCGGCCGTTCCACCGGCTCCGAAGCGACAGCCGGCGGCGACTCGCCCCGCGTCAGGCGGCCTTACGCCGCTCGCGAGCGTCGTCGCGCGAGCGGAGGCTCCGGCTCCCGATCGACTCGGGTCGGCGGCCGGTCAGCTCCGCCAGCCGACCGCGGCGTCCGCGACGCTGCCCCAGGGCGTAGGCCCTGGCGGCGCCGAGCAGGACGACGGCGCCGACGGCGCCGATGATCCACGTGACCGGCCATGCCAGCACGAGATACTGCGTCGTGCTGCCGGGCGGCGGTGCGAGAGACGCGCCGCTGAGCTCCGACTGCGTCGAGGCGCGAGGGACGGCGGCCTCCAGCTCCGCGGGGACGCCGCGCGCATAGGTGATGCCCGAACGCGGCGCTCCGAGCGCCGAATCCGCCGCCCACATGAGAAGCAGGAGCATGGCCACGGCACCGAGCAGCAGGAGCGCTCCCGCCCGTCTGTTCGTGAACATGGAGTGCATGAAGATCACCTCTGCGGCGCCGGGGGACGGCTTGTGCCCGGCGCCCTCATCGAGAGCGCCCGTTATGGCCCTCTACTCTGGGCTTGACCGCCTCCGGCCCACCACAAACGCGGCGGAACGAGCCGCGGCGCGACCCCTCACTCCCGTGGCGTCGGCTCCCCCGCCGCGTGCGACCCGCGCGTGAGCGAAACGGCGGCGCCGATCACCGCGAGCGCGGCGCCGAAGAGCATCGCGTACGTGTATCCGTGCGCGTAGGCGTCCACGGCGCGAGCGGCTACGTCGCCGCCCCGGGCGCCGTGCGAGAGCAGCAGCCTGCCGCCCAGCGCCCCGAGCTGGCTGGCCGCGACGCCGCCCAGCAGCGCGACGCTCAGCGCCTGACCGGCCGTGCGCATGGTGCTGAGGAACGCGCTGGCCTGGCTGAGCTGGTCCCGTCGCACGCTTCCCATGACGGCGGAGGTGTTGGGGGCGCTGAAGGCGGCCATCCCGAGACCGACGACGGCGAAGCAGCCGGCCACGTACCAGAGCGGCGCCGTCTCGGACAGCAGGGCGAGCAATGCCATGCCGGCGGCGATCGCGACCATGCCTCCGGTCGCCAGCACCCGCGACCCGATGCGGTCGCTCAGGCGGCCGCTGAACGGGCTGAGCACCGCCATGAGCAGCGGCATGCTCAGCAGCAGCCACCCCGTGAGCGACGCGGACCTGCCCTGGACCAGCTGCAGGAAGATCGCGGTGAGCAGGCTGATCCCGTACAGCGCCATGTAGTTGAGGAGGGCCGCAGCGTTGGCGGCCGCGAACAACCGGTTCTTGAGCAGGAGATCGAGACTCAGGATCGGCGTCGCGACACGACGTTCCACGACGACGAACGCGATGAGGCACGTCCCCGAGACGGCCAGGAGCCCGATGGTGAGCGGCGATGCCCAGCCCCACTCGACGGAGAACGTCAGCGGCACGAGGAGCGCCACGAGGAATGCGCCGAGGAAGAACGACCCCAGCACGTCCAGACGCGGTCCGGGCACCCGTTCGCTGCGGGGCAGCATGAACCAGCCCCAGATCAGCACGAGAGCCCCGATCGGCAGGTTGATGAGGAAGATCCAGCGCCACCCCACGGAGTCGGCGATGAAGCCGCCCAGCGGAGGGCCGACGGTGAGTCCGATGTAGACGGCCATGACGTTGATGCCCAGGGCGCGGCCGCGTTCGGAGGGCGGGAACACGGCCGTGACGATGGCGGCGGAGGTGGCCCCCATGAACGCGGCGCCCGCGCCCTGGAGGATGCGGGCGCCGATGAGCCACAGGCCGACGGTGCTGAGCGAGCACAGCAGCGAGGCGACGGTGAAGACGGCGATGCCGAGCAGGTAGTACCGCACGCGACCGTGCTGGTCGGCGAGCCTTCCGGCCGGGATGAGCAGGACCGCCGTCGTGAGCAGGAACGCGGCCGAGACCCACACGGCGGCGGTGAAGCTCAGACCGAGGTCCTGCCCGATCACCGGCATGGCGACGTTGACGATGGAGCCGTCCAGCGGCCCCATGAAGGCGCCGACAGACGTGAGTGCCAGCAGTTGCCAGCGGCGCCGGTGGACGTCTTCGTCCGTGATGCGCGTGATCAATGCCACGGGCGAGGCGATCGCTCCGGCCTCACGAGACCCAGGTGACGAGCCTGTCCAAAGGAGCCCGGGACCGGTCGAACGTGTTGGCCGGGGCCTCGGGGTCCGGCCAGCCGAGCGTGACCGCGACGACCATGCGCTGCTCGTCCGCTCCCGGGAGGACCTGACGCAGCAAACCGGGGTAGCGGACCAGCGTCGTGGACTGGCAGGTGCCGAGCCCTTTGTCGTAGGCGGCGAGGCAGACGTTCTGGACGAGAGAAGCCGTGTCGTAGGCCGCATAGGCCGGCGCGAGGCAGTCCTCGAACCCGAAGACGAGGAGGACGGGCGCGCCGAAGCAGTCCGCCATGCGCTCGAGCGAGGCGGCCGGCCCGGAGACCTCACCGGCCGCCTCCAGCGTCGCGGCGCGCGTCTTCATGAGCTCAACCGCGCGAGCCGAGCACGTCCTGGGCCAGTCCTCGGTCGCCGTCCCGGGCAGGTCGGAGGCGTCGGCCTCCTCGCGAGCGAGCGCCGCCTTGAACGCAGCCTTGAACCGCTCCAGCGCGTCGCCGGTCACCACCCAGACGCTCCACGCCTGGGTGTTGCGCGACGAGGGGGCCCACCGCGCCTCCTCGAGGATCCCGCGGATGAGCTCCTCGGGGACCGGCTCCGTGGTGTAGGCGCGGATACTCCGCCGCCCGCGGACGACGCTCGCGAACTCCATGACGCACTCCTTCGTGTCGAGGATCTCCAGCCTACAGTGTCGCTCTCGCGCCGTCCCACCCGCCTTGACAGGAGCAGCGGCGGCACACTAGTGTTTCACATAATGTCTAGATATATTAGCCGCAGATCACGTTACCCCTGACGGAGCGCTCTTACATGCCCCCCACGACGTGCACCTTCCCCTCCACTCCTTCAGTGCACAACGACCGGCATGGCTCCGTACCCGTGCAGGGCGCGAGCGGCGCCCCCTCGACTTCCGCCGCTCGCGCCCTCACACTCTAAGGGCCACCACTCGCGGCGTTCGCGGCGCCGTTGCACGCAAGGAGGACGATGTGAACGAGACACTGACCAGCGCGCTCGTGGAGATGCGCGAAGACGACGTCCTGGCGGCCGTCGGCGCCGCCAGAGCGGCCGGCACGGCCCCGACCGACATCATCGCCGACCTGCAGGCCGGCATGAAGACGATCGGCGACAAGTACGAGGCCGGGGAGTACTTCCTCAGCGAGCTCATCATGTCGGCCGAGATCTTCAAGCGCGCCCTCGCCGAGCTCGGCCTGGACCAGTCGGCGGCCGACACCGGCACGCGCGGCACCGTGGTGCTGGGGACGGTCCACACCGACATCCACGATATCGGCAAGAACATCGTCGCCAGCGTCCTCTCCGCCAACGGGTTCAGGGTCGTCGACCTCGGCGTCGACGTACCGGTCGAGAAGTTCGTCGCCGCCGTCGAGGAACACGCGGCTCAGGTGGTCGGCCTCTCGTGTCTGCTCACCACCGCCTTCCCAGCGATGCAGGAGACCATCGAGGCGCTCGCCGCCGCCGGTCTCCGTGACAAGGTCACGGTCATCATCGGCGGCGGGCCCGTGAGCGACGACCTGGCCGAGCAGCTCGGCGCCGACGGCGCCGGCGCCAGCGCCCAGGAGGCCGTCAACCTTGCCGCCAAGGCAGTCGAAGGAGGTGCCGCATGATCGCCCCGAGCAGCGACCCGCGCTGGGAGCGCCTGCGCAAGGCCGTCGCCCTCGAGCCGGTGGACAAGGTCCCCGTCTGCCTCGAGGGCGTGGCCTGGAGCGCCCGCGTGACGGGCATGACGCTGGAGGAGTTCCTCAGCGACGCCGCCAAGGCCACGAAGGCCAACATCGATGCCTTCGAGCTCGTCGGTAACGCCGACTGCGTCAACAACCCGTCGTTCGCCTCCTCGTCGCTGAACTTCCTGTGGATGACCGGCGTCAAGCGTCCCGGCTACGAGCTCGGCCCCGACGAGCCGTGGCAGGTGGAAGAGTCCGGGCTCATGACTCCCGAGGACTACGACAGGATCCTCGAGATGGGCTGGCCGGCGTTCCAGGCCCAGTTCCTCAACGAGCGCATCCGTCCCGGTGTGCTCGAGGAGTTCCTCGACTTCCTCGGCAAGGGGCCGTCGGTGATCGAACAGGTCACGGCGGCGAACGTGCCGTTCCTCTCCATGGGCATCATCATCCAGCCGTTCGAGCCGCTGTGCGGCGGCCGCACCTTCACGCAGTTCATCCTCGATCTGTACCGCATGCCCGACAAGGTCGAGCAGGCCATGCAAGCGATGTTCCCGGGGATGAATGACGCCGCGATCGCCGGCAGCACGGCGCTCGGCTCGCCGGGCGTGTGGATCGGCGGCTGGCGCTCGGCCAGTCGTATGCTGGCCCAGCCGCTCTGGGACCGGTTCGTGTGGCCCTACGTCAAGGAGCTGACCCTGCAGGTCCAGGCCGCCGGCCTGATCCCGATCCTGCACTTCGACTCCGACTGGACGCGGGACCTGGCGCGGCTGCTCGAGCTGCCGGCGCGGACGTGCATCCTCTCGCTCGACTCCATGACCGACATCCGCAAGGCCAAGGAGATCCTGGGCGACCACATGTGCATCATGGGGGACGTCCCGCCGGCGCTGCTCAGCAGCGGCACGCCGGAGCAGGTCTACGAGCACTGCACCAAGCTCATCCACGACATCGGCCCGACCGGCTACATCCTGCAGTCGGGCTGCGACATCCCGGTGGACGCCCCCCTGGAGAACGTGAAGGCCATGGCCGACGCCGCCGAGGGCGCGGCGCGCTGATGGTCGCCGCCGACGGACGGCCGGGCCGGCTGGCGTTCATCGCCTGCCCGGCCGTCCTCGGCGAGCTCGCGGAGGACGCCGTCGACCGCGCCGGCGTCCGCGAGCTCGAGGCGCAGCTCCACGTCAGGCCGGACAAGCTCAAGGAGGCCCTGCGGGCCGCGGTCGCCGAGGCGGACCGGCCCGGGACCACCATCGTGCTCGGCTACGGCCTCTGCTCCAACGCCGTCCTCGGCCTCAAGACCACCCACGCCACGCTCGTCGTCCCCCGTGTGGACGACTGCATCGCCATGCTGCTCGGCTCCAACGAGGCGTTCAGCATGGAGGCGGAGAAGGAGCGCGGCAGCTACTACCTCGCCAGGGCGTATCTCGACGAGTGCGCCAACCTCGTCACCGAGCATGAGGCCATGGTGGAGAAGTACGGCGAGGAGCGCGCCGTCCGAATGATGAAGCTGGTGCTCACGCACTACCGGAGGATCGTGCTGGTCGACACGGGCCGTTACGACCTCGGGCCGTTGCGAGAACGCGTGCGCGAGGTGGCGGACCTGTACGACCTCGCAGTCGACGAGGTCCCCGGCACCACGAGGATCCTGGACGGGCTCGTGGGCGCAGAATGGGGCGACGACTTCGTAGTCGCCCCTCCCGGCCACGAGCTGACGCTGCGGGACTTCCGCCCCGAGCTCTTCGACAAGGACGTCGAGGCGCCGGCGTGAACGTCCTCTGCATCGCCGGCTTTCTCGGCTCCGGCAAGACCACCATTCTCCTCGCGGCCGCGCGGGCCCTCACCGAGGCCGGCGCCCGTCTTGCCATCGTCGAGAACGAGATCGGCGAGGTCGGCATCGATGGCGGCTACGTGCGTGAGCAGGGTCTGCCCGTGCGGGAGCTTTTCGGAGGGTGCATCTGCTGCACGCTCCAGTCGGGTCTTGTCGAGACACTGCGGGGGATCGACGGACAGTACGCCCCGGACTGGGTCGTCATCGAGCCTACCGGATTGGCGGCCCCGGGTGACATGCTCGGTCCCATCAGAGACAACGTGCCGGAACTCGGCGAGATCCGCGTGCTGACCGTGGTCGACGCCGCCCGCTGGGAGATGCTGCTCGAGGTCGTCGAACCCCTGGTGGCTTCCCAGCTCGCGAGCGCCGACGTGGTGGCCGTGAACAAGGTCGACGACGTGGACGAGGCCACCCTTGCGGCCGTGCTCGCCAGCGTGCGCACGCTGGCCGGCGCCGCCGAGGTGCTGCCGGTCTCCGCCGCGTCCGGCGCCGGCATGGAGCACCTGCTGGAGCGTTTGTCGTGACCGACGCCGACGACGCGCACGGGCACGACGCCCACGACCACGGCGGCCACGTGCACCTCAGCCACGTGCCGGACGCCTCGCGGCCGGCGGTGTTCGCCGCCCGCGCCGGCCTGGTCTTCGACCCTCCGGCTCATCCGGACCAGGTCGAGGACGACCTGGTCCGCTTCTTCGCCGCCCTGTCGAAGGAGCTGGCCGGCGCCGGCTGCACCCTCGTCGGCCACATCAAGGGCACCATCGCCATCGACGGCGCCCGGGACGGCCTCGCGTTCCACGCCACCGCGCTCGGCACACCTCCGGCGCTCACCGGCGGCCTCTCCGGCGCCGTCCGCGCCGCCACCCTCACCATCAACGTCATCGTGTTCGGCGTGGACGAGCAGGCGCTCGCCGCTCTTGGTCAGGACGCATGGTCCGGCACCACCGGCGCCGTCACCACCTGGCTCCACTGACCGCCGGCACCATCAGCTCGCAGGTGGCAGGGCCGGTGACGTCGCACTTGCGCCGGTCGCCTCTCGCACGCGGCGGGGATCTCGGCCGCCACGATGCACGACGTCCGAACGCGCGAGGGCGGGGGAGCCGGCCGGCTCCCCCGCCCTCTTCGCTCCCGCCGCCTGAATCCTCAGCAGGCGACCCGCCTCAAGTACCGTACTTGCGTCCTGCCTCGATGAAGGCGTGGTACGCGGCCGGGTCGGCCTCGTCCAGCACGATGCCGCTGCTGAGGATGAACCCGCCGTCCTGGGCGGTGGTCTCGAGCAGGCCCTTGACGTAGGCGTCCATCTCTTCCGGCGTACCCATCGCGAAGAGCGCCGCCGGGACGTTACCGCCGATGCACTGCCGCTTGCCGACGATCTCCTTGGCGCGCTTCATGTCGGTGGCGTCGAACATCCAGATCATGCGGTGCTCGGGGATGTCCGGATCGGCGATCACCTCGAGGCGTTCGTTGTACGAGCCCTCGACGAAGACCCACGGCACGAGCCCCTGCTCGATCAGCCCTAGGAGCACGGCCTTGAACGTCGGCCAGTAGAGCTCCTTGAAGTCGGCGTCGCTCATGAAGCCGTCGGCGCCCTTGTGGATCGGGATGAAGACGATGGGGTTGCCGGTCATGTTGTTGGAGCGTGCCGCCCAGTCCACGGACTGCGGCACGAGCCGCTCCATGGCGGCGATGATGTTGTCGGGCTGACGGAACTTGTCGAGCATAAGCCCGCGCGTGCCGCGCATGGTGTCGCCGAGCGTGTCGTACGGCGCCTTGGTGGCGCCGCCGGCGGTCTGCGGGATGCCGAGACCGGCCATGACGCTGCCGTCGGCCGCCATGGCCGCCTGCAGCCACTCCATGGCGGCGTCGCCGGCCTCGGCCAGCTTCTGCAGCATCTCCTTGACGGGCGGCGCCGAGAAGCCGGCGAAGAACGGCGCCGAGAACGGGATCTCGACGAGGTCGGTCCAGGGCGGCAGCATGGCGAACGGCTCCATGGCGCCGAACACCCGCGGCAGGTACGTCCGCTGCCAGTACGAGCCCGGGTCCTGGATGAGCGCGGCATACTCGTCGCCCTTCATCCACTCCTGCTCGCTGTACTGGTAGCAGGTGTCGTCCGGCGTGCCGTGGCCGGGCCAGTCGTAGAGGTGGTAGTCGAGGATGTCGAACAGCTTGCCCGGCACGATGCCGAGCGTCAGGCCGAGCCCGTCAGGCCTGGTCTCCTCGTGGAAGCGGAACCAGTCGGACTTGAAGATCTCGTAATCGTAGTAAGCCTGCTTGGCGGTGTGGCCGTAGAAGCGGAAGGGCAGCAGGCCGATCCACGGGGCGATCGGCACGGTGGCCGGCTTCCTGAGGTCGAGCACGTCGCGGTACAGCTGCACGCGGTCGCGATATGCCTGCGCGACCTCGGGTGACGCGAACTCGATGGGGATGTTCTGCCAGGCGTCCAGCCGCCACTGCAGCCGCTGGTCGGAATTGAGCTCGTTCCAGTTGTCGGGCAGCGTCATGACGCACCCCCAGTCCACGACTTGGCGAGTTCGACGGCGGCCACCGCGTCCTTGCCCCAGCCGTCCGCGCCTGCGAACTCCACCACGGCGTCCGTCACGGGAGCGCCGCCGAGCATGACCTTGACGTCACCGCGAAGTCCAGCCTCGTCCAGAGCCGCGACGGTGGCCTTCATCGAGTCGAAGGCCACGGTGAGCAGGCCGCTGAGCCCTACGACCTGCGCCCCGCGCTCGCGCACGGTGTCGACGACCTTGGCGACCGGCACGTCCACGCCCAGGTCGACGACGTCGAACCCGGCGATGTCGAGCATGGTGACCACGATGTCCTTGCCGATGTCGTGGACGTCGCCCTGCACGGTGCACATGACCACCGTCCCGAGCTTCTGGCCGGAGGCGTCGGCCTTGAGGTACGGCTTGAGCTCGGTGGTGATGCCGGTCATGATCTCGCCGGCCATGATGAGCTCGGGGATGAACGCCTGGCCGTCGGCGAACCGCTGGCCGATCACATCCATGGCCTCCCGGCAGGCGCCGACGATCTCGAGCGGGTCGGCGCCGCCCTCCAGTTCCTCCCTGGTGATGCGCAGCGCGTCGTCCTCGCGCAGCTCGATCACCGCTTTCTTGAGCGCGGATGACATGTGGCCTCCCTGGTCCTCGCTGATGAGCCGCGGGCCTCCGCAAGCGGGCTCGCGGCCCCCCTCCAGCGGCGCAGACGGCGCCGGTGCGAGGTCATCGTAGCAAAGAGTTCCCTACTGGTCTAGGGAAGTTGACCGTGCGGTGGTAAAATCCGTGCAAGCCGCCCTCGCAGGGCGCCTGACAGGGAGAGCGACGAGTGGAGCGCATGCAGATAGACCGCGGATCCTTCGAGCCGCCGTACGCGCAGCTCGCGCGCGCCGTACGCGAACGGGTCGCGCGCGGCGAGTACCGGCCCGGTGACCGCCTACCCTCCGAGGCCGAGCTCTGTGCGGCGTACGGCATCAGCCCGATGACCGTCCGCCGCGCCATCGGCGAACTCGTCCGTGAGGGAGTGGTCGTCACCGAGCACGGTCGGGGGACGTTCGTCAAGGCCCCGCAGCTCGCCGCAGCAACGTTCGATCTGGACGACCTCATGCGCTATCTGGCCAGCCCGGATATCGAGGTACGCATCCTGGAGGCGCGCATTGTATCTGCCGGTCCCCGGGTGGCCGTGAAGCTGGCCCTCGAGGAGGGCGAGCGCGTGATCTCAATCAGACGGCTCCTCCTGCGCGGCGAGGAGCCGGTCTTCTACCATAGCGAGTACCTGGTGTTCGATCCCGCCCGCCCGCTGGTCGAGGCCGAGTTGGCCACGACGGCGCTGCAGGACCTCTTCTCGGGCGCCTCCGACTCCGACCTCAAGTACGGTCGCCTCACCTTGCATGCCTCCGCCTTCACCGAGCGCGAGGCCGCGCAACTGGACGAACATCCGGGCACGCTCGCCTGGGTTCTCGAGCATCTCTTCTTCGACTTCGACGACCGCCCGGAGAGCTGGGGCCGCTTCATCGGCCGCGCCGACCGGCTGAGCTTCACCACAACGGTGGGCATCGCGGGCGCCAGGGAGGGAGCGTGACGCAGTGACGGATACCCCCATCGAGCGGCTCGACGAGCTCATCGTCCGCATGGACGAGCGCGAGGCGCTCGCGCAGATCCGCGAGCGCCTCGACGCCGGGGACGACCCCGCTGATCTCGTGGAGGAGTGCCGCGCCGGCATGGAGCGCGTGGGGCGCCTCTACGAGGACGGCACCTACTACATCTCGGCGCTCATCATGGCCGGCGAGATCATCCACGAGGCCACCGAACTGCTCATCCCGCAGCTCGCCGCCGCGCGCGACCAGACCGGCGGCGGCAAGATGGTCATCGCCACGGTACGCGGTGACATCCACGACATCGGCAAGAACATCGTGATCGCGCTGCTGGACGCCGATGGCTTCACCATGGTGGATCTCGGCGTCAACGTAGCGCCGGAGCACATAGCCGAGACTGTCGATCGCGAGCGGCCGGACGTGCTGGGGCTCTCCTGCCTGTTGACTTCAGGGTATGAGGCGCTGCGCGAGACCATCGACCTGGTGCGGGTCCGGTCGGCGGCGTGGCATCCGCATCTGCCCATCGTACTCGGAGGCGCAGCAGTGGACGAGATGGTCAAGGACCGCACGGGCGCAGATGCATGGTGCGACGACGCGGCTCGCGGCCTCGGCGTGGTTCGCACCCTCCTCGCTTAGGTGTTCTGTCTCACGAGTTGACCTGAGTCTGTCCAGTGGCGTGCTACCGTCCAGGCCTGCATGGGGTCGGCAGCCATCTCTCGCCTGCGGGAAGAGCGGCAGGTGGCGATCAGATTGTTCGTCGAGTTGTAGGGCCGTCGGCAGTTCCAGCCGATGCCCTGGTGGCGATGCTTGAGCTGCGGGCCGACAAGACGCTTGCCGATACTGTCTTGATTCTGAGCAGCCAGCCCACACCGACTCCGCCGAGCAGAGTCCCGCAAGGTCTCACGGCGTGGTCGCAGGTGGTGAAGCGCGCGCCGGCACCGACGTAGCGGCCGGTGCGCCTCGCGGCGGCTGGAAGATGGTCGGATGCGAACGGCGGCGGGGGTCCTCCTCGAGGACCCCCGCCGCCGTGTCTGCTCCGTGAACCCGAGCGGAGCTCAGCCTCGCTCCCCGGGCCTCACGTCCGTGGTCGAGGCTCAGAGGCTCAGACGCTCACGCCTGTGCGCCGTACTTGAGGCCCGCCTCGATCATCTGCTTGACGCACTCCGGCTTGGCCTCGTCGATGACGATGCCCGAGCCGAGGATGAACCCGCCGTCCGTCGCAACGTCCTCGATGAGCTGGCGCACGTAGTCGTCCATGTCCTGGACGGTCCCGGTCGTGAGCAGCGCCCCCGGCACGTTGCCGCCGATGCACTGGTAGCCGCCGAGGTGTCTCTTCGCCTCGCTCATGTTGGTGGCGTCGAACATCCAGATCATCTTGCCGGCCGGGATCTCCTCGTCGCGGATCGCCTCGAGGCGGTCGTTGTACGCGCCCTCGGCGAAGCACAGCGGTACGAGGCCCTCGTCGATCAGGCCCAACAGGACCTTCTTGAGCGTCGGCCAGTAGAACCTGCGGAAGTCGGCATCGCTGAGGAACCCGTCGGCGCCCTTGTGCAGCGGGATGAAGACGAACGGGTGCCGCGTCGTGTTGTTGCTGCGCACGGCCCAGTCGATGGCGATCGGCACCAGACGCTCGCAGGCCTCGAGGACCTTGTCCGGCTGGCGGAACACGTCGAGCATGAGCCCACGGGTCCCACGCAGCGTGTCTCCGAGGATGTCGTACGGGGCCTTGGTCACCCCGCCGGCGAAGCCGGGCAGCCCGTACTTGGCCATCGCCTTCGCGTCCATCGCCGAGAAGTTCTGGATCCACTCCATGGCCGCGTTGCCGGCGTCGATCATCTTCTTGAGCATCTCCTGGACCGGCGGCGTACCGAAGGGGATGAAGAACGGGCCGACGGTGGGGCCCTCGACCAGGTCGGTGAAGGGGTCGAGGTTGGCCCACGGCTCGAACGCGCCAATGACCCGCGGCAGGTAGAACCGCTGCCAGTAGCCGGAGGGATCGGTGATGAGCAGGTCGTACTCGTCGGCCTTCATGTACTCGGCCTCGTTGTACTGGTAACCCGAGTCCTCACCGACGCCGTGCCCCGGCCAATCGTAGAGCTTGTAGTCCAGGGCGTCGTAGATGTGCACCGGCACGATGTTGATGGAGAAGGCCAGCACGTCCTGCTTGTACTCGGCGTGGAACTTCATCCAGGCGTCGGCGAGCTTGGCGTAGTCGTAGTAGGTCTCCTTCGCGGTGAGGCCCTGGGAGAGACCCGGGAAAAGGCTCATCCACGGCGCGATCGGCACACGCGCCGGCTTCTTGAGCTCTACGACGTCGCGGAGGAGCCGGACGCGGTCCTCGTACTGCTGCCTGACCGCGTCCGATTCGAACTCGACCGCCGGATTGGCCCAGGCGTCCATGCGCGCCTCATACCGCTGCCCGGCGTCCAGGTCCTTCCAGTCTTCGGTGAACGCCATCACGTACCCCCGATCCACTGCCTGGCGAGCTCGACGGCCTCCACGGCGTCTTTGCCGTAGCCGTCGGCTCCAGTGTATGCGACCACCTGCTCGGTGATCGGCGCTCCGCCGACCATGAGCTTCGTGCCGTTCAGGTCGGCCTCACGAGAAGCGGCGACGACCTTCTTCATCGAGTCGATGGCGCTGGTGAGAAGACAGCTCATGGCGATGATCTTCGCGTCCTTCTCCCGCGCGGCGGTGATGAACTCGTCCACCTTGACGTCCACGCCCAGATCGACGACGTCGAAGCCGGCGATGTCGAGCATCGTGACGACGATGTCCTTGCCGATATCGTGGATGTCGCCCTGCACGGTGCCGATGACGACGACGCCGAGCTTGTCGTCGTCCGCGGTCGCCGAGGTCAGATGGGGCTTCAGCCTGGCCGAGACGCCGGTCATGATCTCGCCGGCCATGATGAGCTCGGGGATGAAGGCCTCGCCGGCGGCGAACTTGTCCCCGATCATGTCCATGGCGGCCTTGCAGTCGGCCAGGATGGCGACGGGGTCGACCCCCTCCGCCAACTGCTGGTCGACCATGGCCAGGGCGTCGGCCTCACGCAGCTCGACGATGGCCTGGGTCAGCTCCTGTGTCACTGTTCCTCCCTTGCGGTGCCAGCCGGGGTGGGTTCTTCCGCCTGCGCCTCGCCCATGTAGAGCGCCTCGAGGCGAGGGTCTCCGCGCAGTTCGTCCGGAGTGCCACCCAGCGCGATCGTGCCCTTCTCGAGCACGAACACGCGATCGGCGAGGCTGAGCCCCCGCTCCACGTTCTGCTCGATGAGGATCATCGTGGTTCCCTCGTCGCGGATCTTGACGAGGGTATCGTACAGGCGGTCGACCGTCGCAGGAGCGAGGCCGAGCGCGATCTCGTCGAAGATGATGATGTCCGGATCGGCCATCAAGGCGCGGCCGATGGCCAGCATCTGCTGCTGGCCGCCCGAAAGCTGCTTGCCGGACTTGTCCCGGCGCTCGGCGAGCACCTCGAACAGGTCGTACACGCGTGCGAGCCGGTCCTGCAGACCGTCCTTCTTGACCGATCCGGCGAGCACGAGGTTCTCGTGCACCGTGAGGTCGGCGAAGATGTGCCGTCCCTCCATGCAGTGAGCCAGGCCCAGCTTGGCCACGTCGTGTGACTGCAGCGCGGTGATGTCCTTGCCGTTCAGCGTGATGCGGCCCATCGTGGTCGGGATCATGCCGCTGATGACGCGCGCCGCGGTCGTCTTGCCTGCGCCGTTGGTGCCGAGCAGGGCCACGACCTCGCCGTGGTGCACGTCGAAGGTGATGTCCGAGAGCGCCCTGAAGTGCCCGTACCCGGCCGACACGCCGTCGAGCGAGAGGATCGGACGGGCATCCTCCTTCACCCTGTGAGGCGCCACGCGCGGCACGAGCTCCTCGCACCCGGTGCCCAGGTAGCAGGAGACGACTTCCGGCTCCGCAAGTACCTGCGCCACCGGACCATCGGCGATGAGCTTGCCGAAGTCCAGCACGGCGACCCTGTCGCTGCACTCGGTGATGACGTCCATGATGTGCTCGATGATGACGATGGCCTCCACGCGGTGCCGCAGGGCCTTGATGACCTCGATGAGCTCGAGGACCTCGGACTCCACGAGACCGGCGCCGATCTCGTCCATGAGCAGGATGCGGGGCTCGAGCGCCAGCGTGCGCGCCAACTCGAGCCGCTTGAGCTGCAGCAGCGTCAGATCCTCGGCCTTGATGTGGGCGACGTCCCACAGACCCAGCTCGTGCAGGATCGTCTCGCACTCCGCGTACACCCCGCCGCCACTCGACGACTGGGCGCCGTAGTGGCGCGCCACCATGAGGTTCTCGAGCACCGTCATCTGACGGAACGGCTTGGGGATCTGGTGCGTGCGGCCTATGCCCATGCGCGCCCGTCTGTAGGACGGCATGTGCGAGACGTCCTGGCCGTCGAAGGTGACGGTGCCGGACGTAGCGTGCGTGGCGCCGCTCAGCATGCCGACGAGCGTGCTCTTGCCGGCGCCGTTTGGTCCGATGACGCCGAGCACCTCGCCCTTGCGCACCTCGAGAGTGATATCCGAGGCGGCGACCACGTCGCCGTAGCGCTTCGTGAGGCCCTGGCAGCTGAGCAAGACGGGGCCCGCGGCGGCGGCCTCCGCCGGCGCGTCGTTCAACGCGCCGGCGATCTTCGCCGCCGCCGCCGATGACGCCGCCTTCTGCTCGGCCGTCAGCTGGATCTGGGCCTCCTCGCCCACCTCCGTCCGGGCCTTCTGCTTGATGAATCTGCCGGCAGCCAGCTTGATCACGCCCCAGATACCGAACGGCGCGAAGCGGATGATCAGGATGACGATGAGGCCGGTGATGAGCACGTGCAACTCGGGGTAGTCGGCGAGAGTCTCCGCCAGCCACACGGTGAACACGCCGCCGATGGCGGGGCCGATGATGGTGCCGATACCGCCGACGATCGTTGTCGTGACGATGTTGATCGTCCACGTGATGGAAAGCGCCCCGTCAGGAGTGACGACGCTGAGACGCAGGGCCTCGAGCGCGCCGACCATGCCGATGAGGAACGACGAAAGCACCCACACCCAGAGCTTGGTGCGGAACGTGGAGACGCCGATCTCCTGCGCCGTGTCCTCGTCGTCGCGCAGGGCGCGAAGGCTCAGACCCAGGCGAGTCCGCAGCACCACCCAGATGACCACGGTGGAGATGACGGCGAGCGCGAGCGCGTAGGGATACAGCGTCGTGATCTGCGACGTGTACTCGGTGAGGAACAGGCCGGTGGTGCCGCCGAGGCCGTTCCAGTTGACCATGAACACGTACACGGCCTGCGCCAGCACGAGGGTGGCGATGGCGAAGTAGAGGCCGCGGAAACGGAACATCGGCACGCTGAAGACGACCGCGAACAGTGCGGCGGCGATGCCGCCGGAGATGATCAGCAACGGCAGCGGCCAGCCGAGATTGCCGCCGATCACAGCGGCCGTGTAGGCGCCGACGCCCACGGAGACGGCCGGCGCCAGCGAGACCAGGCCGCCGTACCCGGCGAGGATGTTCCACGCCTGCGCGAGGGCGACCAGCACGAGCATCTCGTAGATGACGAGGGAGTAGTAGCGGCCGATGAACGGAGGGAGGATCGCCAGCACGACGACCGCGGCGATCACGGTAACCAGCGCCGCCAGGACCCTCGGCGAGCGGAGGGAGCGAAGGACGTTCTGCATCAGTTGCCCTCCGTGGCGCCGAAGAGGCCTTGCGGCCGGATGGACAGGACGATGAGGACGACGGCGCAGCCGATGAACACGCGCCAGCCGTCGCCCACAAAGGTGGCGCCGATGCTCTGGATCACGCCGAGCAGGAGGCCGCCGATGAGCGTGCCCTTGATGCTGCCGATGCCGCCGAGCACGACCACGGCGAACCCGGTGATGAGGTACGCGGTGCCGGCGGAAGGTGCGAAGGAGAAGGCCAGGGCGACCAGGATACCGGCGACGGCCGCCGATCCGGCGGCGACGGCGAAGGTCCAGGCGTACATGCGCCTGACGTTGACGCCCATCATGCCGGCAGCCGCCGGGTCCTCCGACCCGGCGCGGATCTGCCGGCCGAACCCGGTGCGGGTCACGACCAGGTGAGTCGCGTACAGCAGCACGATGCCCACCACCAGCGTGATGACGTAGATGACGGGGATGGTGATGCCGCCGATGGTGAAGTTGGCCTGCGAGTACGACGCGCTCAGCGAGCGGACGTCGGGCGTGTAGACGAGGATGAACAGGTTCTGCAGGACGACGGACACCCCGAAGGTGATGAGCAAGGGCGCCTCGGCGCCCTTGCTCATCACAGGGGTGAGACCCCACCGTTGCAGCGGATAGGCGACCAGGGCCGCCGCCGGGGCAACGATGACGATGCTCAGCAGGGGATCCACGCCGATCCACTGCGTGAGGCTGTAGGCCAGATACGCGCCCAGGACGATGAGCTCGCCGTGGGCGAGGTTGATGAGCCGCATGACGCCGAACACCAGGGAGAGCCCCAGCGCGGCAACGGCGAAGAGACCGCCGATGCCCAGCCCGCTGAGGATCGCGGTGATCAGTTCGGTACTGCTGGGCATCGGCGTGTCTCCTCTTCTCAGATCAGGTAGTCAGAGTGGAGCAGGGTCAGGGCATCGGGAAGATGGCCGGGACCGCGCCCTCACCCTCGGGCCAGATCTGCTGGGACGTGCCGTCCTGCCACTGGGCGACGACCAGGTTCAGCGCGGAGGTGTGGTTCTCGTCGAACTTGACGGGGCCGCACACGAACGTGTCGTCGGTGGCCGCGAGGGCGTCCACGATGGCCTGGGGCTCGGTGCTGCCGGCCCTGCTGATGGCCTGCGTCAGGATCTGGGCCGCGGCGTACTCCGGACCGAGGATCTGGCCGGCCTTCTTGCCGGTTGCAGACTCATAGGCGGCGCCGAGCTCGGCGGCACCCGGATACGGCATGGTCGGCAGCCAGTAGGCCTCGAGCGTCACGCCGTTGGCGAGGTCGCCGGCTGCATCCGCGAACTCCTGGAGCTGCGCGCCACGCTGATAGTAGAGGATCTTGGGAGCGTAGTTGGCGGCAGCCATCTGCTTGCTGAGGGCGACGAAGGACGGGGTGTCGCCGAGCACGTAAACGTAGTCGGCTCCCGACGCCTTCATCTTCGAGATGAGGCTGTTGAACTCGGTCTGCGAGGCGGGGTGCGTCTCCATGCCGACGACTTCCCAGCCGTTGGCCTCGGCAGCGGCCTCGCAGGCCGGACCGAACACGGGGCCGTCGGGGCTGTTGTCGACGCTGATGAAGGTCTTCATGTTGGTCTCGAGACCCAGGTCGACCGGGAACTTGAAGGCGTTCTCGGCCACCGGCGGAGCGAGCACGAAGAAGTTGAACGCGTACTTCCAGCCGCCGGAGTCAGCCTTGACGGCGACGAAGGGCTCGATCGGGTTGCCGGTCTCGAGGTACGGGATACCGTTCTTCTCGGCGGCCAGCGCCGCAGCGTTGCCGACGGCCGGGGTGACGGGGCCGATGATGGCGATCGCGCCATCCTTGTTGATGAGCGTGTCGACGTTGCTCGAGGCGACGTTCGGGTCGCTCTTGTTGTCGTAGAGGATGGTCTTCACGGTCATCATCTCGCCGCCGACGTCCAGACCGCCGGCATCGTTGATCTCGGCGACGGCCTTGTCGATGGCCCACTTCTGGTACGCGCCGAAGCCGGCCAGCGGACCGCTCATGGAGGCGTCGACGCCGATGACGAGCTCACCGCCGCTCTCGCCGCCGCCGCCGTCGCTCCCGCACCCGGCGGCGAGCACGCCGCCCGCGAGCATGATGCTCAGCAGGAGCAGCACGGCAAGCCCCATGCCGAAGGTCTGCTTGAAACGTCTCATAGTCTCCCCTTTGTCCCGGTGGACGTTGCAGGGCCTTCCATTCGACCCCATGTCTGGCGAGCAGCACATATATATAGATATTGTGTCAAAGTCCTGTCAACCCGCCGTCGTGTCAGAGAGCGGAGTTTGAGTTCCGCATGGCGGAACGCAGGGCACGCGAGAGGAAGGTCTCGCCGGCCCCCTTGCGGCCGGAGTCGGGCACAAGCGTCAGCGCCTGCCGTACTCGTCCACGGCCTCGACCAACGCCTCGACGTTCTCCGGTCTGGCCTGGTCGGGGATCGTGCCCGGACCGTCGATGATGAGGCCGGTGTCGCCGAACAGGTCGATGAGCTCCTTGACGTCGTCCTTGACCTGTTGCGGTGTCCCGGTGACGAGCAGCGAAGCCGGGACGTTGCCCCAGAAGCACAGCACGTCGCCGCACACCTCCTTGAACTTCCTGCGGTCGACGCGATCGAAGTGCGCCGCGACCTTGCCCGGCGGCAGCTCCGCCAGGAACTCGAGGCGCGGCGTGTAGTCGCCCTCGAACAGCGGGACCGGCGTGATGCCCGCCGCGATGCACTCCTCGATCAGAGCCTTGAAGGTCGGCCAGTAGAACCTGGCGTACTGGTCGTTGCTCATGAAGCCGGCCGCGCCCTTGTGCATCGGGATGAACTGGCGCGGCACGCCGGTGACCGCGTAGGCGGCGTGCACCAGCCCGAGAGTCGCCTCCTGCATGACGTCGATCGCCTTGAGGAGGGTGTCGGGCTGCCGGAACATGTCGAGGGTGCTGCCGCGAAGGCTCCGCAGCGTGTCGGAACACACGTCGAAGGCCGGCATGATCGCGGCCGCCCAGGTAGGCGGATACCCGAGATCCTTCATCTCCTGCAGGTATCTCGCGTTCGCCTCGTTGGTCTTCGCCTGCGCATCCGCCATGTCGAGGAACGCCCGCAGCGCCTCACGGAGCGGAGGGATGCCCAGCATGTTGCCGAGCACCTGCAGGTAGTAGGCGTTGGAGAACCAGTACAGCGGCGGCAGCGGGACCTGCCCGAGGCCCTCCAGCCTGCTCCCCATGCGCGGGAAGACCCTGGTGAACGTGAATCCGTTGGGGTCGGCGATGAACTCCTCGAGCTCGTCCGCCTTGACGTACTCGTCCTCGACCCACTGGTGGGGGGCATCGTCGGCGAGACCCCCCTCCTCCCCGGCCCACATCATCTGCTTGCAGCCGAAGGAGGCGAAGAAGTCGGAGGCGAGCACGTCGTTGGTGGGCGCGAAGTTCCAGCCGAACCGCAGCGTGGCGTCCTTCGTAGCCTGCCAGCGGGCCTCGTGATCGTAGCCGGCGACCTTGTTGGAGATGCCCTTGAGGCCGGTCGCGAAGTTGTGGATGGTCAGCGGCATGACGGGGACGACGTCCGTCCCCTTGAGCGCCACCGCATCGTTGAAGCGCTGCTCGCGCTGCGCGTAGAGTTCCTCGGGCGCGGCGGTCATGCCGCGCTCCCGGTCCACTCCGCGGCCATCCGCAGGGCGGCCGCCGCGTCCCGACCCCAGCCGTCGGCGCCGGTGTACGCGCACACCTGCTCGTCCACCGGCGAGCCGCCGATCATGATCTTGACCTTGTCGCGCAGGCCGGCGGCGGCGATGCCGTCGATGGTGGCCTTCATCGAGTCGAACGCCAGGGTGAGCAGGCCGGAGAGACCTACTACCTGCGGCTTCAGTTCCTCGATAGCTGCGACGAACCGCTCGATCGGGACGTCGATGCCCAGGTCGTGCACGTCGTAGCCGTTGACGTCGAGCATGAGGACGACGACGTCCTTGCCGATGTCGTGGATGTCGCCCGCCACGGTGCCCAGCACGAGCGTCCCGCGCTTCTGTGCCGTGGACTCACCCTGGATGCGGGGCTTCAGCTCGTCGGCGATGCCCTTCATGATCTCTCCACCCATGATGAGCTCGGGGATGAAGACCTCCTCGCACTCGAACTTCTCCCCGAGCACGGTCATCGCGGCCTTGGCCTCTTCCAGGACGTCGGACGGATCGGCGCCGGCGTCGAGCATCACCTTGACCAGGCGCATGGCCTCCGCCTCGTCCATGCCGACGATGGCGTCCGTCAGCTCCTTCGACATGTGTACCTCCCAGGTGGCGGCGCCCCGCACGGCGCCTTGTGTCTCGGAAGCACATAATGTATAGATATTTCGCCAAAGGCAAGTCGCGCTCGCGTCGTAGGGCGGCGCTGATAGTATTCGGACATGGTCGCGAAGACCGAGACGGGCAGGAGCATGGCAACCATCCCACAGGGACGGGGGATCGACCGTTCCTCGTATGAGCCAGCATATGTGCAGCTGGTGAACATCCTCCGCGGCGCCATCGCCAGTGGTCAGTACCAGGCGGGCGACCAGCTGCCCACCGAGTCTGAGCTCTGCGCCGCCTATGACGTGAGTCCCATGACGGTGCGCCGTGCCATCGGCATGCTGCTCGACCAGGGAGCCGTCAGCACCACGCGTGGCCGCGGCACCTTCGTGCAGCCACTGCGCCTCGCGACCGCGACCTTCGACCTCAGCGAGTTCCACGACATCCTGTCCGAGCCGGACGTGACCGCCCGGGTGGTCGAAGCGCGCGTCCTGCCGGCAGGGCCGCGCGCCGCCGCCAACCTCGGCGTACCGGACGGCACGCATGTGGTGTCGATCCGGCGCATCCTGCAACGGGGCGACACGCCGCTCATCTACCACCGCGAGTCGCTCATCTACGATCCCACCCGACCGACCATCGAGTCGGAACTCGACGTCACGGCCCTTCGCGACATGTTCGAGGGCGGGGCCGGCTCGGGACCCAAACGCGGCGAACTCGTCCTGCACGCCTCGGTGCTCACCGAGGAGGAGGCCGGCAGGCTGCGCCTGCCGGCCGGTTCCGCGGCGTGGGTACTCGAGCACATCTTCTACGGCTACGACGAGAAGCCGATGAGCTGGGGGTGCTTCATCTCCCGGGGCGAGCTGTTCTCGTTCCGAGCGAGCGTAGGGGCGCCGGCGCCGGACGGCGTGCCCGGCGCGAGGAGGAGACGCCGATGACAGACTACGAGAGCCTGGACCCGGCGTCGCTCGCGGCGCGCATCGCCGCGCTCGACGAGCAGGGCGCGCTCGACGCCGTCAACGCCCGTATCGCGGCCGGCGACGACCCCCTCGCCATCATCGAGGAGTGCCAGCTCGGCATGCGCTGGGTCGGCGAGCACTATCAGTCGGGCAAGTACTTCATCTCCGGCCTCATCATGGCCGGGGAGATCTTCCGCGAAGCCATGGTCGCACTGGGGCCGCTGCTGCCCCCCGAGACAGAGGACGCACGACACGGCAGTGTGCTCATCGCCACCGTGCGCGGCGACATCCACGATCTGGGCAAGAACATCGTCATCATGATGCTGCGGTCGTACGGCATCGTCGTCCACGACCTGGGCGTGGACGTGCCGCCCGACGAGATCGTGCGCAAGGCGGGCGAACTGCAGCCGGACATCATCGGCCTCTCCGGGCTGCTCACCGTGGCCACCGAAGGCATGAAGACGACCATCGACGCGGTGCGCGCCGCCGAGGAAGAGCTGGGTCGTGTGCCGATCATCATCGGCGGCGGCATCGTCGACGAGCACACCTCCCAGTGGACCGGCGCCGACTACTGGGCGGACGACGCCTCACGCGGCGTGCGACTCATCCGAGAGGCGATCGCCGCGTCCCGTTCATGACCGTGCGCCGTTCGCCCTCGCACTGCGCTCCCGACCGTGCCGGAGAAGGAGTACGCTGAGACCAGGAACACGGCGGCGGTCCGTCCGCGCGCATGTGCCTCACCACCAGCAGTACCGCGACGGAGGTCACTCGACATGACGACCACCGCCCCCCGGCCCGGCGACGGCGCCCGGGTCTTCATGATCGACAACTACGACTCGTTCACCTACAACCTCGTGCAGTTCCTGGGCGAACTCGGGGCGGACATCACCGTCAGGCGCAACGACCATGTGACGCTCGGGGAGATCGAGGCGGCGGAGCCCACACACCTCGTCGTCTCCCCCGGCCCGTGCACTCCCAACGAAGCGGGGATCAGCATGGAGGCGATCGCCCACTTCGGCGCCGCCCGTCTGCCGGTGCTCGGCGTCTGCCTCGGCCACCAGGCGATCGGCCAGGTGTACGGCGGTGTGGTGCGCAGAGCGGGTGCGCCGATCCACGGCAAGACGGACCAGATCCACCACGAGGGCCACGGCGTGTTCGCCGGGCTCCCGAGCCCCTTCACGGCCACGCGCTATCACTCGCTCGTCGTCGACGAGGCCCTGCCGGAGTGTCTGGCGCTCACGGCCTGGAACGCGGACGGCATCGTCATGGGCGTCGGCCATCGCGACCTGCCGGTACACGGCGTGCAGTTCCACCCCGAGAGCGTACTGACCGAGGTGGGTCTGGACCTGCTGGCGACGTTCCTGCGGCTGACGGGAGCGAGCGGCGGCGCGGAGGCCCCGGCCGGCGCCGCCGCGGGCGGGACCGGATGACCGAGCGGCGACCGCCGGCCTCCTCCGGACATCCGGAGCCCTGGCACCAGCCGGGCCCCGGCGCGTTCCTCGCCGAGATGGTCGCCGGCTCCCGCCGCCGCGCCGCAGCAGCACACGCCGAAGGCCGCCTGGAGCGTCCCGCAGGCCCCGCTGAACCGGGACGCCTCCGCGACGCGCTTGCTCATCCCCTGCCCACGCCGGAGGCACCGCACCCCCAGCTCGCGATCATTGCGCAGGTCAAGCGGTGCTCCCCGGGCAAGGCCGACGCGTCCGAGCTCGACGCGGTCACCCAGGCCCGAGCCTACGCCGCGGCGGGAGTGGACGCGATCTCGGTCTTCACCGAGCCCTCCCGCTTCGGCGGCTCGCTCGTCGATATGCGCGAGATCGCTGAGGCCGTGGACCTGCCCGTCGTCCGCAGGGACTTCATCGTCGACACCGTGCAGATCTGGGAGGCGGCCGAGGCCGGGGCCGCTGCGGTGGTCCTCACGGTCGCGATCCTGGGAGACGCCCGCCTGCACGAGTTGCTGCTCGAGGCGCTTGACTGCGGCCTGGACCCGCTCGTGGAGGTCCACGACCTGGACGAGACCCGGCGTGCGAGCAGGGCGGGCTGCTCCATCGTCGGCATCAACAACCGCGACCTCGTCACGCTCGAGGTGGACCTCGCGACCACGGAGCACCTTGCGCCGGCCTTGGGTCCCTGCATGTTCCCGGTCAGTGAGAGCGGCATCGTGACGCCAGCCGACGCCTGCCGCGCCGCCTTCGCCGGCGCCCGTGCCCTTCTCGTGGACGAAGCGCTGGTACGCACGCCTCGGGGCGAGCTCGCGATGACCATCGGCAGGCTCAAGGACCCCGGCTGGACGCTGTGACCGTTGCCGGGGTGACGGCCCAGTGAAGGATCACGGACGGCTGCGTGACTTCTTCGCCGCCGTGGAACAGGCAGACAGAGGGCGGCCGGCGCACGGAGTCCCGCCGGCCGACGACGCGACCACGAGGAGGAGCCCGGAGTGAGCATCGAGACCCGGTTCGGCCCGTACGGCGGGCGGTTCGTCCCGGAGACGCTCATCCCGGCACTGGACGAGCTCACGGCGGCGTATGCGGAGGCGCGCGAGGACGCGGCCTTCCAGGCCGAGCTCGCGCGCCTCCTCGCCGACTACGCCGGACGCCCGACGCCGCTGTATCACGCCCGGCGGCTCAGCGAACGCTGTGAGGCGACCGTCCTGCTCAAGCGAGAGGACCTGTGCCACACCGGCGCTCACGAGGTCAACAGTGCGCTGGGGCAGGCCCTGCTCGCCCGGCGCATGGGCAAGCAGCGCGTCATCGCAGAGACGGGCGCCGGCCAGCACGGTGTGGCAACGGCGACGGCCTGTGCTCTGCTGGACCTCGCATGCGACGTGTACATGGGCGCCGAGGACATGCGTCGGCAGCAGCTCAACGTGGTGCGCATGCGGCTGCTCGGGGCCACCGTCGTCCCGGTCGAGAGCGGGTCACGGACGCTCAAGGACGCGATGAACGAAGCGCTGCGCGACTGGATGACCAACGTCCGCGACACGTTCTACTGCTTCGGCTCTGTGGCCGGACCGGCGCCGTATCCCGCCATGGTCAGGGACTTCCAGGCGGTGATCGGCGACGAGACCATCGCACAGGTGCGCGAGCGCTTCGGTCACCTGCCGGACGAAGTCGTGGCCTGCGTCGGAGGCGGGTCGAACGCGATGGGCATCTTCACTGCCTTCCGCGACCTCGCATCCGTGCGACTCACCGGTGTGGAGGCGGCCGGCGAGGGACTCGACGGCCGCCATGGCGCGACGCTCGCCGGGGGAAGACCCGGTGTCCTGCACGGCTCGTACAGCTATCTGCTGCAGGACACCTGGGGCCAGGTCCGGGAGACCCACTCCATCTCAGCCGGCTTGGACTATCCCGGCGTCGGCCCGGAGCACGCGTGGCTCAAGGAGTCGGGACGCGCCGCCTACGCGGCCGCGACCGACGAGGAGGCGCTCGCCGCCTTCCGCACGCTCGCCGGGCTCGAGGGCATCATCCCGGCGCTGGAGAGCGCCCACGCCGTGGCGTACGTGCTGCGCGGGCCGTCGCAGCTCGAGCCCACGGCCCCGTCGCCGTCCCAGACCGGTCGGTTCACGATCCCCGGCGCGGCCGACGGCTTCGAGCCCGGGGGGACGCGCTTCGCGAGCGGGGACCTCATCGTCGTGAGTCTCTCCGGACGGGGAGACAAGGACGTGTACGAAGCGGGCGGGAGACTGGGAGTGGTGGAATGAGCGTCCGCAAGCTGCCGCACCCCCCGGAGGACCGCCGGCCGCAGCCGACCCCGGACGACCCGACGCTCGCCGGCGCCGTCCAGACGGGCGAGCGCGCCGAGAACGTCGCCCTGCCGCCGGGCCTCGCACCGCGCCTGCGGCGCGCGTTCCGCGCGCCGCGCGCCGGCCGCGCGGCGCTCATGCCCTATCTCACGGGCGGTCACCCGACGCTCCAGACCAGCGAGCGGCTGGTTGCGACACTCATCGATGCCGGGGCCGACGTCGTCGCCCTCGGCATCCCGTTCTCCGATCCCGTCGCCGAGGACCTCGTGGTCCGGCGGTCGACGCGCGGGGCGCTCGATGCAGGCGTCACGCCGGACGACGTCCTGGCTCTCGCCACCGCCCACAGCCCCGCGGTGCCGTTCGTGCTGCTCACCCATCTCAACCCCGTGATCGCGTATGGGCCGGAGCGCTTCTTCGTGCGTGCGGCCACGGCCGGCGTCGAGGCGCTCGTCATCCACGCCCTTCCCCTCGACGAGGCCGTCGGCCGCGACGCGGGGCTGGCGAGGGACGCCGGCGGGCTCGCGCTGCTCGCCGCCGAGGCCGGCGTCTCGCTGGTCCCCGTGGCCACGCCGACCAGCACCGACGTGCGTCTCGACCTCGTCGCCGCCGCGGCCACGTCCTTCGTCTCCTGCGTGGCCGCCACCGGCGTGACGGGCGCCCGTTCTGAGGTCGGCGCGGAACTCCCGGCGCTACTCTCACGACTGCGCGAGCGCACAGATGCCCCCCTGGCCGTCGGGTTCGGCATTCACACCCCAGAGCAGGCCGGCAACGTGGCGACGCTCGCCGACGGGGTGATCATCGGCGGCGCGCTCATCGACGCCGTCGCCCGCGCCGCCACGGCGGATGAGGCCTGCGCCGCCGCGCGCGCGCTCGTGAGCACCTCGAGCGCGGCGATCGCAGGCGGCTGACCTGGGTGGAGCCGTGAGCCTTCGTCTGCCCAAGCTCGGCCGGGACAAGCGCTTCCGTCTGTTCGTCGTCGACGTCGCGGACGCTCCTCCCGACGCCTGGTTCGGCTCGTTGAAGGCTGCGTTGCGCGCCCACGACACGCTCGATGAGCGCTGGAGGAGTCACGCCTGGATCATCGAGTACGGTGAGCAGCCGCGGTTCGGCGGTATCCCTGTGGTCCGTGACGTCGTGCACATGCGCGACGGGGAGCTCACCGGCGACCGACCGCCGCGCTCGCCCGAGAGCTGACCACAGGCCCCGGCAGCCTCACTCCAAATGCCGCCGTTCCCCGCCGCCCCCGGCATCGTGCCGGTAGGTGAGCACCCGCACCGGCTCCACCGTGACCATGCCCTCGGCCATCATCTCGTCCAGCACAGGCAGAAAGGCCTCGATCTTGTCCGGCGCGTCCACGATCTCCACCACCACCGGCAGGTCCTCGGACAGGCGAAGGATCTTCGCCGAATGGATGCGACTGTGGGCGCCGTACCCCAGGTAGCCGCGCAGGACGGTGGCGCCGGCGAGACCGTGCTTGCGCGCCGCCTCCACGATCGCCTCGTAGAGCGGCGCGTGGCGATGGCGGTCGCTGTCGCCGATGAACACGCGCAGCAGTTCGGCGTTCTCAGGCAGTCGCACGTCGAACCCCCCTACACCAGTCGCGAGGCTACGAGACCAGCATACAGCGCCACCGCGCCGAGCCCGTTGTGCAGGAGCAGGTTGCCCGCCGCCCCAAGCCACTGCGCGTCGCGCGCCAGCTCCGACGTCTCCAGCATGAACCCCGAGAACGTGGTGAACGCGCCGAGGAACCCGATGAAGACGATGATCCTGGCCTCCCCGCCGAGCCCCCAGCGGGTCTCGAAGAGCCCGAAGAGCAGGCCGGCCGCGAGGCAGCCGGTCAGGTCCACCGCCAGCGTACCCCAGGGGAAGCGGCTGCCGAGGCCGCTCTGCACGAGGCCGGCCAGGCCGTACCTGCAAAGCGTACCCGCCGAGCCGGCGATCATAAGTAAGAGCAGTCGTGTGGCCACTCGCCCTCCGTTCCGTTCGTCTCTCGAAAGACCCCGGAACGAAACGAGGCTTCCGCCGGGGGGCAGAAGCCATCAGCGCGTCAGCGCGTAACGCGAGCCTCATCGCGGCGCGGGCCTCCCGCGCGGAGCCGCCGCACGGCGGCGGAGCGGAGAAATGGTGGGCGACGTTGGAATTGAACCAACGACCTCCAGCTTGTCGAGCTGGCGCTCTCCCAACTGAGCTAGTCGCCCACGCAGGAACGGGAGTATAGCAAGCTATCGGCGTGGTGTCAGCCGCGGGCTCGTGCCCGCACCGAGTCTCCCGGCAACAGGTTGCCTCGTCTGCCGCGTGGTACCCAACAGGTAGATGCGGCGCACCAGCCGCCACGCATCCGTAAGGAGCGGTGGATCCTGAGACGATCAGTGACGACCCTGAAGTCCGCCACCACAGCGAGCTTCCTGCTGCTCCTGGCGGCGCTCCTCCTGGCACCGGGGTGCTCGCTCTCGACGGGCGACGCCCCGTCGGTCCTGTCGCCGTCGGCTTCACCGGCCGATCCGGTCGCATACGTGCTTCAGTCGACGGTCGAGGTGCGCGCCCTCTTCGAGGACGGCAGGGGCGCGCTGGGGACCGGTGTGGTGGTGAGCGACGATGGCGTGATCGTGACGAACGACCATGTGCTGCTCGCGGGGGGAGACGTGCCGCCCCGGCGGGTGGTCGTCGTGACCGCCGACGGCCGACAGGCCGACGCCGGCGTCGTCCACCGGGCTGCGGAGCTGGATCTCGCCTTTCTGCGCGCCGAGGTCGACGGTGTCGCGCCGGCGCGGTTCCAGAGCGATCTGAGCGACGTGGAGCGTGGCGACGATGTCTTCGCCGTCGGCGCGCCGCGCCACTTCGACGAGGCCGTGGCCAGAGGGACCGTGCGACGCGTGGTGCGCGGACTCCGCATCCCCGAGAGGCCGGATTTGGACACACTCATCGTCACCGACGCACCGCTCGAACAGGGCTTCTCCGTCGGGCCACTGGCCGATGAGCGCGGACGCGTTGTGGGTGTCAACGTAGCCGGCGTCGAGATGACCGGGATGGAGGGCGAGCGTTCGCTGGCGATCCCTGCCGCCACCGTACTGCAGGAGGCGACGGAGGCCGGGCTGCTTCGCGAGTGACGGAGGCGGCCGGGCGCCGTGCGGCGCCCGGCCCGCCGGTCAGCGCGAGCGCTTGCCCGGCACGCGGCGCTTGACGCCGGTCTTGTTCCAGGCGCGGAAAGCGCCGCCGTTCCACACCAGCTTGCCCGGCCGCGGCCGCACCTGGTGGCTCTCGAGGATGGTGCGCTTCTCGTAGTCGAAGCCGGGCAGGTCGTGGCGCTCGAGGGTCGCGCCGATGAGCCGCTCGATGGCGACCAGTTCGTGCACGTCCTCGGAGGTGAGCAGACTCACGGCGATGCCGCTGGCGCCCGCCCGCGCCGTGCGCCCGATGCGGTGGATGTAGTCCTCGGGGTTCGTGGGGATGTCGAAGTTGATGACGTGCGAGATGCCCTCGACGTCGATGCCGCGTGCGACGACGTCGGTGGCCACGAGCACGCTGATGCGCCCTGCCTTGAACCCGTCGAGGGCTTCCTGGCGCTGGCCCTGCGAGCGGTCGCCGTGGATGGCCTCGCAGGTGATGCCCGCCTTGTTGAGCGTGCGCGCCAGCCGCTCCGCCCGCCGCCGGGTACGCGTGAACACCAGCGTGCGCTCCGGGTCGTGGTGACGGAAGTACTCGACCAGCAGGTCGACCTTCTGGTCCTGGCTGACCGGCAGGACCTTCTGCTCGATGTTCTCCACAGGCGTGGCGCTGCCGCCGAGTTCGATGAAGACCGGGTCGTGCAGGGTGTCGGCGATGATGCTGAGGACGGTCTTGCTCATGGTCGCCGAGAAGAACAGGTTCTGGCGCTTCTCCGGCACCGCGTCGATGATGCGTTTGACGTCCGGCCAGAAGCCCATGTCGAGCATGCGGTCGGCCTCGTCGAGCACGAGGGTATCGACGCGGTCGAGCAGAACGTCGCCCTGGCGCAACATGTCCAGCAGGCGGCCGGGCGTGGCGACCAGGAGGTCGACGCCCTTGCGCACGCGCCTCGCCTGCGGATCGTACGGTACCCCCCCGAACACGGCGACGACACGGCGACCGGTGTAGGTGGCCAGCGTCTCGCCGACCTCCTCGATCTGGCCGCAGAGCTCGCGGGTAGGCGTGACGACGAGCGCCGTCGGATGCGCGGTCTTGCCGTCGACCACCATAGGCTCGCTCATTCGCTGCAGGATGGGGAGCACGAAGGCGGCCGTCTTGCCGGTGCCGGTCTGGGCACAGCCCACCACGTCGCGGCCGGCGAGCACTCGCGGGATGGCCTGCTCCTGGATCGGCGTGGGTTCCGCATAGCCCATGGCGGCCACGCCGGCGAGCAGATCGCCCTCCAGGCCGAGCTCGGCGAAGGCGGGGATGTCGACCTCGGGCGCCGGTCCGGCGGGCTGCTCGACGTGGGCGCGTTCCTTGTAGGACTCGTCCACGCCCTGGCCGCCGCGGTCGCGGCCCCGCGGCCGGTCGCCGCGGCCGCGCGGCCGGTC
>DAIQNY010000008.1:0-31619 GCA_036788155.1 Actinomycetota bacterium | reverse complement strand
AGCCGGCGGGCCGCATGATCCAGGCGTCGACCTCGCTGCCGTCGGCCGAGACGGCCGTGAAGCGCTCGGGCTCGATCAGCTCGCGGCCGGCGGCGAACGCCTCGCCGACGGACGTGAGACGGCGGCCCGCGGACGCCGGGTCGTCTGACCCGGACGCCGGGCCGCCGTCGTACAGCTCGCTCAGCCGCGCCGGCTCGCTCGCCGTGAAGACGAGCCGGCCGGCGGCAACGTCGAGGCCGGTGACCACCCGCTCGCCACCGGCGACCACGCGCGGTCCGTCCGAGCCGTCCGCCGCGACGCGATACACGTGCACCCGACCGTGGTCCTCGACGACGAAGACGAGCCCGTCGCCGTCCCACAGCGGCTCGCGCATGCCCGGGTACGTGGTGCAGTTGAGGTCGAGCGACCGCGTGAGGAACGTGAAGTCGCCGTCCTCGAGACCGACGAGGGCGATCTGGCTGTGCCTGGGGTCGTCATACACGCCCTCGTAGCGGTCGACCGCGAGACGCGTGCCGTCCGGCGCCCACGACACGCTGCCGACGCTACCGCCGCCGTGCGTGAGACGCCGCGGCTCTCCGCCGGCGGCGTCCACCAGGTACACATCGTTGACCATCTCGAGGTCCCAGTCGTCGTGACGGGCCGAGACGAAGGCGATCGTGCCGCCGTCGGGCGACCAGGCCGGCGAGTGGTCTTCGCAGTCGCCGTCGGTGAGCTGCACGGGCTCGGCGGAGCCGTCGGCCGGCACCACGAACAGGTGCTGGCGCCTGTCGGCCGTCCAGCCCACACTGTCGAGCTTGTACTGCAGCCGAGTGAGCCGGCGCGGCGTGCGCTTCTTGTCGTCCTCCTCGTCGTACGCGGCGTCGCGCACGCGCGCGACGAAGGCGATGCGCGTGCCGTCCGGCGACCAGACCGCCTGCGAGACGTCCTCCTTGAGGCTCGTCAGCTTGCGCGGCTCGCCGCCGGCCACCGGCATCACGTACAGCTGCGACGCCTTGTCGGCGCGGTTGGAGGTGAACGCGAGCTGGGAGCCGTCCGGCGACCAGCGCGGGTCTGCGTCCGCCTTCTCGCCGCTGGTGAAGCGGCGTGGCGCCTGCGACCCGTCGGGCGCCGCCAGCCAGATGGAAGCCTTGTACTCGTTGTCCTTCTCGTCGACGGCGCCGACCACGTACGCCACCGTCGACCCGTCCGGCGACAGCCGAGGGTCTGCGACCCCCGTGAGCTCGTACACGTCCTTCGGGACCATGCCCGCCATGCCGCCCCCTTCGTCTCAGACGGGGCCGTCAGCCCAGATCGCGCCTCCAATCCCACTCCGGCGCGATGATCTGCGTGCCCTCCGTGTCTTCTATCTCCCGCCGCCAGGCGACTCTCTCACCCACCGTCGCCCGCAGGCGCCAGCGCAGGCTCTTGCCGGCGTTCTCCACCGACTCCTTGATCGCCGCGAGGCGCGCATACACCCGGTCCTGCTGTCCCTCCGTGAGTCCGTAGTCGCCCACCATGGCCAGCGCGATGTCGAGGTTGGCGGTGATGTCACGATACAGCCCCCAGTCCCTGGCGCACACCTGGGCGATGTACAGGAGATCGATGGACGTCTCGTCGTCCACGTCGCGCAGGGGGACGTCCTTGACCAGGGCGATGACGTCGTGCACGTCCTTCTGGTTGATCCTGCCGATCTGCATCTTGGCGATGAACGCGTCGGCCGGCGAGATGGCGTAGTCGTCGATCTCGAGACGTTCGCTCACGTCGAGGTCGTGATCCATGCGCATGACGTCGAGGAAGATGTCGATGTGGTCGACGAGCGGCGGCTCGTAGGTGCCCCGCACGCCGTCCGCCGCCGCCCGCGCCTCGGCCTTCATCCCCTCCAGCGCCTCGTTCTTGATGAACTGGAGTTGCCCGGAGTCCGTCGACTGGGCGACGTAGCGGTTCTCGGTGTAGTCGAGCGCCTCGAAGACGGCGTGGATCTCCTTCTTCTCGTCCGAGGACCCGACGAAGTCGATGTCCGAATACTCGCGGTCCATGAAGTCGAGGTCCGTGCAGTAGCGGCGGACGGCGAGGCCGCCGGTGAGGCGGAGCTGCGCGCCGGCGGCCCGGGCCGCGTCGATGATGTCCATGGCCTCGGCCATGAGCCGGTCGGCGCGGCGCAGGGGCCTCTGGGCCTGCGCCGCCTCGGACTTGAGCACCACGCCCTTGGCCGCGCCGGAAACGCTGCGAAGGTCCTCAAGCGGGTGCAGCACGGCATCCAGGACGTGCTGCGCGAGGTACACGCGCGGCCAGCGTCTCTCGGTCCACTCCACGAGCAGGCCGCGCGCCTCGAGCTGCCGCACGGCGCTGCGCGCCGTGGGGTTCGCGACGTCGAGGATGCGCTGCGCCTCGGGCACGGTCATCACCGGCGTGCGGAAGAGCTCGTCGGCCAGCCGGCGCGCGTGACCCCTCACCCTGTCGCCGACACGCTCGTAGTGGCCGATGAGCGCCCGCGCCTGGCGGGTCGCGCGCTCCGAGCAGCTGCGGACGCCCTCGCAGAAGAACGTGAGCCAGGGCGTCCACTCGCCATGCGTGCGCACGCGCTGCAGCAGCGCGTAGTACTCGTCGCGATGCCCCTCGAGGAACGCCGAGAGGTAGAGCAACGGCCGGGTGAGCCGGCCCCGCTCGATGAGGAACAGCGTGATGAGCAGGCGGCCCAGCCGGCCGTTGCCGCCCACGAACGGATGGATGCTCTCGAACTGCGCGTGGAGCATCGCGCACTGCAGCAGATCGGGAATGTCGCGGGGCTCCTGCAGGAACTCCTCGAACGCGGCCAGAGTCTCGGGCAGCTCCTTCACCGGGGGCGGCACGTACGGCGCCGTGGCCTGCGTGGCGCCGGGTGGCCCGAGCCAGTTCTGCGACATCCTGAACTCGCCGGGCGTGCGTGCGCCGCTCACCTCGTCGCGCAGCAGCTGCTCGTGGAGTTCCTTGATGAACTCGAGCGACAGGGGCTCCTGGCGCAGCTGCTCGACGCCGAAGCGCAGGGTCTGGATGCAGGCGCGCACCTCCCGCAGATGGTCGCGCGGTATGGACGAGCGGGCGGCGCCGACCTGGTCGAGGTACACGTCGGAGAGACTCACCTCGGCGCCCTCGATGCGCGAGGAGCACAGCGCCTCCTGGCGCTTGAACGAGGCGTCGAGCAGCTGCGGCGCAGGGAGCTCGCCGCCGACGCCGGACAGCTCTCCGAGCGCGGCGTCGGCGCGCGACAGCGCCAGCACCAGGCTCTTGGTGTACGAGATCCTCGGCGGTAGAGGCGCCGGGACGAAGGCGGCGTAGCCCTCCGGGGTGGTCACGATCCTGCCGGCGCCCTTGGCGTGGAACTCACTCGGGTCCATGACACCTGCCTCGTTCGACTGGTGATCCGCAGTGCTCGTCTACTTTGAAAGCATACCGCAGATTCGTTATGAATCGACGAAGTCCCTGCAAGATTCAGGTGTCAGCCCGAGCCCCCTCCTCGTGGCGCCCGACGTTGCCGGCACGGAGCTCGGCGATCTGGCCGCGGAGCTCCTCCTCGCTCGGGAATCCGTGGTCGGACGCCTTGTCGCGGTGGACCAGTTCGTCCAGGCCGCGGGTGATCTTCGGACTGAGCCCATGGTCCATCGCCGAATAGCCCAGAAGCACCACGTCGTACAGGTAGACGAAGTGCGGCAGGCCGAGCAGGTCCTTCACCAGCCCCTGGACCGAGGGGTACTTGACCGCCGAGAGCGGCTGGGCCGCGAGGCCGAGGGTGTGCGCGGCCAGCAGCAGGTACAGGAACACGTTGGCAAGCGAGGATTCGAAGATGGAGTCGCCCTTCTGCCTGGCGTACCGGGCGGCCATGGGCAGACCGACCCGCCGGCGGGTGTCGCCGAGCACGGCGATCATCACCGGCACGTCCGGTGTCGGCTTGCCGCCGTGCGTCTCGATGGTCCAGGGCGAGCCCTGCCAGGACTCGCGCGTCGCCTCGAGCGCGAAGAACGTCCGCAGGGTGTACTCGTCGACGATCCTCCGGATCCCGGCGCGGAGCTCGGCGTCACGGACCACGAGGAACTCCGCCGGCTGCATGTTGAAGCCGGACGGCGCCCAGCGGGCCGCCTCCAGCATCTTGTCCACGACGTCGTCCGGCACAGGGTCCGGCTTGATGGCGCGGATGGTGCGACGGGTCTTGACGAGGTCGAGGAACTCTTCGTACTGCACGGGGACCTCCGGGTGCTGCGGGACGGCCGGCCCATCCTACAGCCGGTTGCCGCCCACGGGTCTGCTCGTCTTACTCCGACCGGCGTCAGGGCCGGCCGACCGCGACTGCCGCGTCAGCCGGACTACCGACGGCGACTGCCGCGTCAGCCGGACGGCCCGCCGGCAAGCACGCGCTCGGCCTCGAGCGCGCCGCCGGCGTCCTCCTCGTGCTTGAAGATGAGGTACACGTCGCGGCCGCCGGCGGTCAGCTCGTCGGCCCGCTGCCTCAGCCGCGCGAGAGAGGGCTCGTCGTACGGCGGCTTGCGGAGACGGTAGTAGGCGAAGTCGGCCGTCACCACGTCCGGGGTGGAGAGCTCCTCGGACTCCGCGACGCAGAGCGCCGCGCCGTGCTCTCCGAGGAGCTCGAACACCTCGTCCGAGAACCACGACCGGTCGCGGAACTCGAAGGCGAAGCGGACGTCCCGCGGCAGGAACTCCAAGAAGCGCCGCAGGCGGCCGGCATCGGCCTTGAGATTGGGCGGCATCTGCAGCAGCACAGGCCCGAGTCGACCGGCCTCCTTCAGTGGCGCCAGCGTGCCGAGGAAGTACTCGAGAGACTCGCGCCCGCTCTCCTTCAGCCGATGCGCGTGCGTCACTCGCTGGTGCATCTTGAGGGCGAACACGAATCCCGGAGGCGTTGCCTTCACCCAGGCGGAGAGCGTCTTCTCCGACGGCGTGCGACGAAAGGTGTAGTTGATCTCCACACAGGTGAGGCGCGTGGCGTAGTGCTCCAGAAACCGCGCCGCGGGCACGTCCTGTGGATAGAACGCGGGCTTCCAGGCCGCGTACGCGTAGCCCGATGTGCCCGCATAGACCGTCGCCACGTGCGCCCTCCTCTCGAAGGAGCATCAGACGAGCGGCCGGCAGAGGAGGGTCCTGCCAGGCCGCCCGTCTGCTGTTCACCTGCCCCGCGGCGACGCGCACAAACGCCCGTCCGTCAGGCTCGATCGGGGGCCGCGCGGCGGCTGTCTGGGGCCTGTGTCCGGCGCGCGGGCGGCGACGCTGCCGCCGCGTCGCCGCCCTGACCCCCGGGAAAGCATCTAGAAGCGGGGGGTCGCTCAGGAGCGCCGCGAGGCGACGAGAACAACGAGGAGTACGACGATGAGCGCTCTTCCCCAAGATGCCGCGCGGCCGGCCCTCGAGGCCGCCCGCGACCTGGCCCGGCAACTCCGCGTGGACAGCATCCGCAGCGTCGCGGCGGCGGGCTCCGGTCACCCCACCTCCAGCCTCTCCGCAGCCGACCTCATGGCCGTGCTCTTCTCCCGGCACCTGCACTACGACTGGCAGCAGCCGGAACGCGCCGACAACGACCACCTCATCTTCTCCAAGGGGCACGCCTCGCCGCTGCTGTACGCGCTCTACAAGGCGGTGGGCGTGATCGAGGACCGCGAGCTGGTGGAGACGTACCGGCGCGCGGGGTCTGACCTGCAGGGGCACCCCACACCCGCGCTCCCGTGGGTGGACGTGGCCACGGGCTCGCTCGGGCAGGGCCTCCCCGACGGGGTCGGCGTCGCGCTCGCCGGCAAGTACCTCGACGAGCTGCCGTACCGCGTGTGGGTGCTCTGCGGCGACAGCGAGATGACGGAGGGCTCCATGTGGGAGGCGCTCGACAAGGCGTCTCAGTACGACCTGGAGAACCTCACGGCCATCGTCGACGTCAACCGGCTGGGCCAGGCCGGCCCGACCGAGCTCGAGTGGGACATGGATGCGTACCGGCGGCGCGTGGAGGCGTTCGGGTGCCGCGCCGTCGTGATCGACGGGCACGACCTCGAGCAGATCGACGACGCGTTCTCCCTCGCCGAGCGTTCCCAGATCCCGACCGTGGTGCTGGCGCGCACGCTCAAGGGCAAGGGCGTGCCCGAGGTCGAGGACAAGACCGGCTGGCACGGCAAGCCGCTCAAGGAGGATGCGGGCGAGTCGGCGGTGCGTGACCTCGGCGGGGTGAGCGACCTGCGGGTCGAGACGCCGCCGCGGTCGGCGCGGCCGGCGCCTGCCGCAGCCCCCGAGCGCCGGCCCGTCAACCTGCCGCGGTACGAGATGGGCATGAAGGTCGCGACGCGGGCCGCCTTCGGCGATGCGCTCGCCGCTCTCGGCGCGCGTCCCGAGGTCGTGGCCATCGACGGCGAGGTGGGCAACTCCACGTTCACCGACAAGTTCGCCGAGGCGCACCCCGAGCGCTTCTTCCAGATGTACATCTCGGAGCAGCAGATGATCGGCACGGCAGTCGGGATGAGCGTGCGCGGCTACGTCCCCTTCGCGGCCACCTTCGCCGCCTTCCTCACGCGCGCCTACGACTTCATCCGCATGGCCGCCGTCTCGCAGGCCGACATCCGTCTGTGCGGTTCGCACGCCGGCGTCGAGATCGGCCAGGACGGTCCCTCCCAGATGGGTCTCGAGGACCTGGCCGCGCTGCGCGCCGTGCACGGGTCCACGGTGCTGTACCCCAGCGACGCCACCTCCGCGGTGGCGCTCACGGCGGCGATGGCCGACCTGTCCGGTGTGAGTTACCTGCGCACGACACGCGGCGCGTACCCCGTGCTCTACGAGCAGGACGAGGAGTTCCCCGTGGGCGGCTCCAAGATCCTGCGCACGACGGACGACGACCACGTGCTGCTCGCCGGCGCCGGCGTGACGGTGCACACCTGTCTCGACGCCGCCGAGCGGCTCGCCGGCAAGGGCATCCCGGCGGCGGTCATCGATCTCTACTCCGTGAAGCCCCTGGACGGCGAGGGGCTGGCGGCGGCGGCACGCGAGGCCGGCCGCCGCATCGTCGTCGTCGAGGACCACTACCCTGAGGGCGGCCTGGGCGAGGCCGTGCTGGCCGCCCTCAACTCGGTCGACGGCGAGTACCACGTGGAGCACCTCGCCGTGGGCGACCTGCCCGGCTCGGCGAAGCCCGCCGAGCTCATGGAGGCGGCGGGCATTTCCGCCACCGATGTGGAGGCGGCGGCGCTGCGGCTGCTCCTCACGTGACGCACGCCGCCGGACCTGCTCACGGCGTCCGGCGGCGGCATTCGGGCCGGGGCGGCGGACGGTCCGGCGGCTCGGCCGACGCCCAAGGCGTCGGCCGGGTTTCGCCGGCGGTCGCCGCCGCCCCGGCCCCCTCCGCTACTCGAGGTGACAGTACTGCGTGTCGCCGAGCCTGCAGAGCAGCTCGTCCCGGGACGAGAACGTCCGGTTGGGCGACGACTGTACCTGCGAGACGATGCTCTTGGGGCAACCATTCTCTTCCGACCGCTCCACGACGTCGTGGACGTCGGCCGGGAACTCGAGACCCTGGATGCAGGCCTTGAAGGTGTCGGTGTCGATCATGAGGTCCTCTCCTCCACTCGAGAGTGCGCCTACTCTCACGTCATTCCCCGCGCCGCGCATCCGTGACGTCGAGAAGCCCGGGGCGCGGCGATCGGGAGGGGCAAGTCGCCACGCGACGAGCGCCGTATGCGAAGCTCCCGCCCATGGGAGCGGGAGTCAGAACGGTGGAAGCACATCCTAAGTCCATCTGCCCGCTCCCATGGCCGGGAGCCACGGGCGGCCCTGCCGTCACCTTGGACCTTCCCCCGGGGAGGCATCCCATTCATCCATGCGTCACACTGTCGGACACCGTGCAGGCGCGGGCGACGAGGCGGCGAACAGGCTGGGAGATGGACGTGACGGATGCCGACGGCGGCGCGGACGACCAGTCCGTGGGCCGCACCCTGAAGCAAGACCGGGCCTCGAGCCCGCTCCGCAGGCCCTGGTGGCGTGTGCGGACGGCCCGCCTGTGCGTCGCGGCGACGGCCCTCGTGCTGGCGCTGCTCGCCGGCGGCTGCAGCGCGGAGTCCTCACAACTCTCACCCTCAGGTTCAGCCTCACCCTCTCCGAGCGCGACGCTCTCGGCGGCGCGGGTCTCGATCTCTCCCAAGAACGGTCTCCGCCAGGCAGAGCCGCAGGCAGGCATCTCCGTGACGGTGCGTGAGGGCGTACTCGTGGACGTCACGGCCAGGGGGCCTGACGGACCCGTCGCCGGCGAATTCGACGAGACGCGGACGACGTGGCATAGCCGGTGGGCCCTGCCCACCGGCAAGCAGTACGTCGTCCGCGCGACCGCCGTCGACGAGGACGCCCGCATGGTGACGAAACAGGCCAGGTTCCGCACGCTGACGCCCGACACCACGGCGAGCATCCAGATCTTCCAGGGCCACAACGTCACCTACGGCGTGGGAATGCCCGTCATGCTCTCGTTCAGCACGCCGGTGGAGGACAAGAAAGCGGTCGAGAGGGCGATCGTGCTGAAGTGTTCGGAGCGCGTCGTCGGCGCCTGGTACTGGGATGGGGACCAGGCGCTCTGGTTCCGGCCGCGCACCTACTGGGCCGAGCGCGTCAAGGTGAGCTTCACCGGCCACTTCGACGGAGTGCGTCTCTCCCCGGGTGTGTACGCGGTGCACACCCTCCGTCAGAGCTTCAGGATCGGGCGGTCGCTGATCGCCGTAGCGGACACGGACGAGCATCGCATGAAGGTCTTCAAGGACCGCAGCCTGTACGCGACGTGGCCCATCAGCACCGGCCGTGCCGGCAAGGAGACGCCCAACGGCACGTACCTCACCATCGAGAAGGCCAACCCACAGCGAATGGTGGGCGACGACTACGACATCCAGGTGCCGCACTCGGTGCGCTTCACCTGGAGCGGGGCGTTCATCCACGCGGCGTCCTGGTCGACGGGGTCACAGGGATACGCGAACGTGAGCCACGGGTGCGTGAACCTCTCGCCGGAGCGCGCGAGGACGTACTACGGCTGGTCGATCCCGGGGGACCCCGTCACGGTGACCGGCAGCCCGAGGCGCGGCAGATGGGGCGACGGCTGGACCGTCTGGTTCCTCTCCTGGAAGGAGCTCTGGAAGGGCAGCGCCCTGAAGAAGGCGGTGCGGGTGGGGCCGGATGGCAGCACGCTGGTCCGGCCCTCCGACCTCAAGCCGTCGAGAGCCAGGGCGCCGCTCGGCCGGGCGAAGCCCGACAACGCGGCGCCCTCCTGAGCTGTCACCCAGAGCTCGCAGCGACGCCGTCTCCCAGTGACGACGTGCCACGCCGCGCACAGCCGGTGGTTTACGCCCCGCAATCGGCTGGCACCAATCGTTGAGGGAGGCAAGATGGCGACGACCAGCGGCAGGGCGACACAGAGAGGCCTCGAAGGCCGGGGCGCGAAGGCGGTCCTGCTCGGCCCCGGCGACCTCGTCCCGGAGCGCCCGTTCACGGATCCCGAAGAGACGATGGCCGACCTGCTCGTCATGTCCCGGATGCTGGCGCTGGAGCGTGAGGTGGCGCACACGTGGGGCCCCGAGATCGACGGCCCCGGCATCTCCGAGCAGGCCGACGAGGGCAAGCGGCAGCTCCTGGCGGTCCCCGACGGCCGCGCCCTGCTCAGGGCACGGGACGTCACCGCCGTCGGGTTCTTCGGCAGTCTGCGCGACGGCGTGGACCACGCCGTCCTCTTCGAGCACGAGCGGCGCATCACGCAGACATTCCCCGAGTACGCCGCGGCCGGCTTCCTCAGCTACCTGGATGTGGGCCCGGAGCACGGCCGGTACGGCAACCTGATCCTGTTCTGGACGCAGACGGTGCCCGAGCAGTGGCACCGGAACTCAGCGCACAGACGGGCGGTGGACGAGGCTCCTGCTCACTACGAGTACATCCGACTGCACGCAGGCCGCATCCCGGGGCCCTTCATGGGCGCCGGCGAGGTCCAGGTGCTGCGCACGCAGTACCTGGACTTCTCCGGCGCCGCCACCTGGCGGGCCGTTCGCACCTGGACGTGAGGCGTCCGGCGGCGGCGCCCGTCAGTGGAGAGCATGCGGACGGCCGGCGACGCACGCGCAAGACGCCCTGGCCGGCCGACGTCTGGCGGTTGCCGGAGCTGTGGCGCGACGACATCCCCCCGGACGTGGTTCAGCCGCGCCAGTCGCTCTTGAACCCGGCGACGTAGGCGCGGAAGATCGCGCGATGCCGGCTGCGAAGGATCGCGCGCTCGGGATCCTCGTACATCTTGTCGTACTCCGCCATGCCGTGCGCGAGCGCCCAGCCCGCGTGCAGGACGGCGAAGATGTCGTCCTCATCTCTCACGTCGAGCGCGCCGGACGCCCTCGCGGCCTCACCCAGGCGGAACATCCGCCCCACGATCTCGGACGGCAGAGCCGCCGCCCGGAAGTCGGGCGCGATGCTCGATGCCGTGGTCAGCAGCAGCGCGCGCGTGCCGGGGTGCTCGCGCGCGTAGTCGAGGTACGTCAGGCAGATCTCGACGATCTGCTCTTCCAGAGGCAGGTCCTCCGGCACGCGCCGCAGATAGTCGCCCAGCCGCTCCAGGTCGCGCGCCGCGAGCGCGCTCACGATCTCCCGTTTGCCGGCGAAGTAGCGGTACAGCGAGGCGGCGTTGCCGAAGCCGGCTCGCGCCGCCAGCTCGTGCAGGTTCAGCCCCTCGACGCCGTGCTCCGTGACGAGCTCGGTCGCTGCGTCGAGGATCTCGTCCCTGGTGCGGGCATGCTGCGCCGCCCGGCGCCCGCCGGATTCTCCTGTGCTCATATGCCGCCCCCCGCGTCGGCGTAGGTGCCGGCGAACGGCTTCGCCGCGCCGGCCGCCACGCGCTCCTGCCCCGGCGCCTGCGGCGCCTTCGTCCTGCCCTCGATGTCGATCCGCGGCAGCCACTCCAGCCAGCGCGGCATCCACCAGTACCGCTCGCCGATCAGCGCGATCATCGCCGGCGCCACGATCACGCGCACCACGAAGGCGTCCAGGAGCACGGCGATGGCCAACCCGAACCCCAGCTCCTGCAGCACCACGAGTTGCCCGCTTCCCATGCCGAGGAACACGGCCACCATGATGAGCGCCGCTCCAGTGATGATCCCAGCCGTGGACTGCACGCCGAACACCACCGACTCCCGGCTGTCGCCCGTCTCGTACCAGCGCTCGCGGATACGGCTGAGCAGAAACACCTGGTAGTCCATGCTCAGCCCGAAGAGCACGCAGAACATGAGCAGCGGCACCCAGCTCTCGATCGACTCGACCCGCGTCAGTCCGATCACCTCGGCGCCCCAGCCGAACTGGAACACCAGGGTCAGCGCGCCGTACGCGGCGCCGACAGACAGCAGGTTCATGACGATCGCCGTCGCAGCGACGACCACCGAGCGGAAGGCGAGCAGCAACAGGACGAAGCTCAGGGACAGCACGACGGCGATGACGATGGGCATGGAGCCGTCCGTGAGGTCGACGGAGTCGATCTGCGCCGCGGTGGTGCCGCCGACGTAGACCTCGGCGCCGCTGCCCGCGAAGGACTCCGGCACCAGCGTTTCGCGCAGATCGTGCACGCGTGCCTTGGCCTTCTCCGACATCGCATCGGCGTCCTGGACAAGCTGGATCACTGCCAGCCCGCCGTCCGCGCCGGTGGAGAACCCGGTGACCGTGAACCGGCCGTCCTCGTCGAGCCGGTCGACGAAGCTCTCCAGGGCGACCTGGACCTTCTCGCTGCTCAGGTCGCCCTCCACAACCACGTTGGTCGGCTCGCTCATCCCGGCGGCGAAGTCCTGCTCGAGCATGTCGAGGCCGCGCTTGGACATGTAGTCCGGCGGGAACTGGTCGGCGCTGAAGCCGCCGCTCACCATCGCCAGCGCCGGCGCGACGATGGCCAGCAGCAGCGCCGCGCCGAGCGCGAGGCTGACTGCCGGCCGCCTCATGACGCGCCGCGCCGTCCTGCCCCACCATCCGTGCTCGCTGTGCCGCCGCGCGTAGCGATCCAGCCACGGCACGCGCAGCGCGTCGACCTTGTCTCCGAGGAGCGCGAGCATGGCCGGCAGCAGGGTGAGCGCCGCGGCCACGGCCGCGAACACGGCGCTCATGGCGCCGATCCCGAGACTCGCGAAGATCGAGAGCGGCACGATCAGCATGCCGACCAGCGAGAGGACCACGGTCATGCCGCTGAAGAACACCGCGTTGGACGCCGTCGCCGACGCGGCGGCGATGGCGGCCATCTTGTCCAGACCGCTGTGCCGCTCCTCGCGGTAGCGTGAGACGATGAACAGCGAGTAGTCGATGCCCACGGCGAGGCCCGTCGCCACGAGGATGTTGAGCGCGAACACGGAGAGCTCGAAGCTCTGGCCGATGGCGACGGTGATGGCGAGACCGACGACGATGGAGAAGACGCTGAGCGCGAGCGGCAGGCCTGCGGCCACGAGCGCGCCGAACACGAGGACGAGGATCATGAGGGCGACGGGGATGCCGATGGCCTCGCCGCGGCGCAGGTCCTTCTCGGCGAGGTCCTGGGCGTCCTTGCTCAGGGTCGCGGCGCCCGTGACGGCGACGTCGAAGGCGGGCGAGTCGTCCGCCCGACGCACGAGCTCGACCACGCCGTCCACGTGGTTCATGGCACGGTCAGGAGGCGCCGCGAGCTCGACCTTCATGATCGTCGTGTGGCCGTCGTCCGAGGTGAGGGCGTCGCGCGTCACGCGGTCCAGCCCCGTGTCGTAGCGGCTGAGCAGACCGGCCACGTCGGCCTCGGGCAGGGCGTCGATCTCGTCGCGGAGGCGCACGACCTCCGCCTTGAACGCCACGTCGTCGACCGTCAAGTCGTCGCTGTGGACGATCACGACCTCGCTGTCGTGATTGGTGAGCGTACCGGCTGAAGCCAGGGCGGCGTCCAGCTCGCCGGCGCCGTCCGCCGCCGACGTCAGGCCCTGGCTCAGCTCGGAGGCGCCCCTCTTCAGCCCGTTCGTGCCGGAGGCGAGCTTCCCGGCGCCCTCGGCCGCGCCGCCGACACCGGTCGCGACCGTGCCCGAGCCGGCGGCGAGCTGCTCCGAACCGGCGGCGAGCTCGCGCGAGCCTGCGGCAGCGGAGCCGATGCCGCTCGCGAGCGATGCACTGCCCGACTCGAGCTCGTCCATGCTCCGGTCGAGCTGCCGGGCGCCGCTCGCGCTGCGCGCGATGCCTGCCTCGAGGTCGTCGGCGCCGGCGGCGAGGCTCGAGGCGCCGGCGGCGAGTCTGCCCGCGGCGGCAGCCACGGACGAGGCGCCCGCGCCGGCCTTCTGCAAGCCGGACGAGAGGTCCGACGCGCCCGAGGCGAGCTGCCGCGAGGCGCCCATGATCTGCTGGAAGGTCGGATCGCTCGCCGCCTCGGGGTGCGCCTGCACGTAGGCGGCGACGAGCTGGTCGAGCGTCGCCGCCCCACCGGCGATCTGCTCGGCGGACGCCGCGGCCTGACTCACGCCGGCCGCGGCCTGCTCGGCGCCGCCGGAGAGGTCGCTCGAGCCGGCGGCGAGTCTGCCCGCGGCGGACGAGAGGTGCCTGCCGCCGCTCGCGAGCTGCTGCAGACCAGAGCTGAAGCTGCCGGTGGCGTCGCCGACTCCGGCGATGCCCGACCGCAGGCTTGATGCCCCTTGCGAGGCGCCGGCCAGGCCGCTGCTGAGCGAGCGGGCGCCGGAGCTGGCCTGCTCGTTTCCGCTGCTGACCTCGCCGGCGCCCTTGGCAAGCTCCTTCAGTCCCCGCTGCAGTTCCCGGGCGCCCGAGGACACCGACCCGGAGCCCTCGGCGAGCTCGCGGGCGCCCTTCTTCGCATCCACGAGCCCGTCTGCCAGGCTCTGCACGGCGTCTCCCGCCTGCGACAGCGAGCCGCCGCCACCGCCGCCGTGCTCATCGACCAGCCGGACCGCCTTCTCGGAGTCCGGCTCGTTCAGGAACTTGGAGGACGTGGTGAAGACGTCGCCCCACCGCAGGTAGACGGCTCCCGAGACCACGAGCGCGACGACCCACACGCCGATGGTCCACCACGGGTGGCGCGCGCACGCGGACGCGAGCCGCTGCGTGAAGCCCGGACGCTGCTCGCTCACGTGTGCCGCTCCGGGGCGCGAATCGGGCGGCCGGGGTTTCTGCAAATCATGATTGTGACCGCAAACATGATTTGCAGTATCCACCCGGCCGCCTCAACGGGCAACCCCTGCGCGGCGGCCGCGGAGGCCGCCTCCGGCGGCGGCCAGGCCGCGCCGGTTCACTCCGGCCGGATGGCGTCCTTCACCCGCCGCTCCAGCTCGTCGTGCTGCTCCACGGAAAGCCCGGTGACCAGCTCCGGATGGTGCTCGCGGAGGTGGTCGAAGAACTTCTCCTCCACCTTGCGCACCTTGCTCTCCTCCGCCACGAACGTGCAGCCCGTGAAGCCGAAGTCCGCACAGGCGATGCGCAGCGTGACGTGCTTCCCCGTCGCATGCGGCGCGCTCGTCGGCTCGAGCCCGTGCATCCCGTGCTTGATCCGTGTCTCGAGCTCCTTGTGCTGGACGTCAGTGAGGCCGGCGACCATGTGGGGGTGCATCTCGCGCAGGTGCTCCATCATCTCGTTCTCAACCTTGTGGATCTTCGCCCCCTCGGCGACGAAGTCGCAATCGTCGATGCCGATGTCCCTGCAACCCACGCGCAGCATCGTTCCCTCCTCTCCACGACGAGCCACCCCGAACGGGTGGCCCTGATTGAGGTGTTCCCGGCCCCGGTCTGAATGGAGAGGGGCGGCGTTTCGCGGGCGCATGCGCGAGGGCGGCGAGCCATATCGTCGCTCGCCGCCCTCGAGAAGAGGACCTGCGGCCGTCCGAACACGAGGCCGCCGGCCGTCGTCAACTCGTACTGCAGTACTCCGGATTGCCCAGACTGCAGAGAAGCTCGTCCTTCGAGCTCAAGGTACGCCCCGAGACCTCGGCGACCTCCGAGAGGACGTCGCGTGGGCACATGTTGCCCTCCGCGCACTCGACGATCGTCTGGGTGTCCGCCGGGAACCTGATGCCTTCGAGGCAGGGATCGAGGGTGCTCCTGTCTACCATGTCCGTCCTCCTCATGAAGCGTGGATGACGTAGTGGTGATTCCCCGCGCGGACGATCCTCAGAGGGATGCAGCGTCCGATGGACCGGCACGTGGAACGCCCGCGGACGCGAGGGGCCTCTATCGATAGAAGCGCTGGATCGCCCCGAAGCCTGTCAGCCACAGGGCGAAGAAGATGAGCACGAAGACCGGGACGGCGATGCCGCGGGTGAGCGCGAAGGCCACCGCCGCGCTCCCGACCACCCAGGCGGTGTGCACCTGGCGGCGCGTCGGCTTGCGGAGCCGCCAGCCGCGGAACGCCCTTCTGAGGCGGCGGCCGCCTGCGGCCCCCGCCGCCTCCCCACGGCCCGTCGAGAGCCCGGTGAGGACGACGAACGCCACGAGCGCCGCGAGGAGCAGGAGCGCGGAGGCGGGTGTGAAGTAGGCGGCGACCATGTCGCCATCCTCGCCGTCGGCGACCTTCCGTGCAAGCGGCGAGGGGGTCTCCCACTCCAGATCCTGCCCGAGACGGTCGGGCGGCCCCGGTCTCAGACGGTCGGACGGCCCCGGTCGTCAACCAGGTCAGAGGCCCTCGGTCCTCAGGAGGTCGAGCGGCCCACGGTCCTCAGCCGATCGGCGGCCCGCAACACCGCCTTGCCTCCAGGACGGCGACTCACCTTGCCGCCCAGGAGGTACAGCGAGCGGCGAAGCGCCGACCTGTGGATCGTGACCCTGCGCGTGACGACTGGTTTGGCGCCGAGCATCTCCTTCGGCGCCGGGCTTCCGGCCATGGCGTTGAAACGCGAGGCGCCGGATTCGATGGCCGCGCACACCGCGTCGTACATGGTGAGGAAGCCGAGACGGTACGGCTCGTAGGCTGGGTCGTATGCGCCCTCGAACCCCACGACCGTGTCGCCCACGCGAAGGCACAGGTGGATGGCGGCTGCCGCCCCCCCGATGTACGTGACGCGACACTGGCCGACGAGCTCCAGCAACGCCGCCGTGCGCTCGGCCATGTCGGGACTGGTCTCCCAATACGTCGTTCGGCCACACTCCCTGAACCGGCTGATCTTCCAGTCGACCAGCCGGTCCACGTACTCCCTGCCGCGACCGTCAGGGTCGACGGTCTCGGTCCGGACGTCCGGATGGTCGCGTCGCAGCCGGTTGCCGTAGCCGCGGATGGTCTTGCGCGTGCTCTTGCCCAGCGAGTGGTGGTATTCGTCCACGGACGATGGCAGATCGATCATCAGATAGGTGAGCTCCTTGACCGGGGACCACGGCACCGGGAGCTCCTCGGGCGGGAACAGGACTTCCAATCGCACGCGCCGGACGGCCGGGAAGGCCCGGAACAGAGCCCGGCAGATGCGGTCTATCTCGACGGGCCCGCACGGGCAGGCGCGGTTGTACACGTCCACCTCCGCGCCCCGGCGCGTGAAGAGCAGGACGTGACGGGGTTCCTCGAGGACGCACACGCCGTTGGGATGCTCAAGCTCGAAGGCGGTCTGGTACTCCAGCGTCGAGAACAGGCAGCCGTACAGGCCCGGGATCTCCCCGGCGAGATCGCCCGGGACGCCGTCGTGGATGACGGCGCCCAGATCCGGGATACGCGCGACCCTGGACTCCCGAGCCGTCGATCTGCGCCGTGAGACCGTCCTCGTCGTCACTGCACCCACCTCCCGCGACGCTGCCGATGCACAACGATTGTGCCCCAGGACAACGGCGCCTCAGCCCGCACGCCCTGCTTCGGCACGAGAAGTGCATGGCTTGAGGGAATGCCTAGGCAGCGTGCCAACCCACGACGACGAGCGTTCCCTCGCCAGGCGCGGTGACGATACTGAACCGCGCCCCCACCTCCTCGGCCCGTTCGCGCATGGATTGCAGGCCGAAGTGCCCGGAATCCACGCCGTCGCGATCAAACCCGCGACCGTCATCGCCGACCACCATGGTGGCGGAGTCCTGCGCAAGCTTCAGTTCCACCCAGGCCTGATGCGCCCGCGAGTGCCGGACGATGTTGTTCAGCGCTTCGGCCGCGACCCTGTACAGCGCCGCATGCACCTCGGGCGCCGGCTCGGTCTCGCCGCTGAACCTACACTCCACGCGCACCATCGATCTGCTCTCGGCGCCCTCGGCAAGGTTGCGCAGCAACTGCGCCAGGGGCACGCCGTCGAGGGACTCCGGGCGTAGCTCGAAGAGGAGGGTGCGCATCTGCGCAAACGCGCCGCGGCTGAGACGGCGCAGCTCCTCAGCGATAGCCGCCCTGGTCTCGTCCTGAGTCTCCATGGCCGTGAGTGCCTCAGCCTTGAGGGCAGCCGCGAAAAGGGTCTGGGTCACCGAGTCGTGCAGGTCTCGGGCGAAGCGGTTCCGCTCCTGCCGCGCCGCCTCGTCCGCCTCCCTCTCCACGAGCGCCTGCGAGAGATGCACGCGTTCCGTGATGTCCTCGAGCGTGCCGACCACACGGACCGCCTGCCCGCCCTCGAAGAAGACACGACCCGCCCCGCTCACCCAGCGCTCCTCACCGTCCGAGAGCCGGAAGAGCCGCATGGTCACTGCGTAGCGGCCGTTGCCCGAGGGCTGGAGAGCTTGCACCAGTTCTTCGCGCACCCTCTCCCTGTCGTCGGGGTGCACCAGGCGCACGAGCACCTCCTCCGTCGCCAGCGTGGCGCCGCCCGCCTCGCCGACGATCTCCCCCGTCCTGTCGTCGCACCTGATCGTCCCCGAGCGCAGGTCGTAGTCGTAGACGCCGAGAGAGGCGGCCTGCAGCGCGATGGCCAGACGCTCCTCACCCTCGCGCAACGCCTCCTCGGCCTCATGCTGCCGGGTCACGTCCGTCAGGGTCATGACGGCGCCGATCACGCCGTCCTCCCTCGTCTCCAGAGGGTCCAGGTTCAGAAGCAGCCGAGCCGGCTTCCCGTCCGCCCGGTCGAGCCACACCGGCAGCTGATAGAGGCGTCGAACAGGCGTCGCCTCCATGCACGGCGCACGCCACTCCTCCCCGTTGTCTGTGCGCAGTCGCAGCACATCGTCGGCACGCCGGAACAGGGGCTCGAGCCCGGCGAGCTCGCGGACGGACCGGCTGGCGCGGATGACTACGCCGCGCCTGTCGCACACGATGATCGCCTCGCCCGCCTGCTCGAGGATCGAGCGCGCCAGGCGTTCCTCCTCTACGAGCTTCTCGGTCTTCTTCTGCCGGGTGAGATCGGTCAGCACGGCCACCATCACCGTCTCGCCCAGATCGACGCAGGGACGGATGGAGAGATAGGCCGGCCGGCCACCGGCTTGCGCACACAACCTGGTCTCGGTGCTGACGAGGCCTTGCCGTCCCGCGTCGATGAGGCCGTCGAACGACCGTCGGCACTCGTGTGCGAGCCACCCTCGCAGACTCGTCCCGGTCACGCTCTTGCCCGTCGCCGACAGCATCTTCACGGCGGCGGGGTTCGCGTACAGGACGGTGCCGTCACCGCTCAGCGTGAGGGCGCCCTCCGCAATGGATTCGAGGAACACGCGGTACACGTGGTCCGCCCCCTGCAGCGTGAACAGCTGCTGACCGCCCTGCGGCGTCTCCACCACCAGCGCGTCCACCGCGCCGCCGCGGATGGCCTCGAGCGTCTGCTCGGCCTCCCGCAGCCTGACGGTCAGTTCCTCGAGCTCCTCGAGGAGCTCCCGGCGGGTCTGCGGACCCTCCGCCATGGCCGGCCGCTAGCCCCGCTCTGCGGGTCTCTCGACCGGGACCAGGTCGAGTCCGAAGAGCACGCGCTCCGTGTCGGAGAGATCGCCGACGAAGCGGCGGATCGGCGTCGGGAGGCTCTTGACCAGCGTCGGCGCGGCGATGATCCGCTCACCTTGGGCGAGACTCGGATGCTGGTAGATATCGACCACCTCGAGGTCGTAGCGGCCCTTGAGATGGGTCTCGCAGATCCTCCTGATGTTCTCGATGGCGCGCAGGGAGCGTGGGGTCTGACCTGTCACGTACAGGCGCAGCACGTAGTGCTCGCCGGAGCGACTCTCCCATGCGAGCCGGTCGTCGATCGAAGGATGCGGCGGCCCGGTCGCCATCAGGCCGGCTTCAGGTCGAGCCCCACGAGCACCCGTTCAGTGTCCGAGAGGTCGCCGATGATCTTGCGCACCGGCAGGGGCAGGTCCTTGACCAGCGTCGGCACGGCGAGAATCTGGTCGCCTTTGGCCAGTTGTGGGTTCTCGAGCAGGTCGATGACCTCGATCTGGTAGCGGCCGTCAAGGTGCTCCTCGGCGATCCTCCGCAGATTCCTCAGTGCGATGACCGAGCGCGGGGTCTGACCGGCGATGTACAGCTTCAGCTTCCAGCCGCCTGCCGGCGCCGGGGTACGCGCAGCCTCCACGTCCGCGGTCATGACGGCGCCACCGGCGTCGGAGCGGACCGCTCTTCCGGCGGGCGGCCCGCCGGCGGGCGTACGTCGTCAGTCTCGGTCAATTCGACCCCACGGGAGGACAACCGAAACCCCCGGACCTGGCTGGAGTGGGCGATGCCGCGCGCCTTGAGCACGTAGAGGCCGCGGGTCCTTCCGCCGTCGCCCTCCGTGTTGCGAAGCAGGAGCCAGACGTCCATCAAAGACGAGATGCCGACGTCGGTCGTCTCAAGGTGCTCGCTCCCGGAGGTCAGACTCGTGTAGAGAGCGGTGATCTCCCGCGTCTTCATGAAGTCGATCAGTCGCGTGAGCATGGCGCGTATCCCGGCGTATGAGCCCACGCTCGTGAGGTTGGTGATCGGATCGACCACGACGACCGACGGCCTGAAGTCGTCGATCTCGCGGCTCAAGCGCACCAGATGCATCTCGAGCCCGGCGTGCTCTGGCCGCTCGGCCTGGATGCGAAGAAGACCGGCGTCCGTCTGCCTCATGAGATCGATGCCGATGGAGCGCATGTTGCGCAGAATCTGCTGCGGCGACTCCTCGAAGGCGAAGTACATCGCCCTCTCGCCTCGCGTGCAGGCGGCGTCGACGAAGCCGGCCGCGACGCTCGTCTTGCCCGTCCCCGCGGTTCCGCTGACGAGCACGGAACTGCCCCGGTACAGACCCTCACCGCCGAACATGTCGTCGAGAGCGGGGGTTCCCCATGAGACGCGCTCCACCGGGGCGGTGTGCCGGAGGCCGAGCGAACTCGCCGGCAGCACGGAGACGCCGTGCTCGTCGATGAGAAACGGGTACTCGCCGGTGCCGTGTGCGGAGCCCCGGTACTTGAGGATGCGCAGCCGCCGGGTCGCGGTCTCGTCGCTCACGAGATGGTTGAGGAGCACGACGCAGTCGGCGACGTACTCCTCGAGGCCGTGCCGGGGTGATCCCCTCCCCTCCGCTCTCGCCGGTGACCACGGCGGTCACTCCCCTATCTGCCAGCCACCGGAACAGGCGCTTCATCTCGGAGCGGATGACGACGTCGTCCTTGAAGACGGAGAACAGCACCTCGATGGTGTCCAGCACGACGCGCCGCGCGCCGATGGCATCGATCTCGGCGCCTAGTCGCACGAACAGGCCCTCGAGGTCGTACTCGCCCGTCTCCTCCATCTCACTCCGCTCGATGCGGATGTGGTCGAAAGCGAGCGTGCCCTGCTGCTCGAGGCTCCGCAGATCGAAGCCCTGCGAGCTGAAGTTGCGCTCGAGATCCTGTGCTGACTCCTCGAAGCTGACGAACAACCCAGGCTCGCCGTACATCTCGGCGCCGTTCACGAGGAAGTTCATGGCGACGACCGTCTTGCCGCTCCCGGCGGACCCGGCCAACAGGGAGACACGGCCCCTTGGAAGCCCCCCCCTGGTGATCTCGTCGAAGCCTCGTATGCCGGTGGGGGCCTTTCGCAGGCTGGCCTGGCACACGGCGACCTCCCTCGTCTCACTGACGGGCAGCAGCCACCACACTACACCGTCTTGCATGCATGCAGTGACGAGAGCAGTCGACGCATCCGGCACGCGCTGTGGCGACGAGAACCGTCAGGCCGTTCCTGTCTGTCGGTGCGAGCAGGCGAGCGCGCCGACGCTACTTCACGGAACCACGACCTCGATCGGCTTCGAGGTCGAGGCGGCGTTGTAGGTGGTGCCGGAGAAGCGCGCCCGGACCGTGTACGTCCCGGCCGGCACCTGGAAGTAGTCGTAGACGCACCAGGACTCGCCGTCGGTCGACATCACGCCGAGCTCGCCGGGGAACCACATCCACTCGCCGTCCAGGAGGCATTGCACATCGGCCAGGGTGGTCGGCATGACCTTGCCCGTGCCGTAGGACGTCTGCGCCGGCGTGATGTCGATGCGCAGCCTTGTCTTGGCCTGCGTCGCCGTGAGGGCGGTGAGCGTGAGTCTGGGCTTCACCGGGGCGAACATCCAGGCGCGCCCCGGGAAGTAGCGCCTGCTCCCCGCCCAGACGGCGGTGACGACGGCGCCGTGCTTGAGACGCGGCACGCGACCCTGGAACCGGTTTCCGTTGATCGGGTCGTAGGTCACGGTCGCCTTGCCGACGTACACGTCGCCGTTGCGCCCGACCTCGCGCTTGTAGAGCTTGACGACCGTCCCCGACAGATCAGCCTTCGCGGCGATGCCGCCGTAGACGCGGAGCCCGCGGCCGCTGAGCGTGACGCCGGACTGGTTGAGCGGGGAGACCCAGAGGCGGGCGGACTGTTTGCTCGTGGCAGGCGCAGAGCCCACGTGCGCGTAGGCCGCGATCAGCGACGTGGCGAGCGCCAGCACGACGGCGAGTGCGGCGGCTTTCCCGCAGGTGAGTCCGTTCATGTCCCCTCCCTGGCTCCTGGTGCGACGTCGTCACCGCCGCGGTCTGCGACGGAGTCCTTCAGCGGAGGACGACCGTGATGGGGCGCGAGACCGCCTTCGCGTTGCGCCGGCTGCCCCTGAACTCGGCGACGATCCTGGTGCTCCCCGGCTTTCCCTTGAAGATGCAGACCGCCCTGCCGGTCTTGGCGGTCGGCACCACGTCGATCGTGCGCCACGCGCCCCCTCGCACCTGACGCTTGAAGGCGATCCGGCCGCCGGCGTCGGACGGCTGCAGCGCGGCCGCCAGTCTGACGCGTTGCCCCGGGAGAGTGCGGGCCTTCAGGGCGACCTTGGCCTTCACCTCCACCTCGATGGATCCCGTCGAGCTCAGATAGGAGTCGTCACCCTCCCACAGCGCCGTGAGCGTGGTGGTGTGCTCGAGACCTCTGGGCAGAGTCGCGACGAACGTGTTCAGGCCGTCCTCCTCGTCCTCGTCGTCGCTCTCCCACTTGACCGGCACTTCCGCGATGAGCGTGTCGGTCGCCTCGCCCGCGTCGCGTCCGTAGATCTTCACGGTCTGGTCGACGAGCCTCTCCCACACGTGCAGCATGCCGTACAGCTTGAGTCTCTGGCCCGTCACGATCGGCCCTCCGCTTCGCACCCGGATGCTCACCCTGGCCGGCGACTTCTCGACTGCGCCCGTGAGGTACTCACCCATGTCCCGCGCGACGACCACGGCGTTCTCCCCCCAGGGCTCACCCTCGCCCCAGTAGTCGTCGTAGTAGTAGTAGTCGTCGTCGCCGGGCGTGTAGGCCACGAGCAGCATGTTGTTGCCGTGCGCGCCGTTCAGATCGTCGACGCGTTCGGCCAGCGTCTGCGGCGGACGCGCGGGGTCGGGGTAGAAGCCCCAGATGCCGTACCACCCATCTCCCTCGCTCTCGACGCTCGTGTAGGGAGCCTTGGCGAACAGCCAACCGTTGGTCGCCATTCCCTCGGGGATGGTGAGCGGGAGTTCGACCACCTTGGCGGCGACGTCACCGTACTCGTACAGCTTCACATGCACGGTGTTCGCCCCGGTCTTGAGGCCGCCGGGCACGCTGACGTCGACGATCCGTGCCCGCACGAGCTTCGGCGAGAGGACCGCGTTCAGCCGCATCGATGTGACGTGCATCCCGATGGTGCCGTCGGGGTCGTCGGTCATCGTCATGAGCAACGAGTAGATGTCGCAGACGGCGAGATAGGCCGCGTCCCAGCCGTAGCTGTCCTCCCAGGTGTTCTGGCGCTGGATCGTGTAGTCATGGACGCCGTCCGTCACGTCGATCTGCAGCGTGTACTCGAGGTGACCGTTGTACTGCTGGTCGCCGGTCACCTGGTAGAGCGCGGGGTAGAACGCCATGGCGTTCATGTCGGTGTACGGCCACTTGCCCTGGTCGGCGGCGAACTGGGTCACGAAGCTCGTGCGCGTGATGGTCTTGCCCGTCGCCGCGTTCGTCGCCGTGCAGACGAAGGGCACGCTGGCCGGCCCGTCGCCGATGAGGCCGGCGATGCCCGCGCCGCTGTCGACCGTGATCTCACCCCGTACCGCGCCGGGAGCGAGGACCTTGTGCGGCTCGTCGGCGTTGTTCCAGAGGCCGATGACGTCCGCGTTCGTCATGAAGGCGCTGAGACGGCCGTCGTACTCCATCGGGTGCCCGAAGCCGACGAGCGCGCCGCCGTCCACGGCGGTGGTGTACGTCGTCGTGCCGATGCCGCCGTACCAGTAGTCGCCCCGCATGTGCAGCATGCCCACGGAGGATCCGGGTACGAGCGGTGTCTCGAAGCCGGGTTCCTCGCCGACGGCGCCGGCGGCGAAGCCTCCCCGGAGCTCGATGCCGCGGTCGGCGAAGTCGTTCTTGAGCGCGCGATAGGCCGCCGTGTCGGTGGGCAGCCCGCTGACCATCAGGGCGGAGAGCGAGCGCACCACGACGGTCCCGTCGCCGCGGCGGGCGCCACGGGCGGCGCGAGACGTGGGGGCGACCACGACGGAGTCGATGGTCGCCTCTCCGGTCTCGAGCGGCTCGGCGAGCGTCACCGTCCTGGCGAGTCGCGCCGCCAGAGGATCGGCGTCGAGGGCCGATTCGAGCTCCATCATGTGCTCTATCGGCGTCGCCAGACCGAGCCCGTTGCTGGTGAAGTACTCGCCGTAGGAGACGGCGCCGACGAGAAGGTCCTCGCCGCCGTCGTTCACGTAGAGCGGGCTGCCGCTCATGCCGGCGGCGATGCCGCCGGCCTCCTCGATCACGGGGCCGGCCGCCCGGAACATGATGAGATCGCCGTTGTCGACGGCGGCCTGCGGCACCACACCGAGCACGGTGCAGGGGACCGTGGCGATCGTCGCTCCCTTGACGGCGGTCTTGAAGTAGCCATCCACCGCTCCGGTGAGAGACGCCTGGAGCATCGCCTGAAGCTGCGGCAGCGCCAGGGTCGGATCGAGCGGCGCCGCCGCTGCCGGATGCGCTGCACTCAGCAGGACGAGCAGGCTCACGGCAGCGACAAGGGCTGCGGTCCGCAGCCTACGAGTAAGGAATGCGAGGTACATGACGGCTCCCGGTATCGGCCTTGCGCCGCTCGAACTGATCGGCCCGAGCCCGGCGCGTCGGCAGGCGCAGCCTTGCGGCTTGCCCCGCGCCTGCCGACGCGATGCGCTTCCAGGGTCGTCGCGCCTCCGAGCTCGACCGTCTCCGAGAGGCCGGTTCTCCTGGCGAGACACGATAGGCCGATGACCCGCGTCATGCGTCTATCCTGAGGGCTGATTCTTGTGATGCGCGACGCAAGCGTGTATCTATCTTTGGATAGATGCCACGTCCTCGGTCCTGCGACATCCGACAGGTAGACTAGGCGCCGGCCTCACCTATCCGTCGGTACTGCTGCCGGCGCGCATTCGCGAAGGACGGTACATGACGAGCCACCAGGAACCGTCGCCACTGTTCACGGCGAAGCTCTCTCCGCCGCGGCTGCGTGCGCCGAGCGTACGACCTGACCAGCTCGCCGCGATCTCGGAGGCGGCGAACGCCCGTCTGCTCCTCGTCCGCGCTCCCGCAGGGTACGGCAAGACGACCCTCGTCGCCGCGGCCGCCGCCGGGCTGGGCTGGGATCCCTCCTGGTACCGGCTCGACCGGCTCGACGCCGATCCGCAGACGTTCCTGGCCGGCCTGACCCTTGCTCTGCGAGCCCATCTGCCGGATCTCGGCGAGCGTCAGGACGAGCTGCGGGCCCGGCGTGACGACGGGCCGGCCGCGGCGACCCAGGCGGCGTCCGCCCTCGCCGCGGAGCTCCGCAGCGCCGTCGGGCCGGGACTGCACCTCGTCCTCGACGAGTACGAGACGGTCGCGAAGGAGACGGCGTTCAACGAGGTGCTGGCCACACTGCTCGCGCACGCGCCGCCGGACGTCCACGTGCTCGTACTGGGACGCGTGAGGCCAGCCTTCGCCGCCGCTCGACTCGCCCTCGAGGGCGAGCTCAACGAGCTCTCGCACGACGGACTGCGCCTCGATGGCGATCAAATCGCGGCCGTCCTTGAGCGAGAGGGCGCCGCGCCGGCGGCCGCCCACGTCGAGGCGCTGCTGCGTCTCACCGACGGGTGGGCTGCCGGGGCCGTGCTCGCCGGCAGGGCGCTCAACGGCCTGGACCGCGCCGGCGTCGACGAGGCCGTCGCGGGCGGCGGACTCGAGAGCGCGGCCTTCCCCTACCTCGCGGAGCAGGTCCTCGCAAGGCAGGACCCCGGGAGCCGGCGCTTCCTGTTCGAGAGCTGCTGCATCGGCCAGATGACCGCCCCGCTGGCCGAGGCGGTCACCGGGATCGCGGACGCCGGCGACCTGCTCGCGCGCCTCGAGGCTGAGGGTGCGTTCACCTTCTCCGGCCCCTCGGCGGATGTCTATCACTACCATCCGCTGTTCCAGAAGCTCCTCCAGGCGAGGCTGGCCGCCGAGAGCGGGCAGGCCGCGCTCGGCGCCCTGCGGCGCCGCAGCGCCTCCTTGCTCGCCCGTGAGGGCCGAGCCCCGGAGGCCGTCGAGCTCTATCTCCGCGCCGGCGACCTCGAGGCGACCGTCGAACTGCTGCGCACGGAAGGTCACGGTCTGCTCGGCACGACCGATCAGCGCCTCCTCGCACGCTGGGCGGACTCGCTGCGCGACGGACCTCCCCAGACGTCTGGCTGGTCGGCCCTCCTCGACGGACACCGGTGCTACGTTGAGGGCGACCTCAGCGAGTCACGCAGGCACCTGGATGCCGCGCTTGCCGCGCTCGGGGACGACGCGACCGGCCGCTACCTGAGCCTCCGGGCTCTCACCAACTGCTGCTACCTGAGAGGTGAAGAGGACGAGGCCGCGACCTTCGCCAGAGCGGCGTACGAGGCGAGTGACGGCAGCGGCCAGCCCGAATCCCTGTTCGCACTCGCCCGCACGCTCTCGATCGCCGGCCGCTGGCGAGAGCTCGATGAGGTGCAGGTCACCTTCGAGGACCTCGATGCGGTCCCCGGCGAGCTGGCCGCGAACATGAAGATGCTCGCGCTCCATCGTGCCTACACGAGCGGCGATGTCGGCGCCGCCCTCACCCTCGCCAAGGCGGCGCTCCCGGTGGTGCGACGCCATGCCTCACGGCTGACGACGGCCAATCTTCTCAACGCGCTCGCGAACTTCTACCTCTTCGCCTGCCGCTACGCAAAGGGAGCTGCGCTCCTTGACGAAGCTCGGCGAGAAGCTGCCACGCACGGCCTCACGCAGATGCGCGCCCAGATGGACGTGACGTCGGCCGCCTTTCTCGCCCAGAGCGGCCGACTGCGCGACTGCCTCGCCCTCCTCGAGGAGCTGCTCGCGGAGCCGCTCATGCAGACCAGCGCGAGCATGCTCCTCAACGTGTGCCTCACGGAGGGCACGGCGCTGCGCCGTGCCGGAGAGGCGGACAGGGCGGTGCGCTCGTACCAGCGAGCGCTGGGAGCGCTCCGGCGCAACGATTCCCCATTCGACCGGCTGGACGTCCAGGTGGACCTGGCCTTCATGGACGGGGTGTCCGGCGCCTACCGGCACGCGCTCGCACGACTCGAGATGCTGCGCAACGAGGCCGAAGGCCTGGACCTGCGCTTCCAGATGGAGAAGGCCGACTTCTTCCGCGGCGTGCTCCTGCTCCGGGCCGGCGAGGACGGGCGCGCGCAGCTGGCCCGGTCCGCCTCCGGCCTCCTGCGTCTCGGACACCGGGACTTCCTGGGGCAGGAGCTGGTCGCCAACCCGGAGGCCTCGACCTGGCTTGCCTCCGCGCGCGTCTCGGACGAGACGCTGCGCGAGCTGCTCCGCATCAGTGCGCTGCAGGTCGGCGGGCCGGCGCTGGTCGCCTCACTCGCCGGCCGCGGCGACCGCATCCTGGCGATCCTCCTCAGCCTCGTCCGCACCGACCTGCCCGAACGGCAGGCCTCCCAGGTGCTCCAACTCCTGCGTCGCAACCCGTCCAGGATCGTGCGCGACAGGGCGCGGCGCCTCGATCTCGGCGCCGGCGCCGCGACGAGTCTCTTCCCCGAACTGACGGCGCGCGAGGAGGAGATCCTGGCGCTCCTCGCAGAGGGCTACTCGAACGCGCAGCTCGCGCAACGCCTCGTAGTCTCCCTGGGGACGGTCAAGACCCACGTGCACCGCATCCTCAGCAAGACGGAGTCGAAGGGGCGTCTGGCGGCAGCCATGCTGTACCGCGAGCGTGCCAAGAGACCCCGGAGCGGGGAACGCCGGGGGGAGACCTGGGTCCCCTAGCCGCGTGCGGCCTGTGACCGTCCGGCGGCGCGTCGCGGCCGGTCCCCTTCTGACCGGCCGCGACGCTGAGCCCGGATGTCCCGGGCCTACCCGATCTGCTCGGAGAGGTACAGCTGCAGGCCCACGTGCTCGATCTGGTCGAGCTGGGCCTCCAGCCAGTCGACGTGCTCCTCCTCCTGGGTGAGGATGTCGTCGAGCATCTCCTTGGTGCCCTCGTCGCGGGCCTCGACGCAGAGCCGGATGGCGTCGTTGTAGAACTTGACGGCGTCGACCTCACTGTGGAGGTCGTTCTTGTGCATGTCGGCGACGCTCTCGCCGATGTGCATCTCCTGGAGGTTGCTCACGACGGGGCGGCCCTCCAGATAGAGGATGCGCTCGATCAGCTTCTCGGCATGCTTCATCTCGGTGATCGAGCGCTTCTTGATCTCCTCGGCGAGGCGGTCGTAGTGCCAGTCCTCGCACATCTCGGCGTGCACGAAGTACTGGTTGATGGCCGTGAGCTCCTCAGCCAGCCGCTGGTTCAGTGCGTCGATCACTCTGGGATCGCCCTGCATCTTGCCCTCCCTGGCGCGTCATCGGTTGGACCCGGGCGCACCCGACCGAGCCGCACCGGACCTTGTCTGTCGATTGTGGCACGCCACGGGGGTCGCCGGCGTCGACCTCCGTTGACGCCGACGGGCGGCCCGGAGGCCGGGCAGGTTCGCTGCGCGACCGGAACGGCAAGGTACCTGATGGGACGAAACGAAGGGACGCACGGTGCGCCTGATCCTCGGCATCATCGAGATCGCCTTGTCGGTCTACATCTTCATGGTCTTGGTCAGGTTCGTGCTGAGCTGGTTCCCGCTGCGTGCTGGCACGACGGCATATCGGGTGTACGGCGTGCTCTACGACGCGACGGAGCCCTACCTGCGCCTCTTCCGGCCGCTCGTCCCCCAGGTGAGGATGGGCAACGCCGCCCTCGATCTGAGCGCCATGCTGGGCATGCTCGTGCTCATCGTGGTCTCGATGATCCTCGGCGCGCTCTGATCCGCCCGGCGGCGGATCCGGCCTCAGGGCACCACGTGGTGGCTGAACTCAGACCAGCAGTCCGCGGCAGCCTTGCGTGAGAGAAGCCGCCGGAGCGCCTCCAGTTGCTCCCAGACCACCGTCATGAGCAGGTCGCTCTGCCACGAATAGGCCTCGAGCCGGGAGAGGCGGGCGACGACCGCTCCCGGCGCCGTCAGCTCCAGCGGCTTGCTCAGATGACGCACCCTGAGCCGTTCGTCGTCCCTCCAGAAGGCGGCCCAGAACCTGAGCCCGTTCAGGTGCTCGCCATGGACGCGGGCGCTCAGCGAGAGAGAGTGCTCGAAGGCGCCCTCGGTCCAGTGCACGACGGCCGCGGCGACGCGCTCGTCGACGATCTTCGCCGTGGCCGGCGTGCCGCTCTCCGAGACGGTGGCGGCGAACTCCATCGCCGTCGCCGCCATGAGCCGCACCAGCTCGATGAAGCCGCCGCGCTCGTCGGGGGACGCGACGGAGCAGAACTCGTCGCTGCCGCCGCCGGTCGGCATCGCCTCGTCCAGCTGCCAGCGCGCCGCGCCGCGCGGCCCCTGCTCGTGGAAGCGGCGCGACGAGGCCATCTCGAACGCCCCGCCGGGCTGCCCGAACGCCGCCCAGGCGCGGCGTCGGGTCGTCGTGCCTCCGGGGAACGCCTCCCAACCGGCGTTTGACACGGCCAGCCGTCCGACCGGTTCGTAGGGCAGCCCGAGGAGCTGACGAGCGAGTGGAGCCGAGCGGAACAGCACGTCGCTGAAGCACAGCTGCCCGCCCAGCCCCCCGAAGCTCCCCCTGGGCAGGCGGACGGGGTAGCGGAAGCAGGGCCGAAGACCCGGGACGGCCACCTCTCTCGCGCCGACGCGTGACAGCGCGTCGGCGAGCGACGGGGTGGACTGTGACGAGGATGGTTCTCTCACGCGCTCAAGCGACGGTCGTGCATCGGCGCCAGCCTATCACCACCGGGCGCGCGCTCCCACGAGCGGCGGCCCGGCCGCTACGTCAACGGCGCTCGTGCCGCCTCACGTCTCGCCGCGGATGCGGATCGTCCACTCGCGGTCTGCGCTCGTGGCGAGGTAGTCGCTCCCCGACGCGCCGCGCTCGGCCTGCGGGTAGCGCCCCAGGGTCCAGTACTTCGTCAGCAGGTACTGCAACAGCAACGCCACCGGCAGGCCGACGAGGAACGAGTAGTCGAGCAGAACGACGCCGAGGCCGGCCCCGGCGGCCCAGCTGACGAGAGCGGCGGGATTCCACCCATGCCAGTACCGGTACTGGCCCTTCTCGGTGAAGAGATCGGGCACGTTCAGCCGGCGCCTTCTGATGAGGTAGTAGTCCGCCAGCATGACGCCGGCGACAGGTGCGAGCGCGGCTCCGACGGCCGGGAGGAACGTCAGGAAGACGTCGATCAGGACCCACGGGAAGGTGAGCAGGCCGAGGACGCCCGTGATGATGGCCCCCATCCGGTAGCCCCGTAGACCATGGTGATGAGCCACTGGCCGCCGTAGATGGCCCAGTGCACGGTCCGGCGGGGTCGCTCGTCGACGTCGTAGAAAAGATCGAGCTCGTCGCTCCGCCCCTCGCCCTGCTCGCCCACACCGCTCTCCCCGGATCGCTGGAGCCGTCGTTCTCTCTCTGATACCCGAGGGAGAGACGGCAGGGGGAGGCGGCGTTGAGGGGAGCGCGGACTGGGCGGGCCTCGCGCCGGCAGCGGGGACCGCCCGCGCCTGGGAGGCGCGGCTACAGGTGGGGGAGCAGGTAGCGCTGCAGCGACGCGCTTGGCGCGGACAGCCTAGTTGCGCTCGCCCCGATGCCCGGCCGCCTGCGCGCGGGCAAACCACACCTCCGCCTCCTCGGCCTCGCCCAGGCGTTCCAGCAGAAGACCGAGGTCGAACATCGCGTCCGCATCACCCGCCTCGGCGCCCTGGCGATACCAGCGGGCCGCCTCCTCGACGTCTCCGCGCTCTTCCGCCACCCTGGCGAGACCGGAGACTCCCCTCACGTCGCCGGTCTCGGCCGCCCTGGCGTACCAGCGCTTCGCGTCGCCCAGGTCACGTCGCAGGTGCAGGAGGACGCCGAGGTTGTACATGCCGTCCACGTCGTCCGCCTCGGCGGCCGACGTGAAGAGTCGCTCGGCCTCTTCGGCGTCGCCGGCGGCGAAGCGCAGCGCCCCCAGCGGGAACAGCGCCCGCACGTGGCCTGCATCGGCCGCTCCGCGCAACCAGCGCTCGGCCTCCTCGACCTCGCCTTCGGCTCTCAGCCTCAGCCCGAGGTCGAGCATGGCGTCGCGGTCGCCGCCCTCCGCGGCCTGCCTGAGCGCGTCCAGCTCGGCGTCGCTTCCCTCAGGAGTCGTTCCCTGCAGCTCGGCATCGTCGGTCATTGGCACTCCCTGAACTGGCTCGACCTTCCCACTGTCTGACTCGCCGTGACGAAGACGTCACCCGCACGGGTGTCGAGCATCACCCTTCGGTGCTCTCCGCCCGGACGCTCTCGCGATTGATCTCCACGATCTCGTCGTCGCCCTCGTGCAGGCCCTTCTTGAAGCCGCTGATGCTCTGGCCCATGGACTTGCCCAACTTGGGCAACCGTGTGGCCCCGAAGAGCAGCAGGATGACGAGGGCGATGATGATGAGTTCTGGGGCCCCGAGGTGCGGCATGGTCTCTCCTTGGTTCGATTCCCGACTTCGATCGGTCCGGCCGAAAGACGGAGCGCGCGGCGAACGACGTGGGCGCCGCGCGACCATGCTCCGCCGCGACCCTCACGATGATACCGAGAGTCGGCGACGGCGCGAAACGCGCCGCTCTCCAGAGTCGACTCCGGCAGCAACCGTCCCACTATGCAGAACGGACGACCCATCTAACGGTTCACCTGGCGTAATCACATGTTAGTCTATCGACGCGCTTGCAATAGGAAGCGTCGTTCGCAGAAGGCACTGACATGTGAGCAGGAGGAGAAGGAGGACACTCACCAGGACACTTCCGAACGATGTGGACGAATCGTCCGCCATGGGTCTAGCAGGCTGCTGAAGAAGCGGCCTTCAGAGGAGCACTGACGCCGGCGCCGCCG